>CAVESN010000051.1:0-14161 GCA_963618365.1 Bacteroides uniformis
GTTCCTCCATTGTCAAGATGAGCGGTAGGCCACCATAGATAAGGTACTCATCCCATGCCGCATCCTGTGGACCCTGGTATGCAGACACGTATTCGGAAAAGCGCAAAGGATAGACACGAATCTCGTCTCCCCGTCCACGGAACTGGGTAATCACATCAGATGAGAGAAATTTGGAGTTGCTTCCCGTTACATACACATCCGCATTGCGAATATGCAGCAGGCTGTTGAGGACATCCTCAAATTCATCCAAATATTGGACCTCGTCAAGAATAATATAATAATCTTCCTTGTCCTTAATCTTTCCTTTAATGAATTTTAAAATGGCATCAGGGTCACGCAGTTCTTTGTTGCTGCGGTCATCGAGCGCTATTTCGATGATATGATCCTCTCGTACACCGCTGTTTGACAGGTGCGCATGGAAAAGGTGAAACAGCAGGTAGGATTTTCCGCACCTCCTTACCCCTGTCACTACTTTTATCAGTCCATTTTTCTTTTTACGAATCAATTTGTTCAGATATACATCGCGCTTGATTTCCATACCTGCCCTCTATTGCGAGTACAGGTGCATTTGCACCTGATGTCGGAATATATTGTTCTCGGTATTCAGCGTACTCGTCAACAGAGAAGTGCCTTGTTCCGAGAACGGGTGCGCATGCACCGGATATCGGAATAGTGGGAGTTTTCATGTAAATTCCTGTGAAGGGGACATGCTCTGGCGCTACGAGAAGAGGCTGCCTTTCGACAGCCTCCAGGATCAGAAATACCAGGGATTGGTGTATGCCCTGCATCCGTTTTTATCGATGATCTCTATGCGCAAATACTTCTCTTCACCTTTCAGCGGATAGGTCATATGGGTGAGATCCTTCCCAAAGTTTGCCTTTCCCCGCTTGGGGTAGGTGATGAAATGGATTTCATCCACGGGAGAGCATTCGATGTAGAATGAGTCTCCATCCCTTCCCCAATCCTTGATGGTGGGCCCCATGGTGGAGTAATAGTTGCCTGCCTTGAGATTCTCCAGGATTGCCTTCCTTGTCAGCGTAGGGGCATTCACCATGACCCAGCCACCGAAGTGGTCATCGCGCTCCGTATGGCTGTGGGTGTCGTCCGTCGCCATACCGTTCACATGCCGTCCATGTCGTAGGAGTAGGTCCCAGGCCCATTCGGCATGTCCCTCATGGCAAAGACACTCTGTGCCGAAGTTGAAGCATTCCACCGCATCAATCTCATCCAGCGCCAGGATCTCGTCCGCTTCCATCCGGGACCAAGAGGGATGGGCAAGAGAGATGAATGTGTTGTGCATCGAGCGCATCTCATCCACCATCTGCCTGTCTGTCATCTTCTCCTTGTCCCCCGGCGGAAGCTTTACCTGTCCGTCGGGAGTGTCGGCGTCAAAGAGACCCACCACATGGGTGCACTTCACTTTCGCCTCGTAGAGGATGTCCCTCTCCCATCCGGGGAGCATGAGGAAATCCCCATTGCTCCATTTGCTATGGATGTTCATGACATTGTGGTCGGTGAAGGAGAGGAAGTCATACCCATGCGACTTGTACGCCTCTATCTGTCTTTCCGGTTCGTACGCGCCATCGGAGAGCGTGGTATGGGTATGGGTGTTCCCCTTGTACCAGTGGCCATGGTCAAGAAAGGCTGACTGCTTCATGTGCTCCACCTTTGGAAGAAAGTTTCATGTCAAGGAAGATGGCGATGGCACCCACGACAAAGCCGATGAAGCTCGCCAGGTTGTCAGGGATGACCATCAGGACTCCCGCGACCGTCAGGACAACTCTAGAGAACATGCCCACATTCCTCTTGAAGTATCCGGTAATGGCGATGTCGATGAAGACGACGCCTACGAGCGCGGTGAGAATTGCAAGCACCACGTCAACTACCGGCCCGGAAAGCAGCAACGCCTCGTTGTAGCAGAAGGTGAACGGGATGATGAAGACGGGAAGGGCAATCATGCACGACAGTTCTCCCACCTTGAGCCAGTTCGCCTTCGCAAGTCCGCTTGCCATGAAGACAGCGACGCACACGGGAGGAGTAATGGCCGAAAGGCATGCGTAGTACATGATGAAGAGATGCACGACAAGGGGTGAGAATCCGATGGTGATAAGCGGTGGTGCCAACACTGCGGCGGCAAGCACGTAGGCCGCGGTTGTCGGCAGTCCCATGCCAAGAATGATGCAGACAAGCATGGAGAAAACCAGGCAGAGGAAGGGGCTTCCCTGACCTAGGGAAACAATCACATCGGAGAGCTTGACGCCGAATCCGGTCAGGTTGATGAGAGAAACGGTGATCTGCGACCCGGCGAGGATTCCGCACATGTCGACAATGGAGGATGCTCCATTCATGATGGTGGTGCATCCCACCTGGGCAGTCTCCTGGACCACCTTCCTAAGGTTTCCCTTGGTCTCGATCATGTATCTGACCACATAGGTGGCGAGTGCGCCCCAAGTGGCCCAATACCCGCCTACCAGTACGGTGTAACCCATGCAGATGAAGGCGATGAAGATGGCTAGCGGGACGAGGATGACCAGGTACTCGAGAACGGAAATCGACACCTTCTCGTCATTTCCCTTGATGTTCAGCTTGGCGGAGATGAAATGGATTGCCACGAAGCAGGAGATGTAGAAGAGGATTGCGGGAATGATGGCTGCCTTGGCGATGGTCAGATAGCTTATGCCGAGAAGCTGCGCCATGATGAAGGCCGCTGCTCCCATAATCGGAGGCATGATTTGCCCTCCGGTGGAGGAAACCGCCTCAACGGTCGCCGCCCATTCGTTGGGGTATCCTGCCTTCTTCATCGACGGAATGGTGAACACGCCTGTCGCCACGACGTTGCCGATGGCCGAACCGCTGATCATGCCGAAGAGGGAAGAGGAGACGCATGCCACTTTCGCGCTGCCTCCGGTATACTTGCCCGTGAACTTTCTTCCCATTCTGATGAAGACCTCGGCTCCTCCTGTGCCTGCAAGAATCGCTCCGAAGATGCCGAACATGGCAAGCATGGTCGCAGAGAGTCCCAGCATGGTCCCCCAGACACCTCTTGTGTTGTGGTAGAACGTCTGGAAGATGATGTTGAAGGAGAAGTTCTGGTGTCCCCATACGCCAGGGAAGATTTCTCCCTGGAATGCATAAAAGAGGAAGATTATGCCAAGGATCGGGAAGGTCCAGCCTACGCTTCTCCTGCTCGCTTCCAGAATAAGGATTACCAGTGCGACAGCGAAGAACTTGTCTAGCGGGCCTCTCCACTGAAGAGGATCGTAAATCAGGTTCTGGTCGGCGATGGAGACCAGGTAGACGCAGGAAGCGCATGCGATGGCAGCCATGACGATGTCATAGAGAGGAACGGTTCCTTTTCCTTTCGCATTCTCCTTCTCGCCAATCTTCTTGCTTGCTGGCTTCATGATGAAGAGCAGCGTCAGAACGAAGGCAAGATGGATGCTTCGCTGGATGATGTCGGAGTAAGGCCCCCTTCCTGTGGTCCATAGCTGGAATGCAACCAGACAGAAAGACAAAATACGGACAACCCATGTCCAAGTGGTGTTCAGTTTTCTCATATGTTTTCCCGTGATTGAGAGAGATGGCACTTTCTGAAGTGCCATCATCTATAACAAAATCTTATTTATTTCTCGACGTACTCGGGAGGAATGAGGTTCTGGGGAACCGTGTACCCCTTCTCCTTGAGATATTGGACAGTTCCTGCCTGCAAGGGAGTCTTGGCTGTCTCGAGGGTCATCTTGAGCACATCATTGTCCTTCCCGTTCGGGTATCCGGCCTGCCAGATTGACTTTCCGTCCTCCCACATGGCCTTGATGATCTTGTATCCCTGCTCCTGGGTGAAATCAAGCGAGCACTGGATGCCCTGGAAGGTGGAGGTGCAATAGGCGTCGTAGTCCATCCATTCATACTGTCCTGCCTTCACATAGCCGGTGGCGATGCTGGGAACCGCCTTCACAATCTTCGCCATATCCTCCTCGGAGATGCTGAGCATCTTGGTCGGCCTGTTCGCGGCGCACTGCATGACAAAGGAGTCGGGAGCGGATCCCGTCTTTACGGTGCCGACAATCTGCCTGTTCGCATAGGCGTCCCCTGCATCCGCCTGCCCCGCCTCAAAGTAGTTGGGATGGATGCCAAGGGCGTCGAATGCGGCATGGATTACCACGGAGGCGGCGGTTCCCGTACCACCGGGATTGAACTTCTTGCCGTCAAGGTCGTAGATGGACTCGATTCCCGTGTCCTTGCCGACGATGATCTGAATCGGGGTGCTCTCATAGTACCACATGATTCTCACGTCGGTGAAAGGATTGCCGGAGAAGGTTGTTCCCGTTCCCGTGTAGGACTCATAGTCGGTGTTGGAGATGGAGTTGGCGATCTTCACCTCTCCGTTTCTCAGTCTCTTCGTGTTGTCCACGTTTCCACCGGACTCGGATACGGTGATGGAGAACTCCGGCACATATTCATTGATCACTTTCCCGATGGAGACCACGTACGGGAAAAGACCGGAAGAGGATGCAACCGCCGCCATGGTGAGATACTGCTTCTTCCCGGAGGAGCTTGCGGTTTCCGAACTGCCATTTGCAAACACTTGGGTGAATGCAAGCGAACAGACCAACAGGATAGCTAAAGCTTTTTTCATTGTTCCTTCCTTTTGCTTTGGTATGTATGAAAAGGCGTAAAGCCTTTTCCCCATCTTTGTTGTAAAACCATCTTTCGTAATTTTCAAATACTCATTTTGAATGCTATTATAAGTGGGACTTATAAAGGATGACGGAATGGAATTCTATGAGATGAAATACTTCTGCGCCATTTGCGAGAACAAGAACTATTCGAAGGCCGCCACGGTCATGCATGTCTCGCAACCTGCTCTCAGCCAGTGCGTCCAGAAGCTTGAGTCTGAATTCGGCGCTCCGCTCTTCCAGCATGCGACCCGGCCGCTCAAGCTCTCGGAGGTAGGGGAGGTTGTCTACGAGTATTCCAGGAAGATGCTTGAGACAAGGCGGAACCTCGATCTGGCGGTGAAGGAGGTGCTGCACTCGGATGAGGTCGAGATAAAGGTGGGGATGTCCCCCTTCTACAGCAAGCACTACCTCCCTCCCATATTCAAGGAGATCCATAGGAGATTCCCCGGAATCACCTTGACGATGGTGGAAATCATCTCCGAGAAGCAGGAGCAGATGCTTTTGGACGGAGAGCTTGATTTCTGCTGCGTGCCCCAGGAACCTGAAGTGGAAGGGCTCTCGTATGAACCCATTTGCATTGAGGAGATCCTTCTCGCCATTCCCCCGGACAGTCCCATCAACCAATATGCGATTCCCTCCAATCCGATTGCGTTTCTGGATGCGAAGCATATCAACGGGCAGAGCGCCGTCTCCCTCTCCAACGTGCAGAAAATCAACAAGCTGCTCTCCCCCCTTCTGGATGCATATTCCATCAAATGTCCTGTCGTCTATGAGACCTTGGACTGGGACACGGTGAAGATCATGATCGCCAACGGCATCGGCATCGGCTTCGTGCCCGACATCCTGTGCAAAAAGGATGAGACGGGAGAATCACCCAACTACTACCGCGTCAAGGAGAACGGATTTATCAGGACCTACTCCATCGCCTACAAGAGCGGCAAGACCTTTACTCCGCTGGAACGGAGATTGATTGCCATCTTCAAGTCCTCCATCGAGGCGCTGAGGAAAGAGCAGATAACCTTTTCCTGATTCCATAGCTGTCTTGACGCCCAGAAGGAAAACAAACCTATACTACTTGGTAGTGGAGGAATTCTTATGGCAAAGAAGAAGCAGGCAATCAATCCCTTTGAAATCATGTTCGGCATCATGTGGCTCGCCATGGGGCTGGAAGGAATCGGGAAAGGCAGCGGTGGGCAGTCCATCGGTCGTTTCTACACTTCCATTGGAAACTGGTTCGGTAGTGCCGGTGATACGCTGGTTCCCATCTTCGGTGTGCTCATTCTGCTCTCCGGTGCGCTCTACCTTGTCCAGAAGGTGCTTCCGGTGCTTCCGAAGCAGCTTGTCAAAGCCTCCATGCTTTTCATGGTGGCCGTATGGGTAGTCACTGTGCTCTGCTGCCTGTTTTCCGACATCAAGAGCGCCCGCGATTTTGCCAGCTACCTGGGCCTGGTCGAGAACCTTTTCATCAACCTCCTGGTGCTTTCCGCAACAATCTCCTTCTGTGGCGAAGCCACCAAATAAGGGTCCATGTTCGAGACACTGGGATTTCGGGAGCTCTACCAAGATGCATCCTATACGGTGACGGTGGACAAGGTCGCGCTTGTCGGAGAGAAGCAGGAAGAGCTTCTTCAGATCCACCATCCCGGAGCAGTGGCGGTACTTGCCATCGATGATGAAGGGAGAATTCCCCTGGTGCGCCAATACCGGTATGCGGTGAAGCAGGATCTTCTGGAAATTCCCGCAGGGAAACTGGACAAGATTCCCGGCGAGACGCCAGAGGAGGGTGCGATAAGGGAACTCAGGGAAGAGACGGGAGTGGTCGCTTCCCACCTTGTTCCGCTTGGAGTCATCTATCCTTCCCCCGGCATTCTCACGGAGGTGCTTCACCTCTATTTTGCAGAGGCCGTCGGCACTATGGACCGACAGCTTGACGAAGATGAGTTCATCGACGTTGTGTACACTACGCCGAAAGGGATGCAAGAAGAGATACAAAGGGGGAGCATTTGCGACGCAAAGACGGTTTGCGCATGGACAAGAGCGCTCCTTTCGGGATTTATCTCGCTTTCGTGACTCCGACCTTCGGGCAATGGTCTTGCTCGCTGCATAGCGAGCATTTGGGACTTACGGAAGTGCAGATATATTGCCCATAGGTGACAAGTAGCTCGTTCATTCCGATCCAATGCTTTTTGGGCATCACGTTACGTATCTCCACTTCCGTTTGCTCCGGGCTTTTTGTTTTCACCCAACCCATACGGTTGGCTATTTGGTGTACATGGCAATCCACGCAAGGGGCGGCTATTCCAAATCCCAGGTTCAGGGTGAGATTTGCGCATTTGATGCCAACTCCGGGCAGCTTCATGAGAAGATGCACATCATCCGGCACCTTCCCTTGGTAGGTGTCCACCAATATCCTGCTGATTGTTTTGATTTGCATTGCCTTGCGGCGATAGAATCCTGCGGGGTAGATGGCAGAGGCTATCTCCTCCTCTTTGGTTTCTGCCATCTTCTTCGCAGTGGATGCGATGGAAAAGAGCCTATGGGATGCCTCGAGGGTGACCTGGTCTTTCGTGCGAAGGCTGATGAGAGTGCTCACCAGGACCCGGAAAGGGTCGTGGTCTTCCTTTGCGAGCGTGGAGACGGAAGGGAGTTTTCCTCCCTCTTTTTCCACTGCGCATCGCATGCGCTTGAGCATCGCATCCCATTCTCTGATTGTCATATTCCCTGCTCTTGCTTTTTCTCTGTCAACGAATTACCGTCAGTACCATCATGATTATCGTACTCAAATCCAATATCACAGACGACCAGAAGCATCATATCCGGAGTTACCTTTCTTCGAAAGGGTACCAGGTCCACGAGATTGTCGGAGCCGAGGAGACCATCTTCGGCGCAGTCGGAAGAGCAAGCGCCGACATCAGGGAAGTGGAGATGCTTGCCGGGGTGGCCAAGGTGGTCCCCATCTCCAAGCCGTACAAGCTTGCAAGCCGTGAACTGAAGAGGGAGGACACGATTGTTCAGGTGGGGGAACATGTCTCCATCGGAGGAGGCCGTATTGTCGTCATCGCCGGTCCTTGCGCGGTGGAGAGCAGGGATCAGGTAATGCGCATCGCAAAAGCGGTGCGCGAGGCGGGAGCGGTCATGCTCCGTGGTGGAGCTTTCAAGCCCCGCACCAGCCCCTATGCCTTCCAGGGCCTTGGGGAGGAGGGCCTAAGGTACCTGAAGGAGGCGGGGGAGAAGTACGACATGCCGGTCACCAGCGAGATTGTCAAGGCTGATGATGTGGCGATGATGCGCGACTATGTCGACATGTTCCAGATTGGGGCACGCAACATGCAGAACTTCGAGCTTTTGAAAGCTGTCGGAAAGACCGGCATGCCAGTGCTCCTCAAGAGAGGACTTGCGGCCACCATCGAGGAGTGGCTGATGGCCGCCGAGTACCTGATGAGCAGCGGAACGGACAATGTCGTGCTCTGCGAGAGAGGAATTCGGACCTACGAGAGGGCAACCCGCAATACGCTTGATTGCTCCGCCATCCCGGTCGTGCAGAAATTGACCCATCTTCCCGTCATCGGTGATCCAAGCCATGCCACAGGGGTGCGCGATATGGTCAACCCCATGTCATTGGCGTTGGTGGCAGGAGGAGCGAGTGGTGTGATTGTCGAGGTTCATGACCATCCCGAAGCAGCGTTGAGTGATGGTCCGCAATCGCTTTATCCCGAGCAGTTTGAGAAGCTTGTGCGCGACATAGAGGCATTGGCTCCGGTTGTGGGTAAGAGTCTCGAGCGGGTTCCCCGTAGCCACCTTTGTGTTCCCACGGAGATTGCCACGCAATCTTCCACCATCGACTTGGACCTCCCCATCGCCTTTCAGGGAGTGCATGGAGCATTCAGCGAGCTTGCGGTGAGCCGCCTCTTCGGAGAGCAAGCAAAGACGCTAGCCTGCAAGGAGTTCGGTGACGTGTTCAAAGCGGTGGATGGCGGAAAGGTGATCTATGGCGTGGTGCCGGTGGAGAACTCCCTTGGTGGCACCGTTGCGGGAACGGTCGATCTGCTTACCCGTTTTCCCAACATCAAAGTAGTGGGCGAGCAGCAAGTGAGGATTATCCATGACCTCATCGGCGTCCCGGGGGCCAAGCTTAGCGACATCAAGGAGGTCTATTCCCATCCCCAGGGGCTGGCGCAATGCGCGGCCTTCCTTGAGAAGCATCTTCCCGACGCAAGGCTTGTCTCCTATTTCGATACGGCGGGAAGCGTGGAGCATATCGCTTCCTTGGGGGATTTCGGCAAGGCCGCCATCGCAGGCAAGCCAGCCGCGAAGTATTACCATATGGAGGTCCTTTTTGAGAGCATCGAGACCGATCCGAAGAATTACACGCGATTTTATGTGATTTGCCGTCAGGAGCATGTGAGGGGGTTCCTTTCCAGCCATAGGCCGAACCGCACTGTCTTCTCTTTCACTGTCGGGGACCAGCCGGGAACGCTACTCAAAGTTCTTGCGGTATTGGAGAAGAACCGCATGAACATGAAGAAACTGGAGAGCCGTCCGATTCCGGGAAAGCCATGGGAGTACTCCTTTGTCGTCGAGTCGGAGATTCCCTCTCCTGAGGCTGTGGAAGCGGCAAACGGGGAACTGAAGAAGGTCTGTGGCAACTTGCAGTTCCACGGCACCTTTTTCGCGGAGTGAGCGATGGGCGAGATCAATCCCTACCTTCCCGTACGCCTTGTCATGGGAGTGCTCTCCACGAAGGAGCAGCTCCATGATAAGGTGCGGGACATGCTTGTGGCGCTCTATGGCCCGATTCTCCTCGAGAGCGAGCGTACTCCCTTCACCTATACCGACTACTATGACCAGGAGATGGGAGGACAGCCCCAGCGCTATTTCTGGCTCTTCAGGGATTTGATAGATCCCTCCCGTCTTGCCGACATCAAAATCCATACCAACCAGATTGAGGAGAGGTTCGCCCAGGAGGGAGGAAGAGTGGTCAATCTTGATCCGGGACTGCTCAGCGGAGGGTCCCTCATCCTTGCGACAACCAAGAACCGCTCCCACCGTATTCCCCTCCAGAAGGGAATCTACGCGGAGACCACCCTCATCTATGCGAACCACCAGTTTTGCGCTCTTCCCTGGACCTATGCGGACTATGGGAGCGATTCCTTCCGAGAGTTGTTCAAGCAGTACCGCAAGGAGTATCTGCTCCAGCTAAGGGAAGAGGGGTGAGCTCGGATTCATTCGGAAGTATCAAGCAAGGTGAAGAGCTGTCTAATGAGAAGATTGCCAGTGCATTCTTCGCACTCATGGCACCTAGCAGTCATCTCTGACTAAGCGCCGTGCAAGGCTCTTGAGGAGCTCTTCACACGGGAGCACATCACAGAAAACTTCTTAATGAGGGAGAGGAAGGAGACCATCCCTCTAGAAAAACCTCACCCGAAAAGGACAGTGTAATCATTTTCAAGTTTTTGATTCTTTCTGCAGTGTATCTGCTTTTCTATGCGTATCGTTTCGGTTGATTTTTATGTCCATTCGGTGAGATTCGGACATTTTGTTCGGTGAAATTTCATATGGCAACACCGTTGACGAGCTCATGATCGAATAAGTGTAGAATTCTACAAGAAAGATGGATGAGATGCTTCGCGTTGCATGAGACTTTGGACGAGTAAGGCTTTTCCATCATCGGAGCGACCGATTTCTCTCTTCTTGAAGATTCGCCTCCAAATCCTCTCAGAAATCCTGAAAAATGCGGTTTTCTAGGATATGAGGATCTTTTTTCTGCTGGTGTTCTGTCTCTCTTCCTGTTCCCTCTCCCTCCGTCCCCAGCGCGAGGTGGAGGTAGCGATTTCCTCCCTTCATCCCTGGGAGGAGGCGACCCATACCCGTCTATCGTATCGTCTTGTCACTTCCAGTGGTGAGATGATCAGGCTTGATGGAGGGAGGCGGTCGACCACGATTACTGTTCCCCGCGGGGAGACTGCGCTAGTCGCAGCCTATCCCCTGGAGAGCCAGTTTCCGTTTACCGCGGTGGTGATGCCCGACAAAAAGAGCATAACGCTCACGCAAAAGCAAAGTAGGTTGATTGACGGCATGCTCTCGGTGTGGGATGGCAAGGGGGAGAATCTCAGGTATCTCAATTGGCCTGTGGTGGAAGCGATGGTGGATTCCTATGGTGACACTTTGGCCGTCTCCTCCACCATCGCCGCCATTATCAACGGCACGCTCAGTACTGGTACCGTTCCCAAGAGCGGGAGGGTGGAGCATACAGTCTCCTCCATTCCCTCTGGAAGGTGGTGTTCAGAGAAAGAGGGGGAAGGTTCTTTCTGGTATGACGGATTGAACGGAGTCTCCATTTCCCTTACGGAAGGGGTTACTTGCTACTATTGTGTCGAGCGTGGCATTTTGCTTCGTTTCTTTGTTCAGGACGGAAAGGTCTCGCAATACCTGCAGTCGTTTCCTTTATGGTTCTAGTCATTTCCACAGGAAGAGAGTACCATCACCCCTATGGAATCGCTTCGCCAATTGTACCGTATCGGGCAGGGTCCCTCCAGCAGCCATACGATGGGGCCGCGCTGTGCGGCTTCCCATTTCCTCCATTTGCATCCGGATGCAGCTTCCTACCAGGTCGATTTGTTCGGCTCGTTGGCGGCAACCGGCAAAGGGCATTTGACAGATGCGGCAATCAGGGACGTCCTCAAGGAAAAGAAAATCAACATCTCCTGGTACCCTGATGTCGTCAAGCCGCTTCACCCCAATGCGCTTACCATGCATGCGTTTGACGCCGGAGGAAAGGAGATTGCAAGCCAGACCTATTACAGCATCGGAGGCGGCAAGATTGTCATCGAAGGGCAGAAGGACGAGGAAAAGGAGGAAGTCTATCCCCTTGCGCTCTCCCATATGAAGCAGATTCTTGCGCTGTGCGATGATGAGGGGATACAGATTTGGGAGTTTGCACTCCGCTACGAACCCAAGGAAATCTTGTCGTACATGGCACAAGTGTGGAACGTCATGAAAAGTGCAATTTCCCGCGGCCTGGAGGGGGAGGGAGTGCTTCCCGGAGGGCTCAAGCTTCCCCGCAAGGCCATGCAGTACCATGAGAAGGCAAACGAGCACAAAGGCTCCATCGGCACCACGGCCGAGATACTCAGCTATGCGCTAGCGGTCAGCGAGGAGAATGCATCCGGCGGGGAGATTGTCACAGCCCCCACCTGTGGTTCCTGCGGAGTGCTTCCCGCAGTGCTCTATTACCTTCACCAGCAGAATCATCTCTCGGACATCCGTATCGAGCGGGCGCTTCTCGTTGCGGGAGTTTTCGGTAATGTTGTGAAGAGCAACGGGTCAATCAGCGGAGCGGAAGTTGGTTGTCAGGGGGAAGTGGGAGTGGCATGCGCCATGGCAGCCGCGGCAGCAACCTATCTCCTGGGGGGAACCATCTACCAGATCGAATATGCCGCGGAGATGAGCCTCGAGCACCATCTCGGCCTCACTTGCGACCCCATGATGGGGTTGGTGCAGATTCCCTGCATCGAGCGCAATGCCATGGCGGCGGTGCGCGCAATCGACAACAGCGTCTTCGCGCTTCTCTCCGACGGAAGGCACCGTGTCTCATTCGACAATATCATTGATGTGATGATGGAGACCGGGCAGGCGCTGCCCTCCCTCTATCGGGAGACAAGCAGGGGAGGACTTGCGAAAGTGCTGCCATCCCTCAGCCGTTAAACTCCCTCTTGAGAATGCTGTAGAGGTGGATGTCGCATAGCCCCTGGTTGTTCCAACCCCCTTCCCGAAGAGTTCCCTCGAGGCGCATGCCGCACTTTTCCATCACCTTCCCCGAATAGGGGTTTTTCACATCATGGGTCGCCATGATCCTGTTCGCACCCACCTTCTGGAAGAAAAAGGGGATGACGGCGCCAAGCGCTTCACTCATGTAGCCTTGGTGCCAGTAAGGACGGCCAAGGCAATACCCGATGGTTACCGATTCGGTCTTCTCGTTGATCTCAAGGGAGGAGATGGTACCTACCACTTGGCCGATTTGTTTGAGCTCAATCCCCCATTGGTACCAATCATCCTTCCCGTAGCTCTCAATCCAGCCATTGATGACATCCCGTGTCACTGTGACATCTTCATGTGCCTTCCAGGAGAGGAAACGTGTCACTTCGCAGTCGCTTGTCCAATTGCGGAAAGCAAAAGGAACATCCTCCTTCCTGAACCGACGGAGAAGAAGCCGGGGTGTCTCAATGGTTTGGGTGCCAATGTGGGTCATGCAAAGAGCATATGACAGCTACGCATGCATGTCCACCTAAAGCCAGAGCTCTATTTCCTGCGGAAAAGGTACAGATTCCGCAGGACAAAACCATCCATCTCTAGGTGCTGGAGACAACGTAATACCCCTCAGAATCAGCTTCAGAAGAAATGGAATACCCTGAAGGAATCCAAGAAGAATCACTAATCGTGGGTTTGAACTTGCCCCCTTTTATCTCAACAGAGGATTTGTTGACTTTGATGCTACATATATTTTCAGCAGAATAATCAGGATCCGCGGTATTGGAGATTGTGCCTCCGGAAATTTGTATCTCAGTTCCCGATGCTCCATAAATTGCTGTGGTGCCATAATATTTTGAGGTATGGCTGAGCGTACCACTCTCAAAAATCAATTTTCCATTGACTACATAAATACCGGCATTGTAGGACATATTATCCTCGCTGTTGGTGCCAGTGGTAATAATCGATCCATCGCCTACGCTATCTTTTATGGTAAGAGTGGCACCATCCGCATTTACCGTGATTTTACGAGCCTCGGAACCTGTAAGGGTGTTCCCGTTCAAGTCAAGGGTGATGCTCTTTGTGAGATTGGTGATGCCAGAAGAGGAAGAGCCCATATTCGCATCTTTCAGCAAGGTGATCGTGTAGCCCGAAGAAGCGGAGCTGATGGCATCATCCAGCGTGCAGTAATGGAGTTTATCCTCCACTCTCGCTTCGAAGCCCAAGAGAGCTGCCTTCTCCGCATTCATCGAGAACTTACCATAGCCGGAGATTTTTCCGTTTCCGGTATTGGTAATCACGCCATTGTTCGTGACGTTGCCACTATTGTAGAATTCCCCCTCATTGGTGATTGTTCCTTTGGAATCATTGAAAAAAGTAGAGCCTTGAACTATATCAATTTTTGAAGATGCGGTGCTGTTGGTGATAGTGCCGAAGTTGTAAAAGTTGGGACCAACATAGCTGCCACTGAAAAGGCTGCTTTCCGTTATCAATTTGCTTTTGTTGTTGATGGTGCCATAATTCGACAGGGAACCTCTTAGTTGGCTCGTCGCATCAGAACTTGCTTTAATGGTAACAGTGCCAGAATTGCCGATATCGCCATAATTATTCAGGCTTCCTCCTCCCTGTACAGTCACTGATGCCGAATTGGTGAGAGTGCCTCGGTTTTCCATTTTCCCTTTAGAGGTAACAGTGACTTGTCCCGAATTGGAGTTGTTGATGGTGCCATGGTTTTT
>CAVESN010000052.1:0-13350 GCA_963618365.1 Bacteroides uniformis
AAGGCGTTCTCGAATGTCAAGGATTCGATTGCCACATTGCTGGATGACGGCAGAAAGGAAGACCTCAGGGCCATAGAGGATAATCCCCTTTCGGATATCTTCAAGTACAAGATCATTTCCACGTACTATCCAAGGCGCTACCTTCCAATCTTCAACTTGGAGCACATCGAGATTTTCCTTGATGAATTGGGTCTTCCTTATTCGAAGAATGAAACTTTTATGGAAAAGCTGGAAAGACTGCGTATCTATAAGGAAAGTAACCCGTTGCTGAAGTCCTTGTCCCTGAATGCATACATGTTCTTTCTTTATGACTCCATATTGCCCCGTGGCAAGAGCGTAAAAAACGCAATCAGGAGACAGAGACAGGATGATAGGGACTATCCAGCGAAATACAAATCGGGAATAAGCATCAGCAAAGAACAGTGGCTAAAGATGGTGCAGAATGAGAGCATCTTCTATGAAAGTGATATTTCATTTCTTTGCCGGCTGTACAAGGAGAACAACCATGCATCTACGTGCTATGAACTTGCATTGAAGAATGATGACTCTCCCCAGTCGTATATTTCCCCTATGTCTCATCTTGCTAAAAGAGTACTCACATACCTTGGAAAGGAACCTGAAACAAGAGAAGAAGGCGGTCCTCGATTCTGGAATGTGCTCTTCTGGGGGAGATATCTTCCGGGTGGACATTTTGAATGGAAGCTCCGTCCGGAGCTTGCAGACGCTCTTGTCTCTCGGTATCCCGACTTGGGCAGGGACGAGGTGAATGACGAGCTTGATTCCGACCTTGCCAAATATGTATCATCAAATTCTTTCAAGAAATCGGAGAAGAAATTGACGGTTAACAGGGAGAAGCCTGTCCCTACAGTCATGAAAGGCATCCAGGTGTATCCTCGCAATCGTTCCAATGCACTATTGGCATTGGAGAAGGCCGAGCACAAATGCGAGGTTGACGGAAGCCATGCCACATTTACAAGAAGGGTGGACGGCCTGCCATACACCGAGCCCCATCACCTGATTCCAATGTCCATGCAGGGAAACTTCAATGTTTCGATAGATGTTCCTGAGAATATCGTATCCCTCTGCAGCAACTGCCACAATGAGATACATTATGGAGAAGGTTCAGAAAAGCTTCTGAGAAAGCTGTATGAGAGCAGAAAGGACATGCTTCGGGAAGCAGGAATAGCAATCTCGCCCGAGGATCTCCTTTCCTATTACAGCCAAGATCACAAGCCTGAAGATGGTAGTAGTGGACAGCCTTGAGGCCTAGTCCTGGCATCAGTGGTTATCAGCTAGAAGGTATTTTCGATGATGTAGCATGGACGCTTATGCAAATTTTCATACCAACAAACGAATCGCATGGTCTGTTTTACATGCTATACCACAATCTTTGTGTGAACTATACGCAAACTAACTGAGATTGGCGATTATCTCATCAATGAGAGACTGCTCAATCAAGAGAGCTTTGCATATTTCCTTTTGTTTCTTCGTCAGACTGTAGCGCCTTTCATATTTACCGGTAGAGAGGTTTTTGTCAGCCTGGATGGCAGCAAGGCTGTCAAGAGAAGCCGGCGTAGTGTATGTTTTTCTGTCTCCGCTAGAAGCACGGAGGTCACCGAGTTTATTGGAAATATGAGAACGCAGTACGGAGGCGAGGAACCACAGGAATGACTTGCCGTGCATGGAAGCCTCAGAGTGAACACCATACTTGTCCATTCCCAGAAAGCCCTTGAGGCACTGGAACACCTTCTCGACAGAGTCCCTCCTGCTGTAGGCCGTGAGGGCCTCCGGAACTTTCATCAACTCAGATGAAGCCAGAATGAAGAACCCGCAGAACGAGAACTCCTTCTTTATCTTTTCATTATCTTCCCTGTAGCACTTTATTACATAGGACGGCTGCTCAACCTTAGCCGCCCCCGGTCCCCTCTTGGGTGCAATTATGGTTTCAGAGAGTTCAAGCCCGAGTGAGAAGAGGCAGTACTTTTTGAGGTTGCCGGCGGTGAGCTTCGTCTTGCGTTCGATTGCCCTCTCCATCTCGGCCGTCTGTAGTCTTATCTTGTTTAATAGGGCATTCCTGTGTTCGTTCTCAAGTCTTTTGTCAAAGATAAGATAGACATAGCTTTCAATATCACTATCCGGAAAGAGCTTCTCCCTGAACACCTTGCCGAACTTGTCCTTCTCTGGAATATAAGCGCTATATACATCTCGCACTTCTTCAGCATGGGCTTCAAGTATTTTCTTTGCTGCCGTCAGGTTGGACTTCACCAGAAGGAGGTAGTCGAGTCCCTGTTCGTTGAAGGATGTGACATTGTCCTCTGAAATATATCCACGGTCACATACAACAACAATCCTTACATCCTTGTTGAACTTGCCGATGTACTGGATCATCTTCTCGGTTTCGGCTATGTCCACTATGGAGCCCGGGTACTGCATGTATGCCACAGGCATGCCGTCAGCCTGTCTCACCACATATTCCGTGTTCACCTGATCAAGAGTGCCGTCATCTTTCGCGTGCCCCTTCTCCACAATGGAGACCCCTGCGGCCTGTGAATTGACATTGGTCGAGTCATAGCACAGGAACAGCCTGTCCCCAACTCCCAGAATCTTCTTGAGCCAGTTATCCCTGAAGAGCTGCATTCTCGGGAAGCCCAGCTCTTTCAGGAACCTCGAAATCTGGGTGTCATCCACAATCGTCCCGGAAAAGGTCGCATTGTTCCGTGCCCATGCCGGGAAATGCTGGAATACGGCAGTCTCGCCTTCAAGCATATACAGGGCGAGATCCTTCAGAAGCGCCACTTCCTCTTCCCGAAATCCGCTCCCAAGTAGTGTTTTCGTTACTTCCACAGCCTTGTCGGTCTCAACAGCGGCCGCATAAACCCCGACGCTCAATGAGTCGTTCTTCTCCGGAGGCTGGGGAAGTTCCTGCTTCAAGTACTTCCTCCTGTAGTTGCCGTTAGCGTAGAACTTGGTCTTGTCTTTCCCGGAAACCTTCCCTATGCAGAGCTTGACGTGACTGACGTACGGCTTCCTTCCATCCTTCGGTTCAACCTTATAGTTCCTGTCGTTGATGTAAACGGCACCCGTCTTAAGGACATTGGCCCCCTTTGGAATTGAATAAAGCACAACAATTGCGAAAGTTATGTACTAAGCGCTGAGGCACTTGGTTTTCGTATCCATTGAAATGCCCAATTCTTCGAATACTTCGTCATGCTGTCCCTTTTTGTTGTGTATGGTTATTCTGCCGTCAATATCTGTCATTTTTAGGAAGGCAGCAAGGCTCAATAGCTTCTTCTTGGAGAGCTTCACATCATTTGCAGCTTTGGAGAGTTTCGCATCAATGCGACCGACCAGAAGCATAACAAAAGCCATTCCCTGCATCACGGCCCAGTCGTCAATGTTGAGTTCCTTGAATCCGGTCACATTCTTGAGTTTGTCGTAATATGTCTCAATGGACCAGCGATTTTTATATCGTTCGTACACGGTCCTTGCGTCGTCGCCAGTACGGTTGGTGCTGAGCACAATGACACCGAATTGTTCTACAAGGGTGTTGTATTTCTCCATTGTATGTCCCTTGCTGCCGTTCTCGATTTCTTCAAGGTATTTCTTTGACAGTCTCTCTGCTTCGGAGATGTTCTTGTAGTAAACAACCTTCCTTCCATTCACTGTAAAAGTCTTGTATTTAACGAGGTCGGTCTTCTTTCCCTTGCGGTAAAAGAAGTATTCCTGGAGCTTGTCTCCTCCTCCGAGTGCCGTGACATCTTTAACGGCATCTTTGTAAAGATTTAAGTTCTCGCTAACAGGAATGACATAAAAGGCTCCCTCATTCTCTATGAGAGTCATGTTGTCTTCAGAGAAGAAACCTCTATCTATTAATATTATCTTTCCCTTTACAGAGCCACAGTGCTCTATAAAGTCCTTAAAATCACTCTTGTCAAGCATATAGCCAGGGTAAACCTTGGTCGCTACGGGAGAAGAAGACTCTACGTCAAGTGCCACCATCATGTTCATATGGTTACTCTTTATTGCCCTTGTCTTGTAGCCGGGAGCTGAAAGCTCATTGTTCTCGCTTGATGAGGCTATTACATGACCATCTACGGCAAGTTCCTCCCCGCTCTCTTCCAAGCACTCCTTCTGGAACTGCCTTGCTGCATCCTGCCTTCCTATAAGCTCAAGAAGAGTAGAGAGTCTCCTGTATGTGAACTTCAGTGCCGGATAGTCGTGTGCAATCAGACTCCTTGAATAGTAGTCCTCTGCTATCGTCATCCCGGTATATCCCTTTACAGCAATAATGGCTGCAAATGCATAGAGCTGCATTGCCTCTTCTATTGTGAAGAATTTCTTCAATAGCTCAAAGTCTTTCTTGGATAGGGTACAGGCGAGCAGGTACGAGCCGTAGTCAAAGCATGTTATCCCTTTATTCTTAGATGCATCTCCATTGGGAATATATCCGACATTCTCCACTATACGTCCGAGTATTTTCCCTGGATCTGTCTTCCACTTACCTGTATCCGGGTCTTTATGCTGGGTATGTGAGTATACATAATACTTCCCTTTGACAACCTTGATTATGGTTCCTGTCGGCTTAAGTTTTCTTATCTCTTCCGGTACTGAATATGCTCCCATAACTGCCCCTCGTTGGTGTACATAATATGTACATAACTATAGTACATTTTTAACAGGGATTTGGCAACAGATAAAGAGCAGCCCCGGTAAGAAAACTGCTCTTTTTCTAAATTTTCATTGATGGAATCTGATTTATTTGTAAGAAATGACGATTCCCCTTCAGAAAGCTGAGGATGAAGCCTCAATTTCGGTGATTTTTAGTACCTAACTTTTGAAAAAGTTGTGATTCAGCAAACACAATGGAATAAACGTACACCAAAACAGAGAAAAAGCTATGATAAAAACACATATGGAATGGAATTCACTCTATCGCTGGCAATGCGAATGCCTTGCATCCTGGGAGGAAGAAGATTTTCGCGGCATCGCCGAAGTCACCACGGGAGCAGGCAAGACCCGCATGGCAGCCTTTGGATGCAGGAAACTCCTCGAAAAAACAGGTGGACAGCTCTGGATATACGTGATTGTCCCCAAAACCGCATTGAAGAAGCAGTGGCGCAACACACTTTTGGAGGCGGGGATTGATGATGTCACCATTTGGTCTTCCGGCAAAAGGAGGGAGGGAAAGGCAACCATCTTCACGGTGAACACCGCAAGACACACAGTGTCGCTTCTGATCCAGGAGCACTGCGTGAGGGACAAAGCGTCCTTTTGGTGCTGGACGAAGTCCACCACTACGGGAGTCCCGCGAACCGCCACATCTTCGATTTCCTAGCCTCACCTTTCTTCCGCCAGGAGCAATACCATGCCCTTGGCTTGAGCGCAACCACAAACGTGCGCACTCTTGGCCACATCCTTGAGCCATGTATCGGTCCCGTTTTCTACCGCTACGGGCTGGGAAATGCGCTCGGGGACCAGATAGTCAACGAATTTGTCATCTTCAACATCGCAGTCCATTTCAATGAAAAAGAGCTTGCCACATACAACGGATATTCCGATGCCCTCGCCATCATGTGGGCAAAGGCATACAGCCTTTTCCCGGTGCTCACTAAAGCCCATCTTCCATTCATGGAAACCATCCAATTCATCAAGGACCACGACCATGAGGAGCTTGCAAACAATCTGGAGAACACAGTACGTGCCCGCCGTGACACCATCATCCGTGCAGACATCAGGCTAAATGCCGCGCTGGAAATCATCCGCATGCTCAAAGGAAAGACCATCCTCTTCACCGAACGGATTGAGCAAGTCGAGGCGATGGAGGAGAAGTTGAAGGTAGAGGGAATACCCTGCCTCTCCTACCAGAGCAACATGGAAACCGCGCAAAAAGCCAGGAATCTGGAAGCGTTCCGCAGCGGAATGGGCGACATCCTGCTCTGCTGCAAAGCTCTGGACGAAGGGCTTGATGTGCCCGATTGCGACAACGGCATCGTCCTCTCCACCCCTTCCACCACTTTGCAGCGCATACAGAGGATCGGACGCATCATCCGCCGCGCTCCCGGCAAGCGGCCATCTTCGCTCTATTACCTTCATGTAAAGGAGTCGATTGAGGACTCCACCTTCCTAGAATCACCAGGAGGGAAGACAGCGATCGCGAATCTTGAGTACATCAACGATGAGTTCATCGACAAGGAGTACATGAATATCGTTGTCAAATTCCTGCAAACGCATGATTTCTCAAATCTCGACGTGAAGAGGAAACGAAGGCTCAAACGGCTATTGATGGCGGGAACGCTTCGTGCAGAGAGGTTCCTTGCAACTGATGAGCTTGCCTTCTATGCGGATTCCCACCCGGAAGATGAGCTTCTCAAGCTCCTGCTTCTCCTAAAACGCTAAAAAAGCTTGACGAAAATCACCACCCCGTCATAATCCCCATAGGTCGGAAACAAAGTCTTCTGGTACCCCACTGCAACTTCAAGCTGATAGAACCTCCCCTTGGAGATCACAGTCCCCACAGCGGGACGGATCATGATGCCGTTATGCATACGGTAGTAGTCGTTCGGGCTGGAAGGAAGAGAGACATGCTGGGCGTAGAATCCCGCATCAAGCGTGAAGCTGCTGGCTATCCGTTCACTGGAAAAAAGATTCCAGACAAAGCGAAGGCCTCCCTCAATCAGGAACTCTCCGACCGCATTGCGTCCCGTTTTGCTTCCTGCAGGCTCCTGCATGATTTCGGTAAGCCCATAGAGCTCAGCCCCGTAGACATTCCCCTTGACGCCGAAGGAGAGCCCCCCTCCGGGGGCGAAGTCCGATCCGCGCACAAATGCGAACACGCCGTCGACATGCATGTCGTAGTGAAATCGTTTAGGAGTGTCAGTTTCTCTCTGGGCTCCCCACCCATAGCTAAAGCAAGCAAAGAATGAGAGAAGCAAGCAGATACACCTTTTCATACCATCACCTTTGCACAAACTCATACTCCACTCCGGCAAGCACCAGCGTCTGCGGTCCCTTCTCCACATCCGCCTCATAGCTGAATGTCTTCTTCAATTGCCTGTCTGGATCAAGAACCTCGCTGAACACAACCGAACCCGATGCCTTCAGCAAATCCAGATGGTCATAGGAGAATGTATAGGTCCCCTTGATCTGGGAATTGTCCTGATATTCGAACAGGAAGCTCTTGTCCCTCTTAAGCGTCAGGCGAAACCAGTATGTGTTGTCAATCGAACTTTTGCAAACCCAGGTCCCGGCAATCAGGTTGGGCACCCCTCCCTGAAACTTCGGAAGCGCACCCTCGGCGGTATCAAGCAATTGCTGCAAATCATCGCACCCGCACAAAAGGAAGCACGCAAGGAGAATCAGGATGAGTTGTTTCACATGTTTCATCTTCCCCTCCTTTTACAGCGCACCTACGCTGAGCGTGCCTTGTCCGTCGGACATCCGTACCGAATAGTTGCCGCTGAAAGCCTTGCTCTTGACAGTGATGTTGCCAAGCTTGATAGTGGCAGGGTACATCCCCTCGACAGTAAATCCGTTCGTCTCACTCTTCGCGCTTCCGGTGCCTGAAGCATCCACATGCATCTCATACTTGCCATTTGTATACATGTATGAAACCTCCCCGAAATCCTCGAACGTGAAGTAAATCTGCCCTCCGACACCCTCGGTGGAAGCAGAGTATCCCATGCTTCCGAAATTGGATTCGCTTCCCCCTGTGGTATGGGAGCCATGCTTGTAGTGGCAATAGTTGTAGATATAGCTGCCTCCGGTGAGTGCGTCCATCTGAGTGGAAAGCGATGAACTGTTTCCCTTGTCCACCTTGCTCTTAATCGAGGAGCTATTCCAATAATTTTGCATGTTGAAACCATTTTGATAGTCGGTATCGACACTTGTGGAAAGCTTTTCGGTGAACGCAAACGGCTTGAAGGCGAAGGCAGACCAGATTTCGATGAACTTGGAACCGGTAAGCGCACCGTATCCCACATACTCGCTCGGCTCATTAAGGTCCCCGCTGCGTCCCAAGACGTCGAACGCCTGCAAAGTATAGCTGTACTTCGTTCCCACCTGCGCATTCACCACCGCATCATCATACGAGCTGTTCGCACCGCTTATCGTGGCGCTTCCAAGTTCAGAAATCCCGCTTTCGTCAAAGCGCTTGAGCTCATAGTGGTCGATATTGGTGTTCTTCTTCCAGGAAAGATGGATGGGGAAGATACCGCTTGTCGCCGACATGCCTGCCACGTAGCGGTTCTTGGTGACCGCAAGATCCTCCACAAGACCGGGCTTAAGGATGGTCTGGCTCTCCGACGCAGCAGTTTTCAAGTTGTTTTCATTGACCACCTGCACCGAGAAAATCGTGTATTGATCATCAGCCACACCCAAGGTGTCATACGCCTCCTCGTAAACCACTGTCTCATGATAGTCGCTTGGATCAAGGGTGATTTGCTTCGTGGCGCCATTGACGGTAGATGCATTGATCAAGTATCTCCAAGCGCTATGGTTGGCCCTATCCTCCTCGCTTTCCAAACCGACGGTCTGAGAGAAGGAGACCACATAGGCGTATTTCTTTAGGGACAATGTGACCGTATCCGGATTGGAGAGCAAGTAGGCGTCCACACTCGCAGGAGAACCCTTGATTTGCGAACCCTCCTCTCCTCCAAGGGGGATAACCGTGTACGTGTAGCGGACACCCGGCTTGATGGTGGAGGAAGATCCTCTCTTGTCGGTAAAGACCACGTCATCCTCGCCCCATTCGAGATTTGGATCGCTCGAGCCATACGGATAGACAAGCTCCTCATTCTGTCCTGGGGCAGAACGATAAATTTGATAATCCGGGGTATTGGCATCGCGATTCCATGTGAGTTTCAAGCCTACCGAGGAGACGTACGAAATGCTTTGGCCTTGTTCGCTAGTCAAACCGGAAGGTGCACCCGGCGCACCAGGAACAAGAGAGAAGCCGATGGCGTAAATAGCCTTCTCGTCAGAAATGCTGGTTTGCACATTGTTGGTACCGATCGTGGCGACTTTGAAATAAAGTTCCTCACCTTTCTCCTTTTCAGCAACCGCATAACGATATTGCGTCTGATTCGCGGAAACCTTGCCAGATAGAACATACTCGGGGGAATCAGGACTCTTCACATACACCGCATACCCAGAGGCATCCACCACAGGACTCCAAGTAACCGTGACATGGTCGGCATGCTTTCCCTTCTCGGCGGAAATGGTCTGTGTCAAGGCAAGCACCGAACCAACCGCCTCCGGTGCATCCTCGCTCCCCAGGCTCTTTTTCCAGGTGTGGCTGTAGGCATAGACCCTGTAGCGATACTGGAGGCCCGCCTCCAGGGAGGAAGCCACGCTGATCTCATCGTCATAGCTCGTCCCCTCAATCGCAAGCGGAAGCTCCTCGTATGCGTCAGAACCCTCCTCCGCTCGATAAAGCACATAGTAATCGGCACCGACCACAGGAGTCCAGGAAAGAGAAATCTTGTCAGTGTATCTGGCCTTAGATGCAGACAAGTAGGCAGGATTGCTTCCATCGAAGCTCTTCTCAAACGACTCCCCGTTATAGGTAATCCTCTGGGAATTGTACTCAGAGGTATACAAATCCAAATTACATCCCATAAGCGCAAGAAGAGTGACACAAACCAGCACTATTTTTTTCATATCCACCTCCCCTCAATATGGCATTACTGACAAGTCGGCATAGGAGTAACTCTTGGTCTCCCCATCAAAGGAGACACTAAAGCTGCCAGTCTTATCAATAACATTCAGCTCCTGGGTAATCGTCACCACAGCTGTCCTGCTTCCAAACGGGTTCGCGGGTAACGCAACAGTGAAACTACCCGTACCTACCGTTTTGAGAGGATCAGTTCCCAGATAACCGGCAGCACCTTCGTCCACCGCATAAGTACTAGGACAACTTATAGTGGAAACCTTGATACCGCTCGTACCGACTGGTGCCAGAGACAACACCACAGAACCTGCCTCTTGCGCTCCAGACCACCATGAAGCTTTGACACTCTTAATGACAGCACTACCATCACTACTGGTATAGGTTCTCTGATCCGGTTTTCCTATGGAGGCATCATTTGGCCACCAATCACCGCCAAATTGATCATTTGCCGCATGGAGATGCGTATACATCACAAAGCAGACAGCATTGAGGATTTCTCTCGTATCATAGAGGCGGTAGACATTGCTGGTATTACCGCTCCATTCGCTGGATACTTCCTTGGAATCGATAGTCTTGGCGCTCCTGATGGCAAACTGTTTCAGATAGTCAGAGGGGTCCTCGATCTCCGCTCCATGGTAAAGAAGCGTGTAGGTTGTACCATCCGCACTCAAGGAAAGATATCCCTCACTACCGGAAGTTCCACTCGACCCTCCTTTGGCGATGCTGGAGACATCGACAAGGACTTCAGATGCTCCGGCCTGCTTCAAGTAATAGCCAGTCGCCCCTTCCACCGCACTCCACACCAAGGTGTAGTAGGGCTTGTCGGCATTGCTTGTCGCATTGAAGGAGGATGGAGCCTTGAACACATAGCCGAAGTTTGTGTCATCCCCTTGTGCATAGCTCTGCAATTGGCTCTTCAGCCCACCCTTTTGGCTGGCAATCGTGAAATAGGTGTCGCTGGTGGTGGTGAATGTCTTGCTTGTCTCGCTCGATGAGAGCGTCGTCGGGGAGCCCCAGCTCTTTCCGTCGGTGCTCTGATATAGCAAATAATTCTCCGCCCCCTCAACCGTATTCCACGTCACTGTGATTTGCGTCCCACTTGCCGCTTTGCTTGCGGCAAGCACAGGAGGTGCGAACCAATGGCACTCGACATAGGAAATAAGGTCCTCGCTTATCTCTCCGCTGTCCGTGTTGGAATAGGGAACGACTTTCACTAGATACCTGCTGGAAAGCGGATAGGGGTTGGTCTCCGTCACATTGAAGATTGAATCTGAAGAAAGGAAGCTCTGGCTATATCCAGTACTTCCCGTGACCGTCTCCACAAGCTTGGATCCAACATAGCTTCGGTCCTCATCATCCCGATACACGACAACCCTGTATCCATCTGATCCCTGGATGGGGTTCCAGGCAACCGTGAAGGAGTTGTTGGTCGCATCATTGTCACTGGCTAGCGGGTTGAGGCCATATGGCCCGAAGAGGCTTCCCTTCTCCACGGCAGAAACCTCTGTCACTTCCCCGGTCTCATCCACACTGCGCACGACAAAATCGTAGACCTTTCCAGCCTCTTCCGTGCCGGCACCCACCTCAGAAGAGAGGGAGAAAGAGGGAGAGGTTTTGTCTATGTTTACGAATGTATATTCGCCATCCGAGTCACTTTCCCGATAACCGACTTGGTAGGAATAGGCCTCTGCGACAGGTGAAAAGCTTCCCGTCAAAGTGGTTTGCGAGATAGCGTCATCCACCTTCAGGGAGGAAGGCGTGGCAAGCGCCTTCCCGCTTACCACTTGCACGTAGGTGGTGTTTTGCTGCTTGTCGCCACTATAGGTGGCCGTAAGTTTGCAGAAGACCTCTTTTCCAGCTTCGGAAGAGATGGTATAGGAGTACTTCCCCTCATTCAGGTCGAAAGTCACCGCTTCACTTTCAGCACTGGAAAGCGCTTCGTAGGAGGGGGCTTGCTGCAGCGTGTAGGTGATTTCATCATCCCCCTCCTTAGTCCATGTCAGCTTGACTTTTCCCGCAAGGTTGTGGGTGGCACTCAAATCCTGAATGTATTTGACTTGCGTGTATTGTGTGACGAACTCAACCGTCGTATCTCCCGTAATCGCATCGCTATACGTGCCATCCGCATATTTCAGTCTGAGCGAGTAGCGCCAGGAGTGGTTCATCCTCCTCTCCTCTTCGCTCAAGGAATAGGTGTTGTCGGTGTAGGAGGCCCCACTCACATCATCTATCGTAACCGAGCCATACTCGTCGCTACGCACCAGCTGGAAAGTCCCCTCGGCTCCGCTAGGCTCGTCATACGTCCAGACAAGCAGGGTATCCAGATTGGGATTCTGATCCTTCTCTTTGCCATCCAGAGATGCTCTTTGGTCGATGACCTTTAAGTCCTCGGCAAGCCATGTACGGTAGCCCGGCTTCTCCGTCTCTTTCGCGGGAAGCGACTTGTCCTGGGTCTGAATGATGCCGGTAGAGGAAAAGCAGTAGGCAGCAGTGACTTTGTAGTCGTAGAGCGTGTTGGCTTCTATATCGCCATCCACGAACGAGTACGAGGCAGACCCGCCGTCTCCTGTTGTGACATAGCCATATGTGCTTGCATCGTTTATATCTTCCTTGAGATCGACCACAGTCGTCCAATTGCCACTGTCATGCACCGATTTCTCCACCTTTGCACGGTGGGAGACAGTAGAGGTATCGATGCCGTCGATATAGTCGGGAAGTGTCCAGGTAACCGTGATTCCCTCTTTGTGTGTTCCCCGGGATGCCTGAATTGCAAGGGGCGCGGCGGGAGCGGTGGAAGCATCGGTGACAACGGTCACAGAACTCTCGATTGCAGGGACATCTTCCAATGGATCGCCATGCGCATCCAGCAAGATCAATTTGATAAGATAGGTTGGCTGGACCTGATTGCCGGAACAATACTCGCTGAAAGTGGTGTCCTTCTTGACATTGATCGGTTCAGAAACTGCGCCATCCAGTTGCCGATACACTTCGAACTCGTAGTTGTAGAGCGGAGTTTTTCCGCTTTGGTCCATAGCGCTCATCAATGCGCTGTCGTCCCAGGAGAGGGTGATGTTGTTTCCATCGACAATCGGGGAATCGATGGCGATTGAAGGCAGAGAGGCTCCTTCGACAACAGAGGAAGCGGTCTCAACCAGCTTTACCTCCGATTTTCCGCTCGGGTATTTGATGACGGTGTCGATGGCAAAGAGCATGTGGATGCCACTGGGCACCGTGAATGTTTTTGAGAAAGAGGTGTCCCCCATTGTGGACGAGACTTCTGCCTGCTTCCAGGCCCCAATCGCTTTCGCTCCCTCAAATTCCTGATAGCGGACATTGTAGTAGAGATTTAAGCCATCCGCATCATTCTGTCCGTCAAAAGTGAGTGTGATCTGCCCCTCCTCACATGTGGAGGCTTTCACGTTTGTCACAGCCTTGGGAGTGACAATGCAACTTATAGAGTCATCCACAACATCCTGTGCGGGATTGACCGTGCACGACGAAAGAAAGGAGCTTCCCAAAAGCCCCATTGCCAAAAGCGACACTTTTGTCAAACGGTTCGCAAAACTCATCGTCCAATGGTTTGACAGAAAGAATCAAAAGTGTCAAGTAAACAACACTTTTACAAAAATAGTTGGTTTTGTAAAAATACATGTAACTCTTATAAATTTAAAGAAATAACTATG
>CAVESN010000053.1:0-721 GCA_963618365.1 Bacteroides uniformis
CGCCATCAAGTACCTTGTAGCGGATGGACGGTATGATTTTTTGGAAACCGGTTCGTTGATGTCGATAAAAAAGAACGTAAAAGAAATCCTCATCCCGTCTGAAGAACAGCATGAGAAGCTGTTTCCGTTCGATTTTGAAGAGTTCCTATGGTCCCTTGGTGATGAAACATTGATGCCATTCATACAAAGCGCCTATGCAAAGAGAATGGCAATGGGTCAGGCGATGCATCGGAAGGCTATGAACTATTTTAGGCAATACATGATAGTGGGAGGGATGCCTCAGGCAGTAGAAGCATATGCGGTGAGTCATGATTTTAATCGAGTGGATTACGTTAAACGGATGATTCTTGACCTTTACAAAGCCGATATCGGAAAACATGCCTCCGGGTATGAGCTGAAAGTAAGGCAAATATTTGATGACATTCCTGCCCAACTTCAAAAGCATGACAAAAAGATCAAACTTGCATCATTGAAGAAACAGGGACGGATGAGAGAATATGAGGATGCGTTATTCTGGCTTTCCGATGCAATGGTAGCCAATATTGCATACAATTCTTCAGAACCAAATATAGGCTTGAAATTGAATATGGATCGTCTTCGGCTAAAATGCTATATGGCTGATACCGGTCTTCTCATAAGCCATTCTTTTGATGAGAGCGGAATCGTAAGCGAGGAAATTTATAAGAAATTGTTGTTTGACAAGTTGGAAGTCAACTTGGGG
>CAVESN010000053.1:731-8523 GCA_963618365.1 Bacteroides uniformis
CGCAAATGCTGCGTGCAAGTGGCCATTCACTCTATTTCTACACAAACTCGTCCCGCTCGGTAGCCACAGACAGGATGGAAATCGATTTTCTCATCGCAAAAAGGAACATCAGCAACAGACACAACATTTCTCCTATAGAAGTCAAATCAGGTAAGAACTATACTCTCACATCTCTTAAAAAATTTATGAGTAAATACGTTGAACAACTCCATAATTCGTATGTGATACATACCTCTGACTACAGGGAGGAGAATGGCATTATCTATTTGCCCATTTACATGACGCCATTTCTGTAGAGGCATGAACGGATACTTTGAAAGCTTGGCGTACTATGGTAGTATCATGCGAGAAAAGGAACATACACATGGGTAAGACTTTGGTAGAGAAAATTCTTCGGGCGCATCTAGTAGAAGGTGTCTATGAGCAAGGCAGGGAGATTGGCATCCATATTGATCAGACATTGACCCAGGATGCGACAGGCACCATGGCCTATCTAGAATTTGAGTCGCTCGGCTTGGAAAAGGTGCAAAACGAGTTAGCAGTCAGTTATGTCGACCACAACACCGTGCAAGTTGGTTTTGAGAATGCTGATGACCATGAATATCTGAGAACCGTCGCAGAGAAGAAGGGTGTGGTCTATTCCCGCCCTGGCAACGGAATCTGCCACCAAGTACATCTTGAACGATTCGGCAAACCGGGAAAGACCCTTCTTGGAAGCGACAGCCATACACCTACCGATGGGGGAATTGGGTGTGTCGCAATCGGATCCGGTGGCTTGGATGTGGCGCTTGCCATGGCAGGGCGACCTTTCCACTTGATTACCCCCAAGATAATTGAGATTCGTCTTTTCGGAAGACTTCGTCCCTGGTGCACAGCAAAGGATGTGGTGCTCACCGTGATTGAGCATTTTACCGTAAAGGGAAATGTTAATTGTGCCTTTGAATACACAGGGGAAGGGGTGAGGAACCTCGACGTTCCCAGCCGCGCCACCATTTGCAACATGGGTGCCGAGTGTGGTGTGACCACAAGCGTTTTCCCAAGTGATGAACAGACGAGGAAGTTCCTTGCGGCGCAGGGAAGAGAAGGGGACTGGATAAGCCTTGAGGCTGATCCTGATGCACGGTATGACGGTTATTTCGAGATAGACCTGGGGAAAGTGGAGCCAAAGGCAGCATGCCCCCATAGTCCCGGCAACATCAAGAATGTATCTGAGCTTGCGGGAATGGAAGTGAACCAGATTCTGATTGGGTCATGTACCAATTCCAGTTACACTGACCTTGTGAAGGTGGCACAGATCCTTGACGGCCATACGGTTGCACCTAATGTTGAGCTGGGAGTTGCACCGGGAAGCAGGGAGGTGCTGCTCATGATTACCAAGGATGGAACGCTAGCAAAACTTGTTGCCAGTGGAGCGAGAATCCTTGAGTCCGCTTGCGGCTTCTGTATCGGGAACCACCAGAGCCCTGGAACCAATGGGGTATCCCTACGCACCAGCAACAGGAACTTTGAGGGAAGGAGCGGCACCAAGAGCGGACAGTTGTATCTTGTGAGTCCCGAAGTTGCGGCTTTGAGCGCCATCTACGGAAAGATGACCGATCCGCTTGCCGAGAAGATGGTGCATGCACCTTTCGCCACTATGCCTGATCACTATGAGAGTGATGACGGGATGCTGGTCTTTCCCCCTAGGGATGTGGCTGATGTGGTGGTCAAACGGGGACCCAATATCGGGAATCCTCCACTCGGCACGCCACTTCCCGACTCCATGCAAGGTGAGATTGCCATCAAGGTCGGTGACAAGATTACCACCGACCATATCATGCCCGCCGGTCAGAGGTTGAAGTTCCGCTCCAACATTCCCTTGTACGCTAGCTATGTGTTTGAGCCGGTCGATTCCACTTTTCCATCCCGCTGCCTTGAGAACAAGAAGCAGGGGAAGTCGAACGTGATTGTCGCAGGTTTCTCCTATGGACAGGGTTCCAGTCGTGAGCATGCGGCCATCTGCCCCATGTACCTTGGTGTCAAAGCGGTGATTGCTTGCTCCATTGAAAGAATCCATCAAGCCAACTTGTGTAATTTCGGCATCCTTCCCCTTACTTTCCAAAGTCTTGAGGACTACCAGGCCATTTCCCAAGGAGATCAAATCGAGCTTGTGCATCTTTTCGAGGGCATCAAGAAGGGTAAAGTGGAGCTTCTGGACAAAACAAGCGGGAAAAAATTCTTGCTTGATTGCAACGTGAGTGAAGAACAAGAGGAAATGTTGCGCGCTGGAGGGCTACTCAATCTCTTGAGAAAATGAGTGGAATCCCATTGTTTGAACTCAGGCAAGGGCCATCAAAGGGCTTGCTTGGGTTCCTTTCACCACTTGCAGGACCTTGCTGATACTTGTACTTCTGACTTTCAGGAATTCCTGTGCTGATTGCTTTTCCTCGTCTCGGTAGATGCCGGTCCTTGCGCCACGATGATTGCGATTTCCAGTTGCAAACCTTACAAAAGAGTAAGGTTTGCAGAGTGTGATCTTTCTCCATGCACCTCTTGCGTTACTTTCGCATAAGAGCCAGGGACCCGAAGAAAAAAGCAGATTCCCCCTACGTCAAAGAACAAAGTCTCAACGTTCTTCAAGAGGAATTACCTTCCTTTCCCCTGGGCCGGTGTACATTTGGCGCGGTCTTCCCAGTTTCTGTGAAGGATCATGGTGCCATTCGAGCCAGTGGGCAATCCAGCCGGGGAGGCGTCCCATGGCAAAGAGGACAGTGAGCATGTTCTCCGGTATACCCATGGCATGGTAGATGATGCCGGTATAGAAATCCACATTGGGATAGAGGTTGTGGCTGATGAAATAGTCATCATGCAATGCCACATCTTCCAGTTGGAGGGCGGTTTCCAGCAAGGGATCCGTGTAGTGCTTGGAGGAGAGAATCTCCGTGCAAAGCTGCTTTGCGATTTTTGCGCGGGGGTCGTATGTCTTATAGACACGGTGGCCGAATCCGAACAACCTGAATGGGTCGTTCTTGTCTTTTGCCTTGTTGACAACCTGCTTGATCGACATCCCCATGTTGTTGATGGACTCAAGCATCCCGAGCACAGCTTGGTTGGCTCCACCATGCTTGCTCCCCCAAAGCGCGCATACACCTGCACACACCGAGGCATAGAGATTGGCGCCACTGGAAGCGATGAGCCGGACCGCGCTGGTGGAGCAATTCTGTTCATGGTCGGCATGGAGGATCAACAATTCGTTGAGCGCTTTCACATGGATCGGATCAGGAAAGTACTCGTTGACTGATGTGTGGAACATCATGTTCAGGAAGTTCTCGCAATAGGAGTATTTGTAGGAGGGTTCCACAAAGTCGAGCCCGTTCATTTGCCGGTAGCTGTAGGCCGCTATTGTTCGCATCTTTGATAGAAGCCTGGTGACCGTCAAGTCGATGTTCTCTTCAGGGTCCCTGTCCGCCATTTCAGGATAGAAGGCGGAAAGTGATGCTACCATGGCGGCCAATATCGACATGGGATGGGCATTGGTGGGATAGGAACGGAAGAAATTGCGCATGTCCACATGGAGCAGTGAATGCCTGTTGAGCAGCTCCTGATACTTCTGGCGCTCGGCGAGGTTGGGAAGCTCTCCTTTGACAAGCAGGTAGGCAATCTCCACAAAGTCGCAATGCTCGACGAGGTCCTCGATGTTGTAGCCACGATAACGAAGTATTCCCTTTTCGCCATCGATGAAGGTGATTTGCGACTGGCATGAACCGGTGTTCACATATCCTGGGTCGAAGGTGATCACACCCGTCTGCTTGCGCAGTGTGGTGATGTCAAGTGCCTCTTCCCCCATGTTGTCGGTGAGCAATGGAAGGCTCACCTTCCTTCCATCCCTGAAAAGCAATTGGGCTCCGTTCTTATCACATACCATGACGCACCTCCAAGCAAGACTTTTGTGATGATACTAACCTATTTGCGTGTTTGTGCATATAGCATCGGAACTTGCCAGGAAAGGGAAAAATGGTGAAGATTATGCTGGGGAGTGGAAATGGCTGGAAAACTTACTTTGGCGGAAGAGGAGATAGTGGACCTCGCGGAATTCTTCAAGGTGTTCGGAGATCCCACGCGTCTGAAGATATTGTTTGTACTGCAGCAAGGTGATACGGATGTGACGAATCTCTGCGAGGAGGTGGGGCTTCAGCAAAGCACCGTCAGCCAGCAGCTCAAACTACTGCGCGCACAGAGGCTCGTCAAATGGCGCAAGGAGGGAAGGAATGTGCTCTACCGGCTCAACGACGACCATATCCTGAAGATTCTTGCACTGGGAAGCGAGCATTATGAGGAGCTCAATTGAGAAACAACTGAAAGCTTGCAACCTTGCTCCTTTTCCTGTAACAACAGGGGTTTTTTGACCTCATGCTGATTTTTGCCATTGTCACGGTAATGCATGGGCTTCATGAAAAGTAAAAATCCCTTGCAGCTTTTCCTTTGTTCTTACAATGCATTTTGGTGAAACGCATGGATTGTGGGAGGAGATTTGCAATCTTATTGCCTTGCTTCCCCTGGGTAAAAAGAAACCCGCCAAGATGGCGGGTGCAATAAGCAATGCGTACTTTACAGAACAAGACCGTCCCGTTTTGCGCTTGCGATGAGCCGAAGGGCGTTGATGTTGATGAAACCCTTGCAGTCGACTGGGTGGTATCCTCCTGCTTTGTCCATGGAACCCAATTCCTGGTTGTAGAGGGAGCATGGGCTGGTCACCCCAGCGAAATCGACATTTCCCTTATAGAGCCGCACTTTGCTCGTTCCCGTGACATGCTTCTGGCTCTGGGTGAAAAGGGAGGTAAGCATGTTGAAGTCCGGTGCATGCCAATAGCCGTTGTAAATAAGGTTGGCATACAGGGGGGAGAGCATATCCCTGAGGTGCATCGCCTCCTTGTCCATCGTGATTCCCTCAAGATTGTGGTGCGCCTTCCAAAGGATTGTGCATCCGGGAGTCTCATAGACGCCTCTGCTTTTAATGCCGATATAGCGGTTCTCGACCATGTCGACTCTTCCAATTCCATTGTCGTGGCCGACCTTGTTCAGATAGAGGAGCATCTCAAGCGGATCGGTGATCACTGTTCCGTCTTCCTTGTTCTCCACTTTCACCGGAGTTCCGTCCTCGAAGGTGAAGGTAAGGTAGGTATATGCATCAGGTGCATCCTTGGGACTAACGCTCAAGCTGTAGACATCCTCAGGGCATTCGTTTGCCGGATCCTCAAGGATTCCTGCTTCATGGCTGATGTGAATCAGGTTCTCATCCTCCGAGTAGGGTTTCTTGGCTGTGACCTTGATGGGGATGTTGTGCTCTTTTGCATAGGAGATCATGTCGCTTCTCCCCTCGAATGTGGAAAGCCACTCGGGATCCTTCCAGGGGGAGATGATCCTTACATCCGGCATATGCATGTAGTAGCCGAACTCAAATCTCACCTGGTCGTTTCCCTTTCCTGTCGCTCCATGGGCGACAATGTTGGTTCCTTCCGCTTTTGCAATCTCAATCTGCTTCTGTGCGATGATGGGGCGTGCAAGGCTGGTTCCCAGCATGTAGGTCCCTTCATAGAGCGCATTCGCCTTCATTGCCGGAATGACATAGTCGGTGACCAGCTCGTGTCGTAGGTCACATACATACACCTTGCTTGCTCCGGTGGCGTACGCTTTCTTCTCTACCGCCTCGAAATCTTCCTGCTGTCCTACGTTGCCCACATAGGCGATGACTTCATATCCCTTGTTCACAAGCCATTTCAAGATAACCGAAGTGTCTAGGCCGCCACTATATGCAAGTATTACTTTCTCTTTCTTCATTGTTTGCTCCTCCAGGATATTCCTGACAAAGATGCATTGTATAAATATGCACGAAACATTGCAATATAATTTTGCATAAAGTTGCAAATTCCTTTTAGAATAAAGCTTGAAATGACGATTTGTGTATAAAGTTACAATAATAGTGGGTAGAGCTTGTATATTGGTTGCATGGTGGTTGCATCATCCAAACTTCTCGCCTTGCAAGAACATGGGGAGATTGGATAGAGTGAAGCCATGAAACTTATCATAGCGAGTGACCTGCATGGTTCTTTCCCTCAAACGGAGAAATTGGTTAACGTGTTTCAGCAAAGCGGTGCAAGCAGATTGGTGCTTCTTGGTGATCTGCTCTATCACGGACCTAGAAACGATCTTCCAGAAGGGTATAATCCGAAACAGGTGATCCACTTGCTGAACCCTCTCAAGGAGGTGATTCTTGCCGTAAGAGGGAATTGTGAAGCGGAAGTGGACCAGATGGTGCTCTCTTTCCCGGTGCTTGCCGATTATGCCTGTCTCATGGTCGACGGACTTACCTTGTACCTGACCCATGGCCATCATTTCAACAAGGAGCATATGCTTCCCCTGTCCAAAGGGGATATTCTCATTCATGGGCATACGCATATTCCTGGAGTTTGGGGTGAGGATGGTAACACCATCCTCAATCCTGGTTCCATATCCATTCCCAAGGGTGGCTTTAAAAGCTCCTACATGGAGTACGAGAATCGCCATTTCTCCATTCGCACCTTTGAGGGTGAGGAGCTTTTCTCCTATCATGCATAAGGATAAAGAAAAGACGAGAGGAAATACTCTCGTCTTTATACCTATTTAGCGGCGCAGGGAGTCGGACCCCGGACATACAGAATATGAGTCTGTCGCTCTACCAGCTGAGCTACGCCGCCGTAAATCAGCAAGAATGACAATACCAAATTATTCCAAATGTGTAAACTCACTTTTTTCGGAAAAAAGAAAAAAGTGAAATGTTCTTTGATGAAGAAGAGAGAGTCTTGCTTGTCTTTTTCATCCATGGCAGGTACTCTTCTCAAATATGAACGGCTTCTTGATTAAAAAATCATTTTTTGATGGTTGGGACAACCTTATAGGCATGGTCATGCAGAATCTTGGCTATATGGGGTTGGTTCTCCTCTTCTTCCTGATTTTCAGCATGCCCCAATCCATGGATATGCTTCTAGTCCCTTCCTTGCTGGGACTCGCATTTTTCAAATCCCTTTATATGGCGGGGGTGAATGGAATGGCCTATAGCTATGCCAATTACGAGCGCATAGGTATAGAGGGTTTCAAGCGTTCCATCTCCTCCAGTATGCGTCACGTGGTCCTTGATTGGATCCTGACGGTGGTGACCGTTTCCATTTTCTTTGTGGTAATCCCTTTCTATGTCTCGCTCGGGAACATCTTTGGTTTCATTATCACCATTATCCTTTTCTGGATCGGCTTGGGCTTGTTGCTCTCCACACAGCTTTACTGGGGACTTCATTTTACCATGGAAGGAGACAGGGCTCGGAAGACTTTGAAGAAATGCTTCATTGTCATGTTTGACAATAGCGGAAGATTCTTTTTCATGACCATCCTAACCCTCGTTGACCTCGCCATCTCACTGGCCACGGTTGGATTGATTCCCGGAATGGCAGGCATCGATTTGCTCCATCAGGATTTCGTGAAGCTGGTGATGTTGAAATATGACTATATGGAGAAGAACCCCGAAGAGGACCGCAAACATCTCCCCTGGGCAGATTTGCTGTATGATGATAGGCAGTCCATCGGCCCTAGGTCGCTGAAAGGAATGATCTTCCCATGGAAGGATTGAAATGGGTTTTGAAGTAGAAATCAAGGCCCATGTGACAAACCCTGAAAAAGTGAAAGCCAGAATGGATTCTCCTCTCTCCTTCGTGGAGAAAGATGACGTGTACTGGGGGAGGAAAGGGGAAGAGTTGTACTTGTTCAGAACACGTCGCCAGGTTGC
>CAVESN010000053.1:8659-13156 GCA_963618365.1 Bacteroides uniformis
GAACATGACGGGCCTTATTGAAGCCAATGGGGAATATGAGTTCGGTGTTGAGGGAAGCCAATGGAGGGAAGTTCAGTTATTTTTCGAAAAACTTGGATATCAAAAGTTAGTCTCCAAACACAAGAAGGGGTATGTCGCACCCATCTCCTATAGTGGACTTCCTGATGGTCATGCGGAGCTATGGGATGTTAGTCGACTTGGGTGGTTCCTTGAAATCGAGTTCCTGCTCGAAGATCAGAGCCTCATTGGAAAAGCAAGGGAAGCCCTATGCGCCATATTGGGCGATTTCGGCATTGCTTCCCAGGAAATCGAGCCAAGAAGATATACCGAGATGCTTGAGGAACTCAAAGCGGGAATGCGGCCAGAATAAGTCCAATCAAGGCGAAAATCGAGTTGCTTGAAACCTTGTTCTTTTTCCCGAAGAATGCGGGTCCCAGGGCCCAGAGACCGAACAGCGCATCGGAACCGGGAAGGAATATGTTTCCAATCCCTCCCAAGAGGTTCATGAAGGGGAGGATGAAAAGGATAATGGCGCTGGCACGTTCTGCACCCTTTGTCTGCATGGAAAGGAGAAGAAGGCTGAGTGCGCTGATGGAGAGGGTAGAGACCAAAACGCTTTGCACCCCTTGCGCGACAAAGAAATTGTAGAAGCAGAGAAAGACCGTCTTCATCGCGCAAATGGTACTGAACAGGACACTGATGGTTCTCTCCCTTCGTTCGTCCAGAAGGTGCATGACCGCATTGGTGCAGAAGAACACCAGCATCATCACCGAGCAGATGATCCACATCCCTTTCTGGATGTGCAGGACCATGAGAGAGATGGTGGCCATTGCTCCTATGATGTCAACAATGGCATTGAAGACTGAAAGCGGCTTGTAGTTCACTTTCCCTTTCCCGTAAGTGTCTGCGTCATAATGGAAGCGGAAACTGGTTCCATTCTTCAAGTTGGCGGAGAATTTAAGTTTCGAGACTTGATTCGCATGGCGAGAAATCTCATTCACTTGCTCTTGAAACGATTGAAACAACTCATTCACATCATGTTCCATCTTCAACTCCAGAATTTGTTTTGCTTGATATCGTCAATCAATCGGCTTACCTCTCTTTGCAAGGCAAGGCAAATCATCTGCTCGGCTGCAACCTTGTCCTGCTTGCAAACCGCTATTGCTTCGGGAAATTCCATGGGGTGGCCGATATTCGCATAATAGTTCTTGCTTACCACCGTCATGTCCCTTCCTGCCGCAAGGGAGAACTTATAGCGCACTCTTCTCTTGGGTGCGATAAGTCCGATGGGGATGATGGGTACAGGATGGACAAGGTACATGCGGGCTACACCCGCATGAAACGGCATGAGTTCCCTTTGCTCGTTGAGTACCCCCTCCGGGAAGATGAAGACCGAGTCTCCCTGTTTCAGGTAGGTTACCGCCTTGTCGACAACATGGTGCCTATCTTCCTTTGAGAGAGCCTTGATTTGCTCCATCATCCCGAGCAGTACACGTACCACCGGAATTCCGAACCCGCGTCCGATTACCATGTGCAGGGGCTCCTGGGTCAATGTGGTGACAAAGTGCACATCGCTGGAGCTGAAATGATTGGCGCAGAAAATCTTCGGGCCAGGGGGGAGAACGCTCTCCTGCCATACGCAAAAATCGTAATTCACGTGGAGCACCATCCGAATCCAGGTCCGGTACATGCGGGAAAGGAAGGCGGCGAAAGGTTTCACAAAGGCAAGTTTAGCCTTTCCCTCATTCCCAGTGCAAGACAACTTGGGTCGATTCTGCTACTCTTTAAGGTGAGAGAAGCAAGGAGAAGAGATGCAGTATCAGAAGATTACCATCTACACTGATGGAGGGTGCAGCGGAAATCCTGGACCTGGGGGTTGGGCATTCACCCTTGAAGGGGATGGAGTGTACAAGACCGAGATGCATGGAGGGGAGAAGGAGACCACCAACAACAAGATGGAACTTACCGCCGTCATCCAGGCGCTAAGCATGGCAACTCAATTCCTGCCCAAAGAGGTTGATGTCTTCACAGACAGCCAATATGTGAAGAACGGTATCACTGTTTGGATCAAGGGATGGAAGGCAAAGGGGTGGAGGACAGCCGACAAGAAGCCTGTGAAAAACAAGGAGTACTGGGAGCAGCTTGATGCGCTTGTCGCCACTCTTCCGGTCTCATTCCATTGGGTGAAAGGGCATGCGGGAATCGATCTCAATGAACGATGCGACTTTCTGGTGCAGCAGGCAATCAACCAATACCGCTAGGCTATTTGGCGGAGGAAGCGTGCTTGGAAAGGTATGCGGCTATTTTTGCCGCATCGCTTTCCTCCCCATCAAGAAGTGAAAGCGTTTCATACGCCTTGGCCGTCTCTTTCCTGTTGTCGATGAGAAACTCTGCGTGGAAGCGTGCCTCGGAAGGAAAGCCTTGAGCCATTGCATATTCCATCAGTTCCAACCTGAGCGTTGTGTCGCTGGGAGTGAGCTTGAGCACCTCGTCCATGGCGATGATGGCATTTCTTGCATCTTCCATTTTCATGTATGTCTGATACTTCAACTTGAGAAAACGGAGCAGGTTCGGCCATCGCTTGTACCCTTGGTCGCACATGACAATTGCCTCCTCGTACCTTCCCGTAAGGGCAGATGCAAGTGCCTTGTCGTAGAAAAGCTTTTCGTTGTCGGGATAGGATTCCAGTCCCTGGGAGAAGGAACTGTATGCTTTCTCATACTCCTTGTTGTCAAGACCAGCGGTTCCTTCGGAAAGAAAATGGTGGACTGCACGTGTATGCGTGCAGCCCGTCAAGCACCATACTGCGAGGAGGAGGAGAAGAAGAAGTTTTCTCACTTTCCCATGACCGTTTCCTCAATCTCGCGCACCTGTGCACGATAGAGGTTGTTGATGTTGTTGCCGTAGTCTGCGATCAACTGGATCATGTTGCGCGGTTTGGGACCGAGGTCGAATCCGTTCAGACGGTCTCCCGCATCCCCTAATCCAGGAAGGATGTAGGCTGCTTCATTGAGCACGGGATCCATCCAGAGTGTATACACTTCAGCCTCGGGCAGTGCGCGACAGATTCTGAGGCTCCCCTTGAGGGCGGCTATGACATTGATGAACTTGATGGATGCGGGATGGATGCCTTGGGATTTCAGGTAATTGACAATGGTCACAAGGCTGCCACCGGTTGCATTCATCGGATCTGCAAAAATCAAATCTTTTCCGTCAAGCTCCTTGAGGTTGAAGAAGGAGCGGTCAAGGTCAAGCACATATTCCATGTTCTTTTCCTTCTTGCTCTCGTCCCTCTTGATCTTGAAAAGAGCGAACGGTGTGACAAATCCATCGCTGCTGAACTCCTGGATCTCCTTGCTGAGAATCATGGAGGGAAGAAGTGCGCCCCTGAGCATGACGCACATGACGCTGTTGTGAATCAAGTTGTCCACATCGGGGATGCGGTGCACTGCATAGTTCTGCACGGGAATGTTGACAGGAGTCTTGAGGATGATGCTGCGCTTGTTGGGAAGTGCCGCATCTCCATACACATGCTCAAAGAGCATCTCGTACGCCCTCTGAATATAATAGAGAAACTCTTCATGCTGGGTCTTCGGGTCTCTGAGCTTGGCAATGAGGCGGGAAGCTTCTCCATGTTGCTCCTGGGGGGTCTCGAAGGAATAGACATGAATCCTTTTGACTTCGGCTGTCACCTTCTTCAAATACTTCCCGATTTCCCTGCTGGTCTCGATAAGCCCCTTTCGGGCGCACTCAAGTTGGATCACATCACTTGATTGGTCGAGAACCTTGCAATGGGAGAGGGACTTCTCATACATCTCGTTGACGGTATCAAGGCGACGCTTATCTTCTTCGTTCAAAAAGCCATCGAGATCGGTGGCATGCAGGACAATCTTGTTGCTCATGGCTGACTCCTTCGCCAAGATAGTAGCGCATCTTTGTTCGCGTTGCAAAGAGCGAAGAGCACTGCTATCATAGTCAAAGAGGTAAAACAAATGAATCTTGTGTTTCTTGGCCCTCCGGGAGCAGGCAAGGGTACTATAGCCGCATTGGCGAAAGACCATTACCACATTCCACACATCTCTACGGGCGATCTGTTTAGGACTAATATCAAGAATGGAACTGAACTTGGCAAGCAAGTGCAGTCTCTTATCGCTTCCGGTGCCCTGGTGCCAGACGAGGTAACCATCGCAATGGTGAAAAACCGCCTTGCCGAGCGTGATGCGGAAGATGGGTTCATCCTTGATGGTTTCCCGCGGACCGTCATGCAGGCTGAGGCCCTCTCTTCCCTGGCAAAAATTGATGCCGTAGTCAATTTCGTGCTTGAGGATGAGAAGATTGTACGGAGGCTTTCCGGCAGGCGCATTTGCAAGAGTACCGGAAAGACTTACCACATTGAGTTCAATCCACCGAAAGTCGAGGGAGTGGACGACGAGACAGGAGAGGCTCTCATCCAGCGTGAGGATGACAAGCCTGAGGCAATCCAGCATCGCCTTGAGG
>CAVESN010000054.1:0-13135 GCA_963618365.1 Bacteroides uniformis
GTGAGCACAAGGCTTGCGCCAATGGCGGAAAGGAGCTTGCGCCGTTCGATGGACATGCTCTCCGGCATGACAATGATGAGCTTGTATCCCTTCACCGCCGATGCAAAGGCAAGCCCCACTCCCGTGTTGCCACTGGTCGGCTCAATCAAGGTTGAACCTTTCTTAATCAAGCCACGCTTCTCGGCATCCTCTATCAATGCTACTCCTACTCGGTCCTTGACTGATGAGAGGGGATTGAAGCTCTCCAGCTTCACAAGCACTGTCGCTCCACCCTTGTTCAGCTTGTTGATTCTCACAAGCGGGGTATGTCCCACCGCCTTGGTGATATCATCAAAAATGCGTGCCATACAAAACCTCTTTTATTAGTAAGTTTGTAACATTATTAATAATTAGCTTACGCCATCGTGTCAACAGGGAGAAAATACATTTGTTCAAATCATGAATTCCCTGGTGGATCCAAGAAAATCGGAGAGCTTCACATTGGCCATCATCTCCCCAAGCTTCTCATCCACGGAATCATAGAGGAACATCCCCAGAGCCGCAGCATACGGACTTTCGTGGTTGTTCCGGGGAGTAAGGCATATGTCACCCTCAAGACAAGTGAAGACTTCCTTCATGCTGATTTCCTCAGCGGGTCTGGCCAACTGGACTCCGCCACAGCGCCCCTTGCTGGAGGAGAGGATCCCCGCATGGGAGAGCTGAAGTGAAAGCTGTCGCAAATAGGGAAGCCCCACTTCCATTCTCTTGGCAACCTGGGACAATTGGCAGGATCCCGGATGGAGGGCTATGTCGACAAGGAGTCTCAGACCATAACGGGCACGGGTGGTGACAATCATATTCCGCTCCCCATGCCAAGAAGGCGCACCTTCTTTGCCAGTTCGGCCAAGGTCACGGAACCAGTTACCTTATCCACCGTTTTTTGGACACTTGTCCAGAACTTTTCAGTAGCGCATTCATTTTGCAGGGAACACTCGCCGCACGGAATATGAAGCGCCGCCTCGCTGACTGCGAGCACCTCTTTTGCCGTCACATCCCTTCTTGTCAAGGTATAGCCACCTTCCGCACCGCGGCGGGCAGAGACAATGCCAGCCTTGCGTAGCGGCATCATCAGTTGCGCAAGATACCCCGGCGGGATTCCTGTCGCCTGGCTTATGGCGATGCCATTCTCCTCCTTGCCGCTTACAGCTAGGAACAGAAGCGCCTCCATGCTGTATCTTCCTTTGGTCGAGAGAGTCATAGGTTAGAGAGGATGGTAGAAGTTGGTGCGAGGGAACTTCGGGTCGCTGGTCACATGCATGCCCAGCTTGCGCAGCCCCGCCGTATCACCACTGGAGGGAATGTGGGTGAGATGCATCTCGCAATCCCTCAGCTGAGGAAGCAGGGCCATAGTCTTCTCCGCGAAACGGTTGACAGTCGCGCTCATTGCAAGGCAGATGAGCATCTCATCCAGATTGATTGAAACACCTTTTCCACTGAGGGTGTTGCGTTTCAAGTCAGTGATGTTGCGGATGATTGCAGGGCTGATCAGGTCGGTATCATGGTCCACTTCCCCCAGCAGCTTGAGCGCATTGAGAAGCACGCTTGAAGCCGCATGCATCAAAGGGGTGTTGCAGCCCGTGGCGATTCTCCCGTCGGGAAGCTGGATGGCGGCGGCGCACACGATGCCGCCGAAGCCCTTCTTCCTGACGATTCCCCTCTCTCTGGCCTCCCTTGCCGAAGAGACCACGGGGCGGTCGAGCTCCGCCAGATTGCAGCGATGCATAATCTCCAAGTTGCGGTCCACAGTCTCCTTGGTGCACATGCCCACCACAAAATCGCTTTGGGCATGCAAATAACGGCGGATGATTTCCTGCCTTGCCGCCGTGCGGCACACCTCGTCATCAACAATGCCGAAGGCGATACGGTTCACTCCCATGTCGGTCGGACTCTTGTAGACGGAGGAGCCGGTAATCTTCTTCAAAATCCGCTCCAAAAGTGGAAACGCCTCCAAATCCCTGGAATAGTTGACGGTAGCCTCCCCATAGGAGGCAAGATGGAAATGGTCGATCCTGTTCTGGTCTCCTATGTCCGCGGTCGCGCTCTCATAGGCGACGTTCACCGGATGGTCGATGGGAAGGTTCCAAACCGGGAATGTCTCGAATTTGGCATACCCGCTCTTTCGGCCATCCCTGTAGTCGTGGTACATCTGGCTCAGGCATGTCGCAAGCTTTCCGCTTCCGGGACCGGGAGCCGTTACCAGCACGAGAGGACGGTCGGTGGGAATATAGGGATTCGCTCCATACCCCTCGTCGCTCACAATCCTCTCCACATCTCCAGGATACCCCTTGGTGGGGCGATGGAGCCACACTTCCAGTCCATCTTGCTCTAGGCGCCGCTTGAACTTGTCCGCCATTTCCTGGTGCTCGTAGCGGGTGATGACAATCTTGTTGCAGGAAAGTCCCCATTTTGTATAGTCGTCCACCAGCTTCAGGACATTGTCCGCATAGGTGATACCAAAATCGCTTCGAATCTTCCGGTGCTCGATATCACCCGCATAGATGCATATGATTACCTCGATCTTCTCCTTAAGCGACTGGAAGACTCGCATCTTCACATCAGGGTCAAAACCGGGAAGCACCCTGGAGGCATGATAGTCAGCAATCAGCTTCCCGCCACATTCCAGATAAAGCTTACCCTCGTTTTTGCTGATTCGTTCCAAAATGAAACGAGTCTGCTCGTTCAAATATCTCTCGCAATCAAAACCGACACCAGCCATCCTTCCCATCCCTCTTTGATCAATAGACGATTTGTTGCCGCAAAGCAGTTTTCGCCTCATTCCCATACAAATATCCGACAATCTCCAAGGCAAAATCAAGGGCAGTCCCCGCACCTTGGCTGGTAATCAGGTTCCCGTCGGCGGCCACCCGCAATGAATGGTCGAAGCGGATATCGGGTGCCGATTTGTCGCAACCGGGATAACAGGTGACCTTTCTCCCTTCCAGGATGCCACTTTGCCCCAGGACCACCGCAGGAGTCGCGCAAATCGCTGCGACCAGTTTTCCCGAGGCGAACAAGCGAACCGCGCAGGTGAGCACCGCCTCACTTGCTGAAAGGTTCTCCGCCCCTTTTGCACCCCCAGGAAGCACGATGCCATCCCACGGCTCATCCTGCACTTCCTCGAATATTGCATCGGCGACAAAGGTGACACGATGGCTGCTGAGGATGATTTTCTTTCCCAAGCCTGCAACCGTCACATGGGCCCCCATGCGGCGCAGCATGTCAATGGGAGAGAGCGCCTCGATCTCCTCAAACCCGTCTGCAAGCACCACGACTATCCTTTTCTCTTCCATATCTTCCCCCTTACAGCGGCTTCTCTTGGCCACGGCGCAGCAGTTCGGCAGCCTTGAGAATAAGACGCTGGGTCTCATCCCACCCCACACATGCGTCGGTGACAGACTTGCCATACTCCAAAAGGGAGATATCCTGGGGAATCTCTTGGTTTCCGCTCTTGAGGAAGCTCTCCATCATGAAACCTCTGATGGAGTTCTCCCCCCAGCAGGCTTGCTCGATCACGCTGCGGAGCACCCGTGCCTGCCGCTGCCACATCTTACTGCTGTTTGCATGGGAGCAATCGATGATGATGGAGGGATCGAGTCCCGCCCTCTTCATCTCCTCCCTCGCCTCCTCGACATCCTCCTCATAGTAGTTGGGCGAACCCTCGCCCCCACGGAGAATCAAATGGCCGCAGTCATTTCCGCTCGTATGGAAGACCGAGGAGAGCCCGTTCTTATCGATACCGATGAATGCGGCAGGGTTGCGCGCGCTCTTGATGGCGTTGATTGCCACCTTCACATCCCCATCTGTGGAGTTCTTGAAACCGACAGCCACCGAGAGTCCGCTTGCAAGGTTCCGGTGGGTCTGGCTTGCTGTGGTTCTTGCCCCGATGGAGGACCAGCACATAAGATCGTCTATGTATTGGGGAATGATCGGATCAAGCACCTCGCACCCCAGAGGAAGACCCAGCTCGGTAAGCTCAAGCAGCAGCTTCCTTGCCACCTCCATGCCTTTGGGGATATTGTAGGAACCGTCCATATCGGGATCCAGCACAAGCCCTTTCCAACCCACCACCGTGCGTGGTTTCTCGAAATAGGCACGCATGACCACGAACATCACATCCCTCACCTCATCGGCCAGTTTTCTCAAATGCCTCGCATAATCCAATGCGGCCTTGGTGTCATGGATGGAACAAGGTCCGATGACGGCGAGGAGCCTCTTGTCATTTCCCTTGATGATGCGGTTGACAGTCTCCCGGGAGGAAAGGATGAAATCCTGCGACGAAGGGGAGAGCGGGAACCTGCGCTCCAGCTCCTGGGGCGAGGAAATCGGTTCTATTTTCGTGATTCTGATATCAATTGCCATAGGCATGGGTATAGCACGAACCGTACTGGTTGGGGAATGCAACGGCATGGCTGAAAGAACCTTCTTCTTTTCTTTCTTGACAAAATTTTGGTTTTTGTCAAATATAATAGCAATTGTTCTGTTTTTAATATCACATAATGGAGTTTATTATGCCGCTGCGAAAACACTGCATCCTTCTTCTTGTGCTCCTTGCAATCTCCTCTTCCCTCGCCGCACAAACGCACTCCTGGCTCGGATTTGCCATCGCCCCGCAATGGGACTCCTATGGGATCAATGCGGACCTCTACATCAACGAAGTAGAGGGAACCGGCGCAATAGCAAGCGCCATGAAGGCGAAGAACCCCTACCAGTTCGACAATGTAAAATTCCATGATTTGCTGCTTGCGTTTGACTTTGAGGGTGCAAACTACTTTGAAAGCAAGGCTAGGTTCGGCCTGGTCTATGGCTTCACAATCCAGAAGATGCTTGTCCAAACCGTTGACCATGAGAAGTTGGATTCCATGCTTGAGGGAAATCTCGGACTGAAGGAAAGCGACTACCATCTCGGATGGAAGGCAAGGGTGATGCTCAGCTGGAGGTGCTTCTTCGACGAGAAGCAGAGGCTTGGCATTGAGATGGACGGTGGAGCCTTCTTCAAGTACATCAGCGCACGAAACGACACAGTTGACTTGCAGGTGCTCTATGCGGGCCCATCCTTGCAAAGCGCACTCATCTTGAACTTCGCCAAGCACTTCGCTCTACGCGCCGGAATCCGGCTCGACATTCCCCTTTCCAACAACATCAGGCTGAAGATGGATCTCTCGGAACGTGACCTTAGTGGCATCAGCCACTCAGTCGCCTCGGCCAAAAGCAGCAAAGTCTATGCGGAGGGAAGCAGCGGTGCCATGGCGCTCGCGTACAACTTGATGCCGTTTATCGGAGCGATTTACAACTATTAGCGCTTCTTGCGAAGGAATCCTTCTTTTCTTATGATGGGTGTAAAGAGGTTTCAGACCATGAAAAAAGTTATTATGGCGCTCATCGCCATCACCACACTTACGGGATCGCTGTTCGCGACCTCCATCAAGGCGCAGCTCGGAACCACCTTGAACACAGAAAACGCCTATGCGCTGTGGACCTTCGACAAGGAAGACAACGATTTCGAGTTTGCATTCAACATGGACTTCGGCATGACATTCAACAACTTCATGGGATTCAATGTCATGTACGCCTACCGCAAGGGAATGGATGAGAACGAGATCCGCCCCGCGTTCACCATGACCCACAAGCTTGGGAACAAGGGATGGAAGATGATGATGCTCACAGGCCCATCCTTCATCATGCATAGCGACAAGACCGACTACGGCGTCGATCTTCTGGGGTATCTCATGTACGACTTCTCGGCCAATTGCTTCATCCGCCTCGGCACCGGCATCTCCTTCATCTGGAGCAAGGATGCAAGGGACGACTGGCAATGGCAGGGGAAGATGGTGCTGCCCCAGCTCGGATTCGGCTTCACCTTCTAGCCCAACCCTAAAAGAGGAAAGCCCCGGAGAACCACTCTGGGGCCTTTTCATTTCTCCCTTCCTTCCCGCAACGCCTACGTCGTCAACTCGATCATCGTCATACGCACCATCATTGAAAGCGGAGCTTCGCTTGACGGTGTCTACTACATGGGAGCGAGCATCTACGAGACCGAGCAGCAGAAAGCGGACAACCTCCGCCTCGGAAGGCCTAACATCGGCATCGGCAAGGGCACCATCATCCGGCGCGCCATCATCGACCAGAACGTGCGTATCGGTGACGGATGCCGCATCGGCATTGATGACATCCCGCGCAAGGAAGGAGACTTCGAGATGTACTCCTACCATGACGGCATCATTGTCATCAACAAAAATGCGTTAATCAAGAATGGTTCAGTGCTGTAAGAGCACCTCCTTCCGGCCACGGATTCTTCCCCCGTGGCCTTTTCTTTTTCCCCCACCACAAACAAAGCACCCTCCGGCTTGGCCCAGAGGGTGCGGAAGTAGCCATCTCTGTGTTCATCCCAAAGAAAGTCGGGTGAACACCCAAATCCAAATACCAGAGATTATACGGAGGCTTTCACGTATTCATTCCCCAAGGTATCTTTAACTGCAAAGCTGGCGGTATTGGTTACAACCTCAGGGGCTTCTCCCGGATAACCAGCCCTGTCATCAACAACAATCTGTGAGTCCGTCTTGATGGTAACTGTTGAATCGCCAACCCTGCCTGATGTCAGTCCGTCCTTTTCTTTGAGCGTAATTTTACCACCTGTTGCATTGAGCTTACCGCTACGAACAAGAACGCCAACCCCTCCTGTGATATCAAATGTACCGCCATAGAGATTGACGGTACCAGTGTTAGCCATGTAGATACCACATGCGATGTACCCGCCAGTTGTTATTCCTCCGTTAAATGTACCGCCACTGATAGTAATGGTATATTTGTCTTCTTGTAATTCTTGAGAACCGTTTGTTCCAATAACAGCGTTATCCGTTGCTGTAAAGGTACCTCCTTTAATCTCTGCAGAGCTTGTACCCCATACAGGAACAGTAAATTCAGTTGATGTAAAATCTCCATCGTTGATTACTACGTGACCATCCGAAACACTTGTTATTTTGCTATTTTCATCTTTATAGATACGCCCTGCACAAACTGCAAACGTTCCGCTGTATTTGCCATTCTCAATAATGACTTTTGCATCATCTATGGCTTCTACAGCCCTTCCCGCTTCAATCTCACCGTTACCAGTAATTGTAACTACGACGTTCTTCCCTTTTGCGGAAACACCGGTCTCACTGCTACTTGAGATCTTCTTCCCATTCAAATCAAGCGTGAGACTCCTAGTTACTTCAATTGTATCTTCCAGAGCTATATTATCTCCAAGATAGATGGCGGTAACTTTCCCATCTGCAATAGCACTCTTCAAAGAGGCGGCATCCGAAACAATCCTGGCAGTACCATTTGAGTCGTCACAAGAGACAAAGCCAAACACCACGGCAAACACCATAATGAGAAGTGTCACTCCTTTCTTCATTTCCTTTACCTTCCTTATATTTGTAGTTGCATTCACGCTCCCCTCTTCCTGGAAAAGAGGAATTTACTGAACCAAAAACAGAAAAAGACCACAGGACATACTTGCCTTGTGGTCATTGTGCTTTATAGAGAAAATTTCTTTTGTGTAAGCGAAGGAAGGCTATCTCCTTACAGACATACCCCCCCCGGTAACTATTTGCATATATTCCAATCTTTTACTTTTCATACAACAAGCTTCTCTGCTCGAAAGCATACGTCCATCCGCCAAAAAAATCAATCTTATTTTGAATATTTGCTCTCACCACATCATCAAACCACAACTTTGACTACGCCTCTTCAGGCGGATATTCGGGGTTGATACCCTTATTGGGGGAGGTCTTCCTTCTTCTTTGTCTTCCGCTCATACAGGAAACGCTTGATCTTCATCGTGGGAGTACGCTCAAAAGGCTTTTCCTGAAGCTCAACTTCACTGATCCTGGAGAAAGAGGCGAGGTCATTGTTGATGGTTTTCCTGAGCCCCTCGACATACTTCTTTGCCGACTCCTTCGCATCATCCAGAGAGATCTGCATGCTCTTCGCGTAGGACTCGAGATCCAGCTTGATGAGGGCAAGGAGCCCACCCTCCTCTGCGACCACAAGGCTTTCACTGACAAACGGACTGCTGTTTATCAAACTCTCGATGGCTTCGGGATAGATGTTCTCACCCCCCGATCCAAGGATCATCGTCTTGGTCCTTCCACGAATACCAAGTCTCCCCTTCCTGAATACACCGAGGTCCCCGGTGCGGAAGAAACCATCGGAAGTGAAACACTCCTTGTTCAACTCCTCGTTGTGGTAGTAACCGGAGAAGACATTGGGTCCCTTGATGAGGATCTCGCCGACACCCTCACTGTTGGGGTTGTCGATCCTCACCTCCTCATGGTCCAAGATGGGACCGAGGAAGCCGAGGTGGTGGCAGCGGGGATAGGGGCCATGGCCGCATATCATCGGGCTGGTCTCCGTCATCCCGTATCCCTGCGCATAGGGGAACCTGGCATTGAAGAGGAACCTCTCCACCATCGGGTCCAGCGCGCTCCCGCCGATGCCGAAGAACTGGATTTTCCCTCCCATGGCGAGATTGATCTTTCTTCCCGCCGCACGGCAGATGAAATGGCGGCTTGGCTTCCAGTGGAGCCAGAACTTCAGCTTCGGATTCTTCAAGATGGGGCCGACACTGGAGTGATAAACCTTCTCCATCAAAAGGGGAACCGTCATGATGACATTGGGCCGAATCTCCTGCATTGCCTTCAAGAGCACTGTCGGTGCAGGGGGTTTTCCCAGGAAATGGATGGCGAACCCGCTAAGAAGTCCCAGCATCTGCAGCGTGGTGAACTCATAGACATGGCTCACGGGAAGGATGGAGAGAGCCCTCATTCCCGGCTTGGTCCTAAAGAAACGCACGCAGCAGATGTCCGCATTCCAGACAAGGTTCTTGTGGGTGAGCATGACTCCCTTGCTTTTGCCGGTCGTTCCACTGGTGAAAATCAGGCTGGCAAGATCCTCCTCCTCCGGCCTTGACGCCTCCCAGACAGCTTCCCACCCCTTCTCCGGCTTGGCTTCGGTCATGCTGACCCCGGGAGCCTTCTGGAACGAATCCCTGGTGCCGTCGAGGTTTTCCCTCTCCATCCAGAAAAGGTCCTCAAGCCTGATAAAATCAAGCGATTCATGGCCTAGGTAACATTGCTCGAAATGCTTGACATTGACCACGCAACCCTTCACTTCACTCTCGGAGATGATGCCATGCACATCCTTGGTGCTGAACTCGGGAAGCACAGGCACCGCAGTGAGCCCTACGCTGGTGATTCCGAGGTAGCTTATTATCCAGGTGGGGCTCGATTCGCCCATGAGAAGCACCCGATCTCCCCTCTTGTACCCCCGGGAAAGGAGGAAAAGGCCAAAATTACGGCTCTTGTATTGCAGTTCGCGGTAAGTGACCTCGCTTGCCTCGTCCTGCCAGGAGGTAAGCGCAAGGCGATCCTGGTACCTGCTTGCGGCACATTCGACAAGCGCACGGAATGTGTAGGAATAGACACGATAGGGTGTCAATCCATCCGGTCGTTTGGGAAGATGCTTGATAGCCTTGTAGCTCCAAATGGGTTTCTTGCTTTTCTTCATGCGAGTTTTCCTTCATACCATTTTCCCTTCTCACACACAGTGAAAGGGCCTGGGTAGTGCTTGCTTGCCTCAAAGGCAAGCAAATCGGGATTATTATTGGTCGAGGAGAGATGGATGAAATAGACACGCTCGCCATGGAAACCACTCTCCTTAAGGAACCGGATGGCATCATAGTTGGACAAATGTCCCCACTTTCCCGCAATCCTGCGCTTAAGAGAGAGGGGATACGGCCCTTTTGCAAGCATCTCCTCGTCATAGTTTGCTTCCAGGAAGAGCACGTCCGCATTCCGGGCGCACATGCACTGCCTTGGCGTGGTGAATCCTGTATCGGTAAGCACCATCACGCACCTGCCGAGCACATCGATCTTCCAGCAGACCGAACCGGCGCTGTCATGGCTGGTTGGCAGGCAAAGCAGGTGGAATGGGCCTGCATCAAACGCACTCCCGCTGTCCACCACATGCACCGCCTGCGGAGGAAGATTCAGCCGCGCAAACACCACCGGCTCCTTGTGCACCATCTCCCGGGTAAGCCAGACCGGCAGTCCACTCTTGCGGGCGAAGGTGCCAACCCCCCTCACGTGATCCGGATGAAGATGGGTGACACAGCAGCCGATAACGGACTCGAAGGGAAAACCGAACTGCGCAAGGCGGCGCTTCAGCTCGACCAGGCTGAATCCCTGGTCGACCAAAAGAGTATGGCTTCCGTCACTTACCGCATAACTATTACCGTTCGAACCCGAACCGAGCACCGCATAATGGATCATAGGTATATGGGTAAGGTAGTAAACCTTTGCCTTTTGCTCAAGTGTGCATTTGAAAAGAGAGACCTTTTTCTTTCGCTGGTACAACCTTACTATGGTGACTATTCCCTCTTTGAAAAGGTTTGTGCTACCATCGGAGCGGTATTTTGCGAAGGAGACTTCATCATGGATTTGAAGAAGAACCGTATCAAGGCATTGCTTGCATCCCAGCCAGGCGATGAGACGGTTGTGGCAGAGGGCTGGGTGAGGACCAAAAGGGAAAGCAAGAACGTCTGCTTCCTTTCGGTCAACGACGGATCATGCCTGAACGGGCTACAAGTGGTCATCGACAAGGAGAAGCTTGGCGACAATGCGTTGCTCTCCTCCATCACTACAGGCGCGGCAGTCTCCTGCCGTGGCAAGATCGTCGCAAGCCAAGGTGGCAACCAGGCCGTCGAAATGCAAGCGCAAGAGGTGATTCTCATCGGCCCTTGCCCGAACGACTACCCCCTCCAGAAGAAATTCCAGACGGTCGAATACCTGCGTGAGATTGCCCACCTCCGCGCAAGGACCAACACCTTTGGCGCAGTGATGCGAGTGCGCAACACCCTCGCCTATGCAACCCACCAGTTCTTCCAGCAAAACGGATTCATCTATGTGCACACCCCGATCATCAGCGCAAGCGATTGCGAGGGAGCGGGAGAGCAGTTCACCGTCACGACGCTTCCCCTGGACAATGTACCACGCACAGAGGATGGCAAAGTCGACTGGAAAAAGGATTTCTTCGGCAAGATGAGCAAACTCACTGTCAGCGGACAGCTTGAAGGTGAGACCTATGCAACGGCGATGAAGAACATCTACACCTTCGGCCCCACTTTCCGCTCGGAGAACAGCGTCACCAAGCGCCATCTCGCGGAGTTCTGGATGATTGAGCCGGAGATGAGCTTCTGCGACATCGAAGGCAACATGGATGTCGCCGAGGCATATCTGAAATTCCTTCTTGGCGCGGCACTTGAGAAAAATCCGGAAGACCTCGAATTCTTCGAGAAGCGCATACAGCCCGGCATCGTCGAGACCCTGCGCCATGTGGTGGAAACCCCGTTTGCCCACATGACATACACCGAGGCAATCAAGCACTTAGAAAGCCACAACCCCGAGTTCGAGTTCCCCGTCCATTGGGGAAGCGACATCCAGACCGAGCACGAGAGATATCTCACCGAGCAGGTTTGCAAGAGCCCCGTCATCGTCACCGACTACCCCGCGGAGATCAAAAGCTTCTACATGAAGCAGAACGAGGATGGAAAGACGGTTCGTGGCATGGATGTCCTTGTCCCCCGCCTCGGAGAGATCATCGGAGGAAGCGAGAGAGAGGTCGATTACGACAAGCTCAATGCGCGCATGCACTCACTTGGCATGAAAGCCGAACCCTATTGGTGGTACATGGACCTGCGAAAGTATGGCTCTGTCCCCCACAGCGGGTTCGGACTCGGCTTTGAGAGGGCAGTCATGTACGTCACCGGCATGCAGAACATCCGTGATGTCATTCCCTACCCCAGGGCAGTCGGACAAATCGAGTTCTAAGCGCATGCGGAGCCTGCCCTTGAAGGGCAGGTTTTCCTTCATCTCCCCACGTGGTAGAAGGCGGAATTGCATGCAGCGATCATCTGCGCGGAGGAACGCACCTTGAATTTCAAGAAAAGATGCTTCTTATGGGTGTTCAAGGTAGTGCGCTTGATGGCAAGACTTTGGCAAATCTCCCTGCTAGGCAAACCTGCCGCGACAAGCTGGAACACCTCCACCTCCCGCTTGGTGAGGATAACGGCCCTCGCATCCTCCCTTCCTCGGGAGAAAAGCAGGTGGTAGAGGCGGTCCTGCAGTTGCAGTGCATCCCCGCTCCTGTCGCAATACCACAGGTTCTCCCCTTGGGGAAGGGCGGCGATCTTCTCGCTCAAGCCGTCCACCAGTACAAGGACTTGTTTTTGTGGAAACATCTCGCTCACCATCGGCACATCACGAAAAAGAGAGAGATGGTCCCTCGAGAGAGTGAGAACCAGTTGCTCCTCTAGCCGTGGGGGATTTGCAACCGTCCAGTAATGGATGGAAGGCTTGAAATCCTCCGTGCAATCCACCATGCACCTTAGCTCCTCTTCGTCACGCACATCAAAACATAGACACGCTATCTGGTACTTCATACTTAGAGATACCGTCTTTTTCCTGAAACTGATTGATCGTGGAAGAAAAAGTGCAAGAAAAGCAAATTCTTGCGAAGAAAGAAAACCCTTAAGAAGAAGTCTGGCGGAGATTCCGCATCTTTCCCAGTGTCCGGTCAAATGCATCGCTGAAGGCCTTGAGCTGACGGGCATCCATCCGGGAAGTACGTTCGTTCTGCACTCCCCACTCCCTAAGGCGGGTGTTTATGTCGCGCTCAGAAAGGCGTGCTGCGATATTGTGCTTGTCGTAGACATTTCCCCGGTCATCAAGCACGACGGCACCCTTGGCGATGAGCCGTGCGGCAAGGGGAATGTCATGGGTGACTGCAAGCGAGGGAAGCGTCAAGTGCTGTACGAGATAATCATCGGCGCTTCCGTCACCCGTGGGAACCACCACATAGGAAAGACAACCCTTTATCTTTTTGAGCGCAAGGGAATCGACAACGCCACTTTCCCTGCACTCCCCCCTCCGCCTGGCAGTCTCCTGCTCGCTAGAGACAGCCACATCCTTCAACTTCCGATCGGCCACGAAAAGGGTGGGAATCTGCTCCTTGAGGATGCGCCGTATGATTACGGAGCGGATGGATGTGGGAACCG
>CAVESN010000055.1:0-6809 GCA_963618365.1 Bacteroides uniformis
CAGAAGAAGTCTGCTTGATGGCTTTTGTTCTACCCACAGATATCCCCGAAGAGCCTGTATCCGTTGGATTTTGAAGAATTCCTGTGGGCGAACGGAATCACTGACACTGTCATTGCCATGTTGCAAAAATCATTGGATACGGAGACTCCGGTGCCGGACGCATTGCACTCCCGCATGAAACAGCTCCTACTGCAATATGCAGTTGTGGGCGGAATGCCGGATGCGGTGCAGACCTTTGTGGATTGCAAACGGATGGATGCGGTACTCGACATCCAGCGTGACATCATACGTTCCTATGAGGATGACATGGTGAAATACGCACAAGGAAAGGATAAGTCGCGCATCAAAGAGTGCTTCCAGTCGATACCTCGTCAGCTGGCCAAGGAAAATAAGAAATTTCAGTATTCTGTTGTCCAGAAGGGCTCCACGGCAGCAAAATATGCGGGAAGCCTGCAATGGATTGAGGAAGCGGGGATTATCTGTCGATGCTGCAACCTCTCCATCCCAGAGCTGCCGTTGGAAGGGAATGCGGAGGAAGGCATATGCAAGGTATACATGCGTGATATGGGGCTGTTTGTCAGCATGCTTGAGGAAGGCACTCAGTACGATATCCTGCAAGGTAATCTTTACGGCTATAAGGGAGCTATTTTTGAGAATCTGATTGCGGATGTTTTCTCAAAGATGGGTCGGAAGCTTTATTATTTCCATAAAGACTCGGGTCTGGAGGTAGACTTTGTGATCCGCTACAAAGGTCAGTGCACCCTTGTGGAGGTAAAGGCAACAACCGGCAATGCCAAGAGCACGAAAACAATTTTGAGCCACCCTGAAAAATATCACGTACACAGCGCAATCAAGCTGGGTGATTACAATGTTGGCCGCTCAAAAGAGGTGCTGACTCTTCCTCACTATATGGCTTTTTTGCTGAGGACCTTCTAGTCTGCAATGATTCTTTCCCCATTTTTGAGCATATCCTCGAAGAAAAGCTGATCAGGCAACCTTTGGTTTTGAAACCTCAGATTGCCTGATCTTGTTTTATCCACAAGCTCATTTGAACCTTGCGTATAAATAAAAGTTAGAAATATGTTAAGTAATAATATTTATTTATTAAATAATAATTGTTATTTAATATTGTTGGCTTTGAGCACATGCTCGGCAAGTGCCTTGTTGGTGTCAATCCATGCCCCGTGCGCAAGCATGTAGCTGATGAGGTCTCCTAGCATGGCAACCCTGCTTGCACGCCCCACGAACTGTGGGTGGAGGACGAAGTTGATCATCCTTCCTTCCTCTGCCAATGCGTCAAACTCCTCCTTCCATATCTCCTCCATCTCCCGTGGGCTCTTCAGCTCATACCTTTCGGGTGGCGTGTCGGTGTAGAAGTCATAGGCGGTATCGTCGAACATGGAGTCCTTGGGCAGCTCCACCAAGGGAACCTTCTTCCCGTCGATTTCGTGGATGAAGGGGCCGTCCGCATCCCTCCAGTTGGATGAATAGATGTAGCCATGCTTCAGCCATAGCTCCTTGGAGTAGCCGTGGACTATCCCTCCTGGACCGCGGTGTCCTACAATCTGGTAGTCGGTGAGCTTCTTTATCAGGTGCTCTGCCTTTGTCATGATTGCATCCTCTTCCTCCTTGGTGGTGGAGGGGTTGTCCTCATGGAACCAACCATGGAAGCCGATGTCATGCCCTCTTCTTGCGACTTCCCTGGCTACCTCGGGATAGGCTTCCGCGACACATCCTGGGATGAAGAAGGTTGCCTTGACCTTGTAGGTGTCCAGCATCTCCAAAATGCGTGGCACTCCCTGTTTGGGCCCGTAGGCACCGCGGGACATGTCGGTGATATGCCGTGCTCCCACTTCCCCGTGGGTGGTCCACATGGTTTCCGCGTCGATATCGAATCCGAGCGTAATTCCGATTCTCTTTCCGTTTGGCCAGCGTGGCACATCTTCCAGCTTTCCCTGGTTTTGCATCATCTTATCCATGGTAGGCCTCCTTCTGGGAAAGAACATACTTTGCGACATCCTCGCATGTGGTAATCCAGCCGCCTTTCTCTTTCATGTATTCGATAAAGTCTCCAAGCGGCTTGATCCTGCTTCCCCTTCCTATCATCTGCGGGTGGAGCTTCAGGATGAAAATCTTGTTCCCCTCCCTGGAGAGGGCGTCGAACTCATCCTGCCAGTTGGCGAAGACTTCGCGTGTCGTGTACATCGACCTGACTGCAGGATAGCTGAAGGTAAAGAACCAATAGGTCATGTCATCCATCGTCTGCTCGTTGGGAAGCTCGATCAGGTTGGAGTCTTCCACCGGATAGGCCCAGTCGCAATCCTTCATGGTGCTTTCGTAGAGGTAACCCCTCTTTTTGAGAAGTTCCATGGTGTAGGGGTGGATGATGCCAAGGGGCCCCCTGCTTCCCACCGGTTTCCTTCCAGTAAGCTTCTCAATCAACGCCTCGCTCTTTTCCAGTTGCCGTACCGCTTCCTCCCTGGACAGGTCGATGTCGGCATTGTGGTCAAAGGTGTGGTATGCAATCTCATGTCCACGCGATGCTATCTCCTTGCAACACTGAGGATAGGTCTCAAGGATGATGCCGGGGATGAAGAAGGTGCTTTTCACTTTATGGATGTCCAGGCAGGAAAGCACTCGTGCCAGTCCTTCATGAGGTGCGTACAGCCCCCTTGAGAGGTCGGTGAATCCCATCTTCCTTCCCTTGCTTTCCGCTCTGCTCTTACGTAGGTATTCGGCATCGAAGTCGAATGTGATCATCACGGCAATCTTTTTGCCGTCGGGCCATTTGTAAGCGGGTCCGTTGGTATGTCCGTCTATCGGAAGCATTGTCTCTTCTCCTTCACGATGGGGAGTATAGCCTTCCTTCCCTGCGGGATGCAATGATGCATAAATCGACAAGAACGAGGGAACCTATTGCATAAAAATTCAAGAAAGCAATATATATTACAAAAGTTAAAAAACTTGATTTTGAGAGGAATCAAAATGAAGAAAAATACGATTGCATTGATGATGGTGGCTCTTCTTGCCACATCTGTCTTCGCGCAGGGAACCAAGGAGAGCGCTCCTCTTTCTTCCCAGGAAAATGCTTCCAGCATCCCCGACAACCCGTTCAAGGGCAAAACGGTGAGTGTTGGTTGCTCCGCGACGTTCGTCCCCTTTGAGTCCATCACCATGGATGCCGCAGGAAAGAAGACCAACATCGGCATGAACATCGACATGATCAAGCTGATTGTCGAGGATCACTTTGGCGGCAAGGTGAACTTCGTCGACATGCCCTTCAAGAGCTTGATTGCCGGCATCCAGTCCGGACAGATTGACTTCTGCTCCGGTGGCATGGCACCCACTGCCGAAAGACAGAAAACCTTGGATTTCACCGTTCCCTTCTTCTGGCCGAGGAATGCCATCGTCTACCGCGAGGGAGACTCCTATCCTGACCTTGACAGCCTTGACGGCAAGACTGTCGCCTACGTGTTCGGGACCAACTACCAGAAGATTGCAGAGCAGATCCCCAACGTGAAGGCAGTGGGTATCCAGGGTAGTCCCGCATGCGTGGAGGAAGTGAAGAGCGGAAGGGCCGATGCTTGCATCATCGACGGTGCCGGTGCCACCCAGTTCCTCAAGCAGAACAAGGGGCTCAAGCTTTCCCTGCTTGGCAAGCATGACGCGGATTGCTTCGCACTGGGTTTCCCGAAGAACTCTCCCTACTATGAAGCCTTCAATGCCGAGCTTCAGAAGATTCTCTCCAACGGTGAGTTTGACAAGATTGTCGCTTCCTGGTTGAGCGAAGAGTTCATCCTGTAAAGGAAAAGCCTGTGAATCTTGATTTTTCAAGTGTTTGGCAATATTGGCCATTTCTCTATCACGGAACGCTGCTCACTTTGCGGGTTACCTTTTTCTGTACGATTTTCGGTTTCCTGCTCGGTGTGCTCCTTTCCCTCGTCAAGCTGAGCCACTCCAAACCATTGGAGTGGTTTGGCCGTTTTTACACCTCCATCTTCCGCGGGACTCCGCTGCTTGTGCAACTTTGTATCATCCACTTCGGTGTTCCCCAGCTTTTTGGTGTCAGGTTCACTGCCATCCAGAGCGGTGTGCTTGCCTTCAGCCTCAACAGTGCGGCCTATGTCTCGGAGATTTTCCGTGGTGGCATCCAGGCCATCGACAAGGGACAGTTCGAGGCGGCGAAGAGCCTTGGCGTGGGATACGGGGACATGATGAAGGACATCATTCTTCCCCAGGCGCTCAGGCATATCCTTCCCGCTCTTGTTAACGAGGCGATTGCGCTTCTCAAGGAATCAAGCCAGCTGTCCTATATCGGAGCGGTCGAGCTGCTTCGCGCTGCTGACCAGATTACAGTCGTCAGCTATCGGTTCTTCGAGCCTTATCTTGTCGCAGGATTGATTTACTATGTGCTGGTGATGGTCCTCTCGTATTTCATGGGACGGCTTGAGAAGTGGGTCAACCGGAGTGAAAGGGGATGAGTATGCAGCCAACAATTGCTTTTGTGGATGTCCACAAGAATTTCGGAAACCTCGAAGTGCTCAAGGGAATTGACCTCTCCATCGAGAAAGGCCAGGTGGTCACCCTTATCGGCCCCTCAGGCGGGGGAAAGAGCACGATGCTGCGTTGCATCAACGCGCTTGAGATGCCTTCAAGCGGAAAAGTGCTGGTAAATGGAGAGGATATCACCGCACCCAAGGCGGATTTGGGAAAAATCCGCAAGGGAATCGGGATGGTCTTCCAGCATTTCAACCTCTTTCCCCACTTCACTGTCATGCAGAACATGATCTATGCACCCATGAAAGTGAACAAATGGAGCAAGGAGCAAGCCACAAAGAAGGCGATGGAGCTGCTTGCGCGGGTAGGGCTTACTGAAAAGGCTGACCAATTTCCCGGAAAGCTCTCTGGCGGACAACAGCAGCGTATCGCAATCGCGCGCGCCCTTGCCATGGAGCCGGAGATCATGCTCTTTGACGAACCTACCAGCGCACTTGATCCCGAGATGGTCAAGGAGGTCCTTGAAGTCATCAAGTCTCTTGCTCATACCGGCATCACCATGGTTCTTGTGACCCATGAGATGGGATTCGCAAGGGAGGTCGCAGACAGGGTATGCTTTCTTGACGGAGGAAAGATCCTTGAATCGGCTCCCCCTGATGAGTTTTTCAACCATCCCAAGGCTGACCGGACCAAGGAGTTTTTGGAAAAAGTGCTGTAAGCAAGGCCACCCCTCGGGGTGGTCTTTTATGAGGTATATATGGATTTGCAAGGCACATGGCGTTATTTTCACCAGCATGCGGAAATCTCCTTCCAGGAATTTGAGACAACCAAGGAAATCAAGAGGATTCTTTCCGGAATACAAGGAGTTGCACTTCTGGAACTTGGCCTTAATACGGGAGCGCTTGCCGTCATTGAAGGCGCTCTTCCCGGAAAAACAATACTGCTACGCAGTGACATAGATGCCCTTCCCATCAAGGAACAGACTGGTCTTGATTGTCCCTCCCTTAAGGAGGGGGTCATGCATGCCTGTGGCCATGATTTCCATATCGTTAACCTTCTTGCAACGGCAAATTTGCTTGCAAGACAACGAGAAAAGATCCATGGAAGGATCCTGCTTCTCTTTCAACCTGCCGAGGAATCAGGTGGGGGAGCCAAGGCTGTCATCCAAACCGGTCTGTTTGAGCGCTACAAAGTGGAGAGAGTCTTAGGTCTCCATATCCAGCCCATGCTGGAAAGTGGCACCATCGCACTCTGTGACGGAGCAATCAGCGCCGCGGTGGATCGCTTCTTTATCACCATCCATGGAAAGGGATGCCATGGCGCACGGCCGGACGAAGGGCTGGATCCTCTTGTAGCAGCATGCCAATTATCTAGCGGTCTTAACCAGATTGTCTCACGAAAGGTAAGTCCCCATGAGAAAGCGGTGGTCAGCATCACCCATATCCAGGGTGGCACGAGCTGGAACATCATCCCTGATGAGGTGATTCTGGAAGGAACAAACCGTACCTTCAAGCCGGAAGTGAGGCTTTTGATCAAGAAGAGCTTCGAAGAGCAATGCAATGCACTTGAAACATTGGGATACAGAGTCGACCTGCAGCTTAAATGGGGAACACCTGCAACCGACAATGACAAGAACCTAGTCCAGACGGCTCGGAATCTTGCACGGGACGAGGGTGTGCGCTTCATGGAACTAGACAGCAGAGATATGGGAGGCGAGGATTTCGCTTACTACCAACAGCTCGTTCCCGGCATGTTCTACCATGTGGGGGTAGGGGGATCTTATCCCCTACACAGCTCCCATTTGGAGATAGATCTCTCCTGCCTTGATAAAAGCGCCTCCTTCATGGCAAAACTCGCAATCCGTTTAGGCAGGTAACTACTTTTTCTTTGCGAAACATCGAAACGGGATTACTCTGTATCCATGATTCGTTATGTGCTGTTTGGAAGTGGCTGGAGAGCCATGAGCTATGTTCGGCTTGCTCGATTGGTGCCAGACCATTTCGAACTTGTCTCCCTGTATACCCATACTCCCCAGAGGGCAAGGGAGCTACGCGAGCAAGCTCTTCCCGCCGTTGCCCACATGGATCAGGCTCTTGCGGTAAACCATGACCTTGTGATTGTCGCTTCCGGTCCCAACCAGCTAGTGAAAACCCTTTGCCTGCTTTGCGAAAGGGGAGAGAAGGTTCTTTCGGAGACCTCTTTCCTTTCCATGCGTGAGCTTGAATACCATCTTCTTTGGGATTTGCACATTTCCGTTATGGAGCAATATTGGTACACACCCCTGTTCTCCGCGGTGAAACAAGTGCTTCCTC
>CAVESN010000055.1:6819-13126 GCA_963618365.1 Bacteroides uniformis
AAGATCGATCAACTTTCCCTCAGCGGAATTCATTGCCACCATGCCGCCTCCATCATCCGTTCCCTCTTCTCCTTGAAAGACGAAATGCCTCTTATGAGGGGATCCTTCGATTTCCCTTCTAGGATGATCCAGACAGGTGACAGGTCCGGAGTGGTGCTTCGTGGTCTCACGGAAAAGTATCTACGATCCATCAGAATCATGGATTTCGGAAATAAGATTGCCCTCTACGACCAGTCGAGCAATCAGTACCACAGCGCTTTCCTTCCCCTCCGATTCGAGATCCGTGGGGAGAAGGGAGTGATTACCGAAAGGGGAGTGCAAGTTGTGGATGAGGAAAAGTATCCTTGCTTTCTTCCCTTCGAGTTTCACACTCAGAGAAGATTCGGAAACACATCCCTCGCCCTTACTCATGTAACTATGGGTGACAAGACACTTTTTGCGAATGCATACTGTGATGTGAATTTGTGCAATGACGAAATTGCTATGGTGCGCATGATAGAGCTATGCATGCTTGGCAAGGACCCGTATCCCATTCAGGAGGCAATCCGCGATGCGAGGCTTGGGAAGATGCTGATGGCACAAAATAATGAATAAGAAATAATAAATAAGATATAATATTTGTAAGTAACTGGTTGTTTGTCTGCCATCAATTGGGAAGAAACCCTCTTGAGTGAGAATTTCCTGGACAGTAATAAGTTTGAGCTTTGGCAAAAAAGCTATGGGCATGAGCAAGGTATCCTTTGCATCTTCACAGAGGCGGTGAGAAGCTCATCGCTGTAGCGAAGCATAGGTATGTTGCACTTCTGGACAAAACTTTGCTGCGGAAAAACTTGCCAATGAGGAATATACCAATAACGCATAAAACAAGCCGAAATCGGTAGAATAAATACAAACCGTTGTATCTGTTTTGCATGGTCTAGGCAAGTAAGGAATGGATACCCATACAATATGGGTGGTGGTAAAGGTCTATCATCCGAAAAAGCTCATGTCTGGAATTCTACCATGTGATGTGGATCCCAAAGCCTTTGTTTCCTTGTTTTTGTCGAAATTTGATAAATCATGTCCGAAATTGCTTTTCTCTTTTGGCATTCCATGATATTGTGAATCTACAGATTCAGCATACAAATATCTATAATAGTGGATAAGTCGGGTGGCGTTGAAGATGCGGCATGAGATAGGTTCTTGCATGGAAAAGAGATACTGGGGGGGGGGGTATCCTTCCCTAGGTTCCCGCTGCCACCAAAGCGGCACGAGTAGAGGGGTAGGCGGACAGCGCCTGAGAAGGGCGCTGCTCGCTTCCCTTTTCCTTTTTCTGTCCTCCTTCCTCCCCCTCTTTCCCTCCTCCATCAAATGGAGCTGGGTGACGGACGATGCTGATGTCCGGTACTACCGCTGGCAGTCTGGCGGAGAGGATGACGATGCATGGACCGTGGTTGACAGCACGGTAACAAGCGTGGTGCTTCCCGTCGGGGAAGAAGGCGGCACCCTCAGCGTGCAGGCATCCTACGACGGCGTCAACTGGTCGGAGAGCGCAAGGGAAACATATTCCCCTCCCGCAGGGAAAGAGGAGGGGACGGACAGATCCGCAAGGAGGTGGGAGCTGTCCTTCACGCTGGTGCCGTACTCGGGCCAGCATGTGTGGTACTCTGGAGGCCGCACCCCCGATGAAAGGTCCTCCCGCTACGGGGCGGGAGGGGGAGTCGGCCTCAGCTACAACCTTGGGGGCAGGCTGTCGCTGGGCACCTCGCTCGCCTGGCAATGGCACGACTATGCGGACTTCCACTCCTACAGCGACCTCAAGCTCTCCCTCTTTATGCGCTACAAGGTGCTTGAATCAAAAAGCCGGATTTTCAGGACATACCTGTCGCACTCGGTGGGGGCGGACTTCGTCCTGAGGGATGACGGGGACAAGTACGCATACGCGCTCCTCGGGATAATCGGGATACAGGAAGAAATGCGGGTAAGCGGCGGCCTCTCGCTCAATATGGGGCTGGACGCGGCATGCACGTTCCAAAGCGGGTCGGCTGTCCTGCACCTCACGCCGTACCTCGGCATGGCGCACCACTATGGAGGCAGGGCGGAATGAGGGAAAAAGCGATGAAAAGAGTGGCCATTCTCCTCCTCTCCGTCCTGGTGCTCGCGCTCTCCTGCGACCACAACGTCTACATCGACGACGGGATGGAGAATGATTCAGGTGCCAGCAGGAACATATGGCGCGTCGGCACCACCTACTTCGCGACGGCGAACGAGGCGATACGCCACATGATGGAGCAGAATCAGACGAGGGATGCCGCAAGGACTGGCGACGAGGGCAGGGTCGTGGTGCTCACCCGTCCCGTCCTCGCTGCGGATAGCGACGGCATAACCGGACCTGGCTATGGCGCCTACGTGGAGGACGAGAGCCTCAGGGGCGGCATCACTGTTCCCGGCGAGTTCGCGGGAAGCCTCACCATAGACTTCGGCGGCTTCAGGTATGACTTCGCAGACACCAGCGAGGCGTTCTTCGTGGTGGAGGGCGGAGACGACGTCCACATATGCAACGGGACGACCGTGATCTTCAACGGGGCAAGGCACGAGCCGTATGCCGTTGCCGTCAACTCGGACAAGGTCACGATAGAGGGGCACCTCGTCGACGACAGGAGAGTCGGCAACAAGCTCCTGTACATCGGAGAGAGCGGACATCTCGGCATAGGCGGGGTGGATGGCACTCTTTCCGGGGAGGTTGCGGTGGTCACTGACGGGACCAAGGGCGCGGTTCTCGACATCGCATCCGACATCACCATCACGAGCATCTACACGAAGTACAAAAATGGGGACGGGACGGTGGAGGACGAGATAGATGACGAAGCCACAATAAGCGATGGTGCGAAAAGCAAGATCAACATCCGTAGCGGCGAGGTGAGGATCGGCGGCATCCACAAGAAGACGGACTACTACAACGGTGAAACCGGATCTCTCTTCGACAAGGCCGTGATCAGCACGCTGGGGACGGTGGAGGACACGAAGGTGGCGAGCGCCCACGACATATGCGCTGTCATCGAGAAGGCGATTGAGGCCTCCGAGGGGAAAGCGGAGCACCTCATATTGCACCACATGACGCACCACCCGGAGAAGAAGGCCACCTGCACCTCCACTGGCAGCCGGGAATACTGGACATGCGATGCGGCCGATGAGTGCGTGGGCCGCTACTACACGGATGAGGACGGGACAGGGTACGGGACAAACCTGGAGGGCCTCACCCTTGACGTTGATTCCAATGCGCACTCCCTCGAGCACGTAGAGGCCAAGGCCGAGACATGCACGGAGGACGGAAACCCCGAATACTGGCACTGCACCCTCTGCGGCAAGTACTTCAGCGATAAGGGCGGGACTGAGATGCAGGAAAGGGATACGACCATCCCCCACCACACCGTATCCACCGAGTGGAAGTACGACCTGGACAGCCACTGGCACGAGTGCGCGTCTGACGGCAGGAAGGTCGGGGAAGAGTCCCACTCGTGGGGGGAGTGGCAGAATCGCAGCACGGGAAGCATGACATACAAGTTCAGCGAGTGCGGAGTGTGCGGTGGCAGGAAGGTCGACAAGGAAGCAGAGTACGCCGTCTATGACATCGGAATCGGAAAGGTCGAGTTCAGGAAGCTGGGCTCGATCCCCTGCGGGGACTTCCTGGTGGACGGGAATGAGACCGCAAGTGGCAAGACGGTGGAGGTTGATGGCCCTGCCGTACAGGTCGTGTACAGGCCGATGCTGAATTCGAACACCAGCTACACCAAAACCTACGCGATTGTGGTCTGCGGCGGAACGGTTGAGGAGATGGCGGGGGAGACGGATGGGGACGGCTGGTACACCGCTTGTCTGGACCTGAGTGGAAAAACAAGGTGTGAAGTGAGCGTGCACGTGGAGACGGAAGGGGGAAGCCTCGGCTTTGACTGCACGCTCCAGAGAAAATAAGGAAGAAAGGAGAGAAACATGAAAAGAAGAAACCTTTTCACGGCAATCGCGTCCATCGTGATGGCCTTCGCCTTCGCCGCATGCTCGGAGAACGTGTCGGCTCCCGAGGACAGGCTCGGAAGCATCTCGTTCGGCGCCGGATCGAAAGCGGTCACCACCGTGGTCGAGTACAGCAGCGAGGTTGAGAAGCTGGTATGGTTCTACAAGGCCACCAAGCTTGACGACGGCTACACCACCGGTTCGACCGGCGGCAAGTTCGTGGCCGTTGCGGCCGCAACAAAGGAAGAGGGTGATACATCCTACAAGGCCACCCAGGGCCTCTCGGGAAAGACCCTGAACTCGGTCGGATTCTCCTACGGGCTGTGGAAGATCGAGCTTGAGGGATACCAGGAAGCAAACGTCACGGTATCTGAAAAAGGCGAGGTTTCCATAAGCGAAGGTGCCACGGCAGAGTATGTGGCGACGGTCGACAACCACCTCGTGGACAAGGGCGCCACCTATGCGACGGCGGAAATCGTCCTTGGAGAGAACCCCACCACCCTGATCAAGTTTGACGCCACAAACGGCATCAGCTTCTCGTCGGATAACATCAAGTCAACGAGCATATTCACCCTCAGCGTGACGGACAGCGTCGATGGCGCAACCGTCACCGTGTCGACGACTGGGGATGGAGATGTGGTAAAAGAGGACAAAAAGGTCACATTCAAGAACATATCCTACAATGTCACCGAGGGTACGGACATCATCGGCGATCATGAGATGAAGTTCGTCCTCTCGCAGCAGCTGGTGAACAGCGAGGATAACAACGCCACTGAAAACATAACGGTGGAGGCGGCCCTTTACACGCTGAAGTTCACCGTCAAGAAGGGGACCACGACCACGATCGGCGGGACGATCCTGAAGAACGACCCGACGGGAACCATCCAGATCGACAGCTTCCAGAACATCGAGCCGCTCACGCTGAGCAGGGCGCTGGATGTTGAAGAAATTAGCGGCGATTCCACCACTGCGAAAGTCAGCACGGCGAAGACCCTTACGGTCGGCACCATGAGCGTCACGTATCCGGAAGGCGCCTTGATTGCGACAACCACCGACAGCGTTACGGTTGAAACCGGGACTGCTGGAACGGCTGACAGCACGCAGGGTATCGTGCGTAATGATGCGACTACTCCTGAAAATATCGAAATCGGCAGCAACCAGTCCAAGGTAAACTATGATCTGACGCTGAGCGCCGATAAGACCAACACAACCCTCATCACGGTATCTTTCTTCCTCGGCAAGAACCAGGAGGTCAGCACGGTATGGCATGATGGCACTGTAGTTGAAGCGTATGTAGAGGGAACAACTGCCGAGAGCTATGAGTATAAAGCGGACACAGGTTACATGACGCTCCGTGTCTTCCATGCCTCGCCCATAACGGTTGCTACAAGAGAGGCTGTGGCTGAGGTTGCGGGAGTTAATTATTACTCTTTTGCAGATGCAGTTACCAAAGCAGCAGACGGTGGTACAATCACACTTTTAGATAATTGTGCGGCAGGAACAAGCAATGATTTGGAATATCTTGATATTGACAAAAATCTGACAATCAATCTTGCAAATAAGACATTAAACCTTGAGGGCAATAAGATTGTGATGGAAGATTCTAAAACTATCACATTCAAGAATGGAAAGATTAAGAGTGAGAGAGGAGAGGATGATCCTGTCCTTGGGGACTATGTTATTGAATCTACCGGAGTTGTAACATTCCAGAACATTAATTTCGAGCAAACCGGATTAGCCTGCACAGTCATATATGTTTCAAAAGGGAAGTTGTCTATTATAGATTCCGTGTTCCGTTGTAATGCAAGAGATAGTGTTGTCGGTAGTTTTAACAAAGAGAACAAGGTTGAAGTTGAGATAGAAGGTTCCAAAATTATTAATAGTGGAACAACAGGTACATTCAAGTATGATGGAGAACCTAGTACGTCGACTATAACACCCGCTGCTGTGTCAGCCATCTACGGAACATTGGAAATTAGTAATAGCACAATAGAAGGGACTGGAACTGAGGCTGAAGCCGTGTCTGCAAGAATGGCAACAATGACAATCTCTGCCAATTCCACAATCAAGGGCACAAGCAATGCTCTTAATATATACTATAGCGACGTAACCGTTAAGGATTCGAAAATCACAGGAAGTGGAAATGAATCCACTGCAGTGAAGCAGCAATTCGGAACAGTTGCGATTTCAGGCGAGTCTACAGTTATTGACGGGTATTGCGCCTTAGATATTACCGATGGAACATGTACGATAACTGGAGCCACAATTAAGACTTCGAACACCTCAGATGCTGCTGTACTGCATGTAAAAAATACAA
>CAVESN010000056.1:0-13054 GCA_963618365.1 Bacteroides uniformis
GTATCGGAACGTGTCGGTTATGCCGATGTCTCCTATTTCTCCAAGGTCTACAAGAAGTATGAGGGGCTTTCTCCTGATGCATATGTGAGAAGCCTTGGATAGGAAAAATTTGTTGTTTCCTTGCCGAAAGAGCGAAAATTATTACCAAACGGAGCTGCTGTTCCCCCTCTTTTCTCAAAGAAGAGAGCGTTTTTCGAAAAACTTTCCATTCCCAGCTTCCTTTTTCACTTTGAAGATAGCTAGCAAAAGGAGAGTTACTCATGAAAAAGATGCTTGTATCTTTTGCTGCGTTTGCGATGTGCGCATCATCCCTGTTTGCGCAAGGACAAGGCGAGAAGTCCGCCCCGGCCACATCGGAATCCAAAATCAAAGGCGAGATTACCTTCTTGGTCAACAACGAGTTCACCAAGACGCAGGATTCCGCGCTTTTCAAGGCCGCAAAAGCTTTCGAGGAGAAGTATCCCGGGACGAAAATTAACATCGAATCGCTCACGGGAAAGGAAATCGTCGCCAAGTACACCACGCAGGGATTGGCAGGAGCGGGAGCCGATGTGGTGGCGCTCGACAACGCAGGATGGCCGATCAACATGGCCGCGATGGGAATCGTCAGGGATTTGTCCGACAAGATCAAGGCAACCGGCAAGGCGTATTTGCAGGGACCACTTGATGCCGGATTGTTCGAGGGAGGCTATTACTCGGTTCCCTGGTATTACAACAACACTGGACTTTACTACAACAAGCGGATTCTCGGGGAAATCGGCTATGACCATGCCCCGAATGACTGGACCGAGCTCGAGGATTGCGTGAAGAAGGCTACCGAGAAGGGGTATTGGGGAATCGCCACCAGACTTGACGGGTACCATGTCTTCAACGCCTTCATGGCTCAGGATAACCCGGTTATCGACACCACGGGGGAGAAGCCTGTGGTCACTGTCAACAACGAGAGCGGAAAGAGGGCTTTTGGTTTCTATGCGGGATTGCAGGAGAAGTACCATGCATTCCCCGAATCGATGAAGGAGGCCACCAGCTGGTCGAAGGCCTACATCCCCTTCATCCAGGACAAGGCTCTTTTCCTCATTTGCGGCGATTGGGCCTATGTGAACCTGAAAAGCGGAAATCCCGAATTGCAATTCGGAATCGCTCCGATGCCGAAGGGCTCGATTCGGGCTGCGTGTCTTGGAGGCTACAACCTTTGCATCAACCAGAACACAAAGAACTTCGATACCGCATGGGCTTTTGTGGACTATCTTACCGGAAAGGATTGCGACAACGTGCTCTATGAGGCAGGACGCATACCCGCCCGCTCGGATATCGACTACTCAATCGCGCTGGCAAAGAATCCTGACTTCAAGGTCTTCCTTGACGAAGGTCCGGACACCAAGGCAAGGCCGCGCGTGGTAAACGCAGCCAAAGTAGACGAGCTGGTGAGCAATTCGTTCAGCAAGGTGCTCTTCGGCATGGCGACATCCCAGCAGGCGCTTGATGCCCTTGAGGCCGACTTGAATGCCTTCATCGCCGAGAATTATCAGTAATCAATCCTGCTCCCGGGGTGCTGTTCCCGGGAGCTATTTTCAGGAGCATTGTATGAGTGAAGTGAAATTCAACCGAAAGCAGGATTTCATCAAGAACCGGTATGGCTATATGCTGATTGCTCCCGCAGTTATCGGTATCTTCCTGCTGAGCGTCTATCCCTTGTGTAGGGGTGTGGTAATCGGTTTCTTGAACTATGACATGACCCGTGCCAACTCGAAGACGTTTGGCACTTTTGCGGGGCTTGCAAACTATGTGAAAATCTTCCAATCCGAAATATACAGGGATTCCATCTGGACGACGGTGGTGTGGACCGTGGCCAATATCGTGTTCCAAGTGGTCTTGGCCCTTGGCACCGCATTGGTGTTGAACGAGCAATTTTTGGGGCGCAGGTTCTCCCGGACGGTCTCCATGATTCCCTGGGCCATTCCCTCTGCCGTCAGCGCGCTGGTCTTCAGCTCGCTGCTGGATACCAATGTGGGTATTTTCAATACGGTTCTTATCCGTTTGCATCTCATTCAGAATCCTGTTGCCTGGCTTGGCAACGTCAATACGGCCATGCCGATGGTGATCCTTTCGAACATTTGGAAAAGCATGCCGTTCTTGATGATTTTCATTCTGGCCGCACTGCAGGGAGTCTCCCATGACATGTACGAGTCGGCTGCCATCGATGGAGCGGGGAAGCTGAGGCGTTTCTTCTTTATCACGCTTCCTTGCATCAAGGAGCCCATGGCTGTGGCGGTAATTCTCAACATCATCTCCACGCTGAACAATTTCAATGCTATCTGGTTGATGACGCAGGGAGGTCCTCTGTATAGGACGGAGATTATGTACACTCACGCTTATCGTCTTGCGTTCGTGGAACACAAGTTCGGCTATTCCGCGGCGGCAAGCACGCAAATCTTCGTGATTATCGCTTTTCTTACCACCCTCTACATCAAAATGATCTCTTCGGACAAGAAACCAAGGAAAAGGGAGGGTTGAGGTATGAAACGTACACAGTTTGAACGAATTGTCACCTATGTGCTTGCGGCGCTGATTGTCCTTTGGGTCCTAGTTCCCTTCGTGTGGGTTATACTCACTTCCGTCAAGAGTGAGGAGCAGATTTACAATGTGAACGAGCTGCTTCCCTCCTATATCACTTTTGGCAACTACCTCCATGTCCTGGCGAACAGTCATTTCTTCAGGTACTTCTTGAACAGCATCTATATCGCGCTTCTCGTCACTGTCATCAGTATCACCATGGCGATGGCCGCGGCATACGGATTTTGCCGGTATCACATCTTCTTCGCGGAGAAGCTCAAGCTTGGGATTCTGTTCACGAAGATGTTCCCGGGGATTCTGCTTTCTGTGCCGTACTACGTGTTCATGAAGCAATTTCACCTGATTGACACCCATGCCGGCTTGATCATCATCTATTGCTCGTTTGCGCTTCCGTTCGCCGTATGGAACCTGTGCTCCTTCTTCAACCAGATTCCCTGGGAGGTCGAGGAATCGGCCTTGGTCGACGGCTGCAATCGGTTCCAAGCCTTCTTCAAGACGATTTTCCCGATTGCAAAGCCCGGCATCGCGGCCACCAGCATGTATTGCTTCTTGTTGGGGTGGGACGAGTACATGTATGCCAACATCTTCATCAACTCTTCCCTCAAGAAAACGATACAGGTTGGTATCCGGGATTATATCGGTGAATACTCCACCGATTGGGGGCCTCTCATGGCGGCAGTTGTATTGAGCCTTGTGCCGGTTATGGCACTCTTCCTGCTTGTGCAGGACAATCTTGTCGGCGGCCTTTCCGCCGGTGCAGTAAAAGGATGAGAATATGGAACTCGTAAAAGACTTGCAAATTCACGTACAAGGAAAAGCCAATCCCCTCGCCATCGTGCAGGGAAAGCATTATCGGTTCACTGTGCTGACAGAGGAGATGCTGCGCATGGAATATTCCGAATCCGGGGAGTTCGAGGATCTGCCCACCCAGGTGGTCTTCAACCGCGATTTTCCTAGGCCTGAATTCCAGGTGCTTGATGAGCCGTCCCGGCTTGAGATTTCCACGAAATCATTCCATCTGGTCTACAACAAGAAGCGGTTCTCTCCTGACAACTTGTATATCGACCTGAAGCACAACTATACAAACTATGGAGGGAGATGGCTTTTCGGAACTACCGAGTATGGTAATCCGCCACGGGAGCACAACCTGAAGGGAACTGCGCGCACGCTTGACAGGATCAATGGCGCCACTGCTCTGGAGTTTGGCTTGATAGACCAAAGTGGAAGAACCTTTTTTGACGACTCGCACTCATTGACGGTGGACGAGCAGGGGTGGCCACAGCCACGGGGACACGAGGAGCTTGACTATTACTACCTCGGCTATGGCCACAAGTACTACAAGGCAATCCATGACTTTTACCTGCTCTCCGGCAAGGTTCCCTTGCTCCCACGCTATGCCCTGGGCAATTGGTGGAGCCGCTACTGGGCCTATACCGAGGAGAGCTACATGGAGCTTCTGAACGAGTTCGAGGCGCATGACATTCCCTTCTCCGTCGGAGTACTGGACATGGATTGGCATATCGTAAACGTGCCGGAGAAGTATGGAAGGGGATGGACGGGATACACGTGGAACAAAGAACTGTTCCCGGATCCCCAAAGGCTTTTGGATTGGGTGCACAAAAAGGGGTACCGCGTGACACTGAACCTTCATCCCGCCGACGGGGTCATGCCGTATGAGGATGCGTATGAAGCGATGGCAAAGGAGCTTGGAGTGAACACCTCGCTTGACGAACCTATCGCCTTCGACGTCACGAACAAGGCGTTCCTTGGAGCCTATTTCAAGTTTCTGCACCATCCGCACGAGAAGATCGGTGTTGATTTCTGGTGGATTGACTGGCAGCAGGGTACCCACTCCCATATTCCGAATCTGGATCCGCTACGCATGCTCAACCACTTCCACTTCATCGACAGCCAGAGGGGAAAGAAAAAACGCGGCCTGATTTTCTCCCGCTATGGCGGGCTTGGTTCCCATCGGTATCCTGTAGGATTCTCCGGAGATACTATCATCTCCTGGGAATCGCTTGATTTCCAGCCCTATTTCACTGCGACGGCAAGCAATATCGGCTATTGCTGGTGGAGCCACGACATAGGAGGCCATACACGGGGATTCCGGGACAACGAGAACTTCGTTCGCTGGGTGCAGCTGGGAGTATTTTCGCCAATCAACCGGCTCCATTCCTCGGCCAATCCATTCTTCGACAAGCTCCCCTGGTCCTATCCCAAGCCGTATGACGGGTATGTGGCGGATGCGCTCAGGCTTCGGCATAAACTAGTGCCCTATACCTACACCATGAACTGGCGCGTCAATCATGACCTCATCCCCTTCATCGTTCCCATGTACTACGAGTATCCGGATGACCAGAGGGCCTACGATGTGAAGAACCAATACTTTTTCGGTTCGGAATTGATGGTCTCCCCCATCACTTCCCCCACGGACTACACGACCATGAAGGCAACGGTAACCACCTTCATCCCTCCCGGGAATTGGATCGACTTCTTCGACGGCACCGTCTACCATGGAGGCAGCAAGGGACGACTTCTCAAAGTGCAACGCACCATTGACCGCATCCCTGTCTTTGCCAGGGAGGGAGCAATCGTGCCGATGGACCACGGCTATGCGAACTCGGTCGATGCGAATCCAAAAGTTCTGGACATCCATCTCTTTGCCGGAGCATGCCGTACATTCTCCCTCTATGAGGACGAAGGAGACGGCTTCGGATATGAGAAGGGAGTGTTTGCCACTACACAAATCTCTTGGGATTGGAAGGAAGGCCAGGCAAAAGTCACGCTAAAGGGAATTGGCGATTTCAGCGTGCTCCCAAAGAAACGTTCCTACCGTCTCATAGTGAAGGGAGCGGGGCATGGCATCAAGGTCGCCGGGGCCAACGTAAAGATCCTTTCGGAGAGCTACCATGCGCAATGCCATGCGCTTGTGGTGGAGCTAGGTGAAACGGATCCGGGGGAGAAGGTGGAAGTCTCCTTCAGGGAGGCAAGGCTTTATGGCAAGGAGGATCTCGAAAAGAGAATGTTCCAGACCTTGGAGGTCATGCAGATGGAGAATGTCAAGAAGAGTGATGTGATGGATGTGCTAGGCGAAAGGCCAATAGCGGAAACCATCGGTGCCGTCACAGCACTGGACATTCCCCAAAGCGCGAAGAACACCATCATCGAGCTCCTTTCTTGCTGACAAGAAAGACAAGAGGGCCTACGGGCCCTCTTGAGGCTTCGCCAGGAAAAGATGGTATTCTCTTTTCCATAAATGACTGAAAGGGGAATACCCTATGGCATATCCGGCACCTCTCTCGGAGAAAACACTGAAGAAGAAGTATGCGGAAGCAGGCTTGGATGAGAGGACGGTCTCCTTCCTCCAGGATCTCTTTGAGGGAGCTGCCCACTTGTATGGAGCTATCCCCCTGGGGCGAATGTGGGATGTGTACAAGGAGCTTGCCTCAAAGCGGGAGACCCTACGAATACACAGAAGGGATATGTATGCCTTCGCAGGCATAGCCCGTCGGGCGAACGGACCCTACCGCATCTATGATATGAAAGAGATATGGCCTGACGACTTTACGTTGGATGGCGACCAATTCAAGGTCATTGCGCTGCTTGAGCTGGCTGGCAAAAGGGCTTCACATTTGTATGATCTCGGATATGTCTTGTACAAGCAGTCGGAAAAGCCTTACTACGTCCCGGAAAATCTCCTCGAAATCAAAGGGGAGGTGGTATCCCCCGAGGAGGAGCAATGCAAGGAGTACTTGGGCAACTTGAGGGCGAATTCTCCCGTGGTCACCATAGGCTACTATGCATCGGAAGAAAAAAGCCCCTCTCCGCACCAGGGAAAGAGGCTTTGCGAGTTCTCTTTCCGGAATGACGCAGAGAAGGCCATGGTCCGATTTTACAGCGGGGAGATGGGGTCTGCGAAGCCGCAAGAGAAGAAGCTTGCCAAATGCCTTGCAGTGGTTGACGCCCCTTTTCCCGAGAAGCTGTTTAAGAGAATGCGCCACGATATCTTCGTGGGAGAAATTCCCTTCACAGAAGTGTTTGAGGACCTATCCCGGCATCTGCAAGAGGCGGGAGTGGTGTTGACGGAGTCGGAAGCAATGCGCCTCATCAGGCTTGTCGCCGAATTCTCCAACCATTCTCACTTGTATTGCAATTGCGGATGGACTCCCCGGGAACTTTCTGAAGTTGAAAAGAAAGGGAATCATGGGCCACTGACCATCTCTTTCGGACCGGGAATAAGGGAATCCTTCAAGGATGGATCGCTATCCTATGAGGAGATCAAGAGGCAGGTGGAGGCGTGGGGTGGCAAGGTCGAGCCACTGCATTGAGATGGCTGCGCTTTTGTGAGTGTAAGTGAATCGCTTTGGAGATCTATTGCAAGGAGGGGAAATCGTGAGGATGTCTTCCTTCTTGGGGTCTCCAAAGTTGCTGGGGGATGCAGATTTGGCGAAATTCTGCAAGGAATCCCAGTTTTCCTATGTATAGGCTCAAGAGCTGTGTATACTCCTATTCAAGGAGAGTCGGATTGTTTGATTCCGCAAAACCCCCCATGAATTACCCTACATTTCTCAAGAAAGTTGATGCCGCCACCTTGGAGTGCGACAAAGAGGCATTGTCCGCCATCATCCATGAACTCGCAAGAACCTTCCCCGAAAGAGAGGAGGGATTGGTTGCTCTCCGTTCTTTCGGATTTTTGTCCATCCCGGAAAGAACCTTCCAGAAAGCAGCATGACGATGATCTTGCAAGGAAGATTGATGCGATGCTGCCTAGGCTTGGGGAGATCCAGGACGGGGATCGGAAGGTGGAAGCCGAATACAACGAGATGTGGGACGACTGGAATGATGATCCGGATGAGGAATTCCGTTTCATGGATCCCGATGATGTGCTTGGTGACATTGAAGAATCCCTGTTGTTGCTCCATGAGGCACTTGACAAAGAGGAGTATGAGAAGGGTTCTCTCCTTGCCTTGAAACTTTCCAGCATCAAAGTCGAAGTGGGTGGTGACTACGATGGAGAAGCGATGAAGCTTGGTGATTTGCTGTATCACGATCTCATCGACTATGACAAAGAACAATTTCTGAAGGAAGCAGTGTATCTTGCCTATCGGGGAACCGATGAGGGCCATCGGGCAAAGGCCATGGTCGAGGTGATGGATAACCTATCCGACTATTCCCTCACATTGGAAAGCATCCTGGAAATGGCGGCAGAAGAGATGGATGTAGGGGCTTTGCTCCCTTCCTGGATTGAAGCGCTTTCCGAGAAACCTCCCCGCAATACAGACAGGCTCCTTCAGGAAGCAGCCGGGATGCTGGGAGACAGAGTGGCCGTCTTGGATGTCGCTTCACGTTATGCGAAATCCCACCCTGCCCTCTACCTCGGTCTCATGCAAAGAGGATTGCCTGAGACTACACAGGAGCAAATGCTCGCAATCGGCCTGAAAGGGATGGAGGAGGTTCCTTCGCAAGGGAAGGAGCGAAGCGAGCTTTGCTTGCTGACTGCCCAATATGCGCTTCGTGTGGGAGAGAAGGAAACCGCACAGCAATGCTGGGCGGAGGCATGTAGGAGCAAGCCAAGCGCAGTGAACTTCTTGCGGCTCCGCTTGCTCTCCTCCGATTGGGAAAAATACGAAAAGTCCATACGGGACAGTTACACCTCCTACTACGGCGCACTTCCTTCTTGGGAGCAGAACTCCTTGCCTCTCATCATGTTCCTCGACGGACAATTCGAACAAGTGAGAGAGCATTTCATGCGGCCGAAAGAGGGTATTGGCTGGTCCTTTACGTTCATGAAGGAGGGAATCGCTCTCTATTTGCTGCTTCTCTCCCGTGGCGCTCGGGGAGCGGGAATGAATGACATGGTGAAGAGGGCGTGCGGGGCTGCTTCTTTCACCTGCAAGGAGTATCTCTTGGGAACGGATGATTCCACTGAAAGCACTAACGAGGGAATGTTCCTCGCCTGCTTCGATGCGTGGAAGAAACACTTTGCTTTGGATGACGTGACCTGTGGCAAATGGATTGAGACGATAAAAGGGTGGATGGCCATTCGCGTACAGGCGATCATGGATGCGAACAGGAGGAAATGCTATGGAGAGTGCGCCTCTTTCCTTGCCGCAATCGGGGAAGTGGAAGAGTCGAGAGGAAAATCGGGGGCCAAGCAGCTCCTTCTTCAGGGGTACAATTCCGCCTATTATCGCAGAATCGCATTCCGCGGCGAGCTGGTGAGGTACGGGATGAGAAAATGAAAGGGGGCGTAGCTTCCGCTACGACCCCTCGGTGTCTTCCTTGAAGAACGTTACGCTCTCACAAGGTGGATGGCGAACCCGTTAATCTCTTCCTTGAAGTAGACCACCTTGGTGCCTCTCGCATCCTTGCTAATCGACTCCTCAATCGGATGGAAGCCGAACTGGGCAAGATATCCGATGGTGCGGTCCACATCATAGCAGCTGTAGGCAAGATGTCCGTTGGTGCCATAGAAGGGCTTGTTCATGATCTCGATCTTGCCATCCATGAAGGTGGAGGAGCTGCCGGCCTTGGTGACAGCCATGCCGAGCTTCTCGAAATCGGCGACCGATGCGTTCATCGCGTCAGCATTGGGGTTGTTCAGTCCGACATGGACCAAGGTAAGTCCCTGCATCGCCTTCTGCGCATCCTTGCACATCTGGGTGATCTCATCCCACTTTCCGTCGTTGATCTTGTCGGCTTTCACCATCCAGGTTCCGCCTACGGAGAGCACGTTGGGGCACTTTGCGTAATCTGCCAGGTTGGCGAGGCTGATGCCACCAGTGGGCATGAACTTGACGCCACCGAAAGGACCTGCGAAGTTCTTCAGCATGTTCACGCCACCGGAAGCCTCCGCGGGGAAGAACTTGCAGACGGAAAGACCGCGCTTGATTGCCTGCTGGATCTCGCTCGGAGTGCAAAGTCCGGGAGAGACGGGGACTTCGTGGGCGATGCACCAATCGACGACCTCGGGGTCGAATCCCGGGGAGACGATGAACTTTGCGCCAGCCTTGACAGCCGCTTCGGCTTTCTCAACAGAGAGCACGGTGCCGGCTCCGACGAGCATCTCGGGATAGGCCTTTGCCATCGCCTTGATCGCCTCTTCCGCGGCATCGGTGCGGAAGGTGACCTCTGCGGCAGGGATGCCGCCATCAATCAATGCCTTGGCGAGAGGTACTGCCTTGGAGGCATCCTTGATCGCGATAACGGGGATGATGCCAATCTCATGGACTCTTTTCGCAAACTCTTCGAACATATCGAACTCCTTATGATAATGGAAATTGAAACAATGTTCCAAATATTGACAGCCTAAAGAATACACCTTAGTATGACTGAATGCAAGTATTGGGTTTTCTCGATATGAAGATATATTTTGGAGGATATTACCATGGGAAAATTTGTCACGTTTGGTGAAGTCATGCTCAGACTGAAATCTCCGCGCCATGAGCGCTTTTTCCAGTCCCCGGCCCTCGAGGCTACTTTCGGTGGTGGCGAGTGCAACGTTGCTGTCTCCCTTGCCAACCTCGGCAAGGATGCTCAGTTTGTCACCTCTCTCCCTGACAATGCGATCGGTGAGAGCTGCCTTCGCGAAATCCGCAAGTTCGGAGTGGACGTAAGCGCCATCAACCGTGTTTCCGGTTCCCGCCTCGGTATTTACTACCTTGAGACCGGAGCCATGCAGAGGCCGAGCCTTGTCGTCTATGACCGCGCCCACAGCGCATTCGCCGATGCAAAGGCATCCGATTACGACTTCGACGCCATCATGAAGGGTGCCGAGTGGTTCCATGTCACCGGCATCACTCCCGCTGTCAGCCAGGAAGCCGCCGATGCGGCCCTCAAGGCCATGCAGGCGGCCAAGAAGGCGGGTGCGACCGTCTCCATCGACCTCAACTTCCGCAAGAAGCTCTGGAAGTATGGCAAGAGCGCTCCCGAAGTCATGAGGGAATTGACCAAGTACGCGGATGTCATCATCGCCAACGAGGAAGACATCCAGAAGTGCCTTGGCATTGAGGCAAAGGTCGACGTTACCAGCGGAAAGCTTGACACCGACGTTTACAAGGAGCTGACTGCCGAAGTGAAGAAGCAGTTCTCCAACGTCAAGGTGGTCGCTGTCACGCTCCGCGAGAGCCACAGCGCCGACTACAACGGCTGGAGCGCGGCTCTTTCCGGCACGAGCGGCTTCTACCTCTCCCGCCACTATGAGATGCACGACATCATCGACCGTGTCGGTGGTGGTGACAGCTTTGCCGCCGGCATCATCTACGGCCTTTCCACCTACAAGGATGACGAGCAGTATGCCATCAACTTCGCAGTCGCCGCTTCCTGCTTGAAGCACAGCATCGATGGAGACCTCAACCTCTCCACGCTGAAGGAAGTCGAAGCCCTTGCCAAGGGTGACGGCAGCGGAAGAGTCCAGCGCTAAGCGATTCTTAAGCCATTCGGTCCCGGAGCTCGGAGGAGTTTCGGGGCTTTTTGTATGGACACCATCGCTTTGGGGTGGCATAAACAGAGGAGAGGAAAAGGAAGATGTGCGGAATTGTCGGGTATGTCGGTCACAGGCAGGCGGCCCCCTTGCTTCTTGAGGGGCTTTCGAAACTGGAATACCGTGGATACGATTCCGCAGGAATCGCCGTGCGTGACAAGGATAGGCCGGCGGTGGTGGTCAAAGCTGTCGGCAAGCTTAGCCAGCTTTCCCACAAGGTGGACGGGGGAAGAACGCTTCCCGGATGCATCGGCATCGGACACACCCGCTGGGCCACCCACGGGGAACCGAACCTGACCAACGCCCATCCCCATCTCTCCACATACTCTTCCGAGTGTGGCGCGGTTTCTTCTGATTGCCTTGTGGTGGGCGTGCATAACGGCATCATCGAGAACTACCAGGAGCTGAAGGAGAAATTGCTGCGGCACGGCTATCGCTTCTACTCGGATACGGATACCGAAGTGCTGATCAAGCTGGTCGACTACTACTACAGGAAGTACAAGGTGGGTCCGATTGACGCCCTGGCAAAAACCATGGTCCGGGTGCGGGGTTCCTATGCGCTGGAGGTGATGTTCTCCGATTATCCTGAAGAGATCTACGTGGCCCGCAAGGAGAGCCCGATGATTGTGGGCATGGGAGAGGGGGAGTTTTTTGTCGCTTCCGATGTTCCTGCTGTGCTGAAGCAGACGCGCGACGTCTACTACCTGCAGAACCTTGAGATGGCCAGGATAACAAGCGCAAAGGCAACCTTCTTCAATTTGGATGGGGACGAGGTGCAAAAAAAGCACGTCCATATCGAGATGGAGTGTGAGGCGGCGGAGAAGGGGGGATACCCCCACTTCATGCTCAAGGAGATCCATGAGCAGCCGAAAGTGGTTGAGGAGACATTGCATGCCTATGTTTCGGGAAAAGAGAAGGAATGGAAGGTTGCCATCTCTTCCCTCGGCTTGACCGACGACTTGGTGAAGAGCTTTAGCCAAGTCTGCTTTGTCGCTTGCGGGTCTGCCTGGCATGTGGGCATGGAACTCCAATATGTGATGGAGGAGTTCACCGATTTTCCCGTGCGCTGCGAATACGCCTCGGAGTTCCGTTATCGGAAAATCAAGCTAGAGAAACACTCTCTGGTGGTGGTCATCTCCCAATCGGGGGAGACTGCCGATTCCCTTGCCGCCTTGCGCAAGGCGAAAGAGCAGAAAGTCAAGACCCTTGCAGTGGTCAACGTGGTGGGATCCTCCATCGCACGGGAGGCCGACTTTGTCATGTACACCCACGCCGGTCCGGAAATCTCCGTGGCAACCACCAAGGCGTACAGCTGCCAGTTGGTTTGCGGATTCCTCCTTGCGCTAGAGTTCGGAAGGATCAGGGGAGGAATGGATGATGGCTACTATACTCAAGCTCTCGGAGAGCTTCTCTCCATTCCCGGCAAGATCGCCAAGATTCTGGAGGATAAGGAGCGAATCCAATGGTTCGCATCCAAGTTTGCCAATTCCAAGGACATCTTCTTCATCGGACGCGGAATCGACTATGCCATATGCCTGGAAGGAAGCTTGAAGATGAAGGAGGTCTCCTACATCCATTCGGAGGCCTACGCCGCAGGGGAGATGAAGCACGGGACGATCAGCCTCATCGAGAATGGCACTCTGGTCATCGGGCTTCTGACGCAGAGCGATCTCTATGAGAAGACGCAAAGCAACATGGTGGAGTGCAAGAGCCGAGGCGCTTATCTGATGGGAATCACCGAGTACGGCAAGTATGAGGTGGAGGACTCAGTCAATTTCACGGTCTACATCCCCAAGGTGGACGAGCATTTCGTGGGAAGTCTCGCCATCATCCCCTTGCAGCTGCTTGCCTACTACACATCGGTGGCGATGGGTCTTGATGTGGATAAGCCGCGCAACCTCGCCAAGAGTGTTACGGTTGAGTAGCATGAAGATATAAGCGCTGTTTCCTTCCCAATTTGATCCACTAGCAAACCCGAGGCGGAAGAAGCTTCTT
>CAVESN010000057.1:0-540 GCA_963618365.1 Bacteroides uniformis
GCAAGACTTGAGAAACAAGCAATCCCCTGCTACCTCCTTACAGGCGATACCTCCGCCCAGGAGAGAATCCGACTTGCAAACGCTTTCAACGAAGGGGAAGGAACCGATGTGTTCCTCATCTCGCTCAAAGCGGGAGGGACCGGCTTGAACCTGATTGGAGCCGACACAGTCATCCATCTTGACCCGTGGTGGAACGTGGCCGCCGAGGACCAGGCTGATGACAGGACGCACCGCATCGGACAGACAAGGAACGTGGAAGTCATCAAGCTGATTGCAGCCGACTCCATAGAGCAACGAGTTCTGGAGCTTCAAGACATCAAGAAGGACATCATCGACAAGGTGATTTCCCATGATGACAGCTCGATTGTCAATGCGACATTGGAGGATATCGCATTCATACTCAAATAAGAGCCATGCGAACCATCGGGCACCTTTTCCCAGAGGAAAGGTGCTTTTTTACACAAACTTTTGCACAATTTCAAATATAAAAAAAGGCTTACCGATATGCATTCCGATAAACCTTTTTCTCAAAAAGAATTA
>CAVESN010000057.1:550-10024 GCA_963618365.1 Bacteroides uniformis
GATTTGAACCCCCGACAGGGTGGTTAACAGCCACCTGCTCTACCGACTGAGCTATAGCCGAATGAACAAATAGGAATCTATCCCTTTCCTCGTAATCTGTCAATATGGTGCTGGTATTTTTTGGGGAGAGGAATTCCTCTCCCCAAAGTCAATGCAAGTTATTTCGCAGGATAGTTCTCAGCAAGATATTCCATGAACACATCGCTGAGCATCTTGCCTCTGCTGATCACATTGCCGAACATGGTGTATCCATCTCCACCCGCAGCCATGAAATCATTGGTTGCAACCTTGTAAGTTGCGTCCTTGTCAATCAGCTTGCCGTTCAAGATCACTCTCTTGATCCTGTTTCCAGGAGCAGCGAACTTGCTGTAAACAACCTGAAGATCTGTCTGCGCATAACCGCCGGAAATTTCTGGAAGCTTGGAATAACCATGCTCAAGCGCGGCATAGACATCACTTCCCTTGATCTCGCACACATAGACCACGTTGGTGAACGGCAGCACGTTCAGCACATCACCTCTCGTGATTTTTCCCGCATTCAAGGAAGCGCGGATCTCACCACCGTTAATGATTGTGAAATCGGCGCCAGATTCCTGGGTGATTGCCGCAACAATCATCTTGGAAAGGTTGGTCTTGCGGGTACGCACATGATCTTTCTCCCCATCAAGATTCTCAGAAATGGAACCGATAACCTTGTTCAACTGGACGCTCAGGTTCTTGTTGATGCTCTCAATCGAAGCAGTCACCGCCGGATCATCAGGCACACTGGTAATTCCGTATTGCTTCGCAAGTGCGCTCTTCTCGGGCTCCATCACATCGCTTGCCTGAACCAGCATGGCGCTCTTATTTTCCGCCTTGCCATCCTTCACAAATACGTCCACCACTCCCACATTCTTCAGGTACTCGCCAGCGGAGACAATCAGCGTATCACCAACTTGCTCCCCATTAGGCAGGGCACAGTGGCTGTGGCCGTCAACGAACAGGTCGATGCCCTGGACTTTCTGGGCAATCTTGTCGCTCGTAATTCCACTGGGTCCGTTCGCATCAAGACCGACATGCCCATCGATGATGATGAAGTCGGCATACCTGCGAACCAAGTCAACCATCTTCTGCACAGTGCCGTAGAAATCATCCTGGGAGAAGCTCAACCCCTTGATGTCATTCGGATTGCTGGTCACCAGCGTATCAGGAGTAGTAAGCCCAATGACGCCCACCTTGAAACCATTGAAATCGTAGATTTGGTAGGGCTGGAACAAAAGCTTGCCATCTTTCTTGATGTTGGCGCTCAGCACCCGCAACGTTCCACCGTTGGACGGTGCAAGACGCGCCATCTCCACCAGATGTTCCTGACCATAGTTGAAGTCATGGCTTCCCGGAGCGATAGCGTCATACCCGAGCTCCACAAGCAGCGCGGCAACCGTCTCGCCCTGGAACAGGTTTGCGAAGTTGGTACCATGGGTGGTGTCGCCCGCATCAAGCACCAGGATATTGTCGGTGATGGAACGGCCGGCATTCAGCAGAGTTGCAAGCTTGGCATATCCCATGCCTCCATCCTGGGGAAGCACACGACCATGTACATCGTTGGTGTGGACCACGATAAGGTCGAAAGTCTTCTCCCCACTGGTATTCTTCTCGATAAGCGTAACACCGTAGGGGTACGGAAGCAGGCTTGCAACGGTCTCGTCTTCGGGCACTGCGGCATTCGGGTCATATCCGGCAGCGGCAATCACCTGGGCGAATTGCTGGACCAAAGGACTGTCGGCAGGATTGGTGATAGCATCGGATGGCACGCTCATCGGCCACGTTGCGACCACCTTGCCATCTTTCACATGCAGCTGCACCACACCAACGCTCAGCAAGTCAGCATCAGCATGGACAATCTTGGTGTCGCCGACATTCACGGCGGAAACCTTCTCACCAGAATCGATAATCAGGTCAATGCCCTTCAGGTTCTCGGCAATGAAAATACTGGAAAGTTCGCCATTCTCCGAGGCATCGGTAAGCACGATCACGTAATCAACCACCTGGCGGGCGATATCCAAAGCCGCCTGTGCGTTGGCGATGATGAGATCGCTTGTGAATGAGAGGCCATCAACATCTTTCGGCATGGTAAGACCGACCACCGCAACTTTGAAACCGTTGAAGTCATAGACCTGATAGGGGGTCTCCACGAGATATCCGTTCTCATCCAATGCGTTGGCGCTCAAGGCTACAGCCTTCTCCGTTCCCTGAATGCCTGAAGCAAGCTGGATGGTCTGAGGAGTATATGCGTCATATCCGGCAGCATCGATTGCTTTCGCCACATCCATGGCGTTTGCCTCGGTAATACCGATATCCCCGGAATTCAGTATGATGTAGTTGTCGGTAATCTCTTTTCCGATATGAGACAGGGTGGAAAATTGCCCAAGCGAAAGACCACCGGCCTCTCCCTGGAAATTTCCACGCATATCATTCGTATGGATGACGAAAAGGTCGAACTCCTTGTCTCCCTTCGTGTTACGAACAATAGTGTTCACTCCATAGGGATATTCGCTCTCAGGTTTTACCTCGGCAGCCGGAGCCGGCTCTAGGGACGGCGTGGCCGCTGACGCCGGGGCAGGAGCCGGAGCCTTCTCCTGAACGGGAGTGGGCTCTTTTTCCACGGCAGGTGCGGGTTTTTCCTCGACAGGAACCACCACTGGCGCAGCGGGAATAGGCTCCGCTTCCTTTTTCACTGTCGTCTGGCATCCGACCAGAGACACGATCAGGAGTGCGGAAAGTGCCACTCTTGCGATTGATTTTGAAAGACGTTTCACGATAATCCTCCTCATGATTGTCCTATGCTCACAGTATTCATTCCTCACTATACCATAGGATTCTGAGTTTGCGTTATGAAAACATGATGAAAACCCTGAAACGTGACATCAAAAAAGGACACCGCCTAGGCGATGTCCTTTTTACTCCGAGAAGGAAGGATTGACTTACATCAAATCCTTCGGCTTACGGGCGGTATTGCCTGTCTTCTCGCAATACGCCTCATGGCGCAACTTGCCGTTCTCAAAAACACTTCTCATCTTGATAGCACCGCCCCAGCGGCTCAACAAAGTCTTGGCACCGGCACGATGTGCGTTCTTAGATACTGCTCCAGCCATATTGTATCCTCCAGAAAGGGAAATTCCCAAAATTGCTTAAGTACTATAACAAAGAGAGAAAGGGAAAGTCAAACCCTCAGCAATTGATTCGCACCATATGCCAAGGGAAGAAGCTGCGATCACACACGAGCACGAAATCAAACATGTCGGGAACCATGCACATGAAGAAGTCAGGCTCGGGGAACGCACCATCGGCTCTCGGTTTGAAAAACTTGCTTCCGCTGGTGAATTGGATCTCCCGTATCCTCTGATGGATGTTCGGCTCTTTGCCTTCAAGCAGGTCCCGGATGTACTCGGCGCAAAGAAGATCCTCCTCAGTATCGGTTCTGCCATCCAGCCCCATTGCCACCAGGCTCACCACATCAGGATCCTTTCCCTTGATATACCGCGCAATCGCCCTTGCATTGACAAGAGACCCTGCAACCACTTCGCTCGCATGCATGCTTGACGCTATACCCTGCACACCGGCGCTTGTGCTATGAACAACAACCCGCCCCTTCAGAGAAGGCCCGGTAGTGACCTCCATCGGGGAATTCCCCGCATCGAACCCGGGAACTTTCACTCCGCCCCGTTCTCCGACCAGATACCAATCCGGATTCTTCCGCTTCAATGCGAAACATTCCTCAATGGTCCCTGTCGGGATGATTTTCTCCACACCCATCTGAGAGAGAAAGCACTCGACAGAAAAAGCACGAAACACATCGATGATGACCGTTAACCCCTGTGCCTCTCGCGCCCCTTCCAATTGATGCAATATGCGGACATCCATGCACGCAATCATAGCGGAATCCCCTTGGAAGGGGAATGACGGAAAGGTACAATTACACCATGCGTCTCATCAGGCAGATCTATCTGATTCCCGTATACCTCTACAAGGGGCTTCTCTCCCCTTTCTTCGGCGGGCAGGCATGCCTGTACCATCCCACCTGCTCAACCTACATGGTGGAGGCAGTACTGAAGCACGGAATCATCAAGGGAACCATTCTTGGCACCGCAAGGATTCTCCGCTGTAACAGCAAGTTCTGGGGAGGAGAGGATCCGGTACCCGACCATTTCACCTGGAATGCGGTCAAGGATGGATTTCTTCTGTTTCGGAAACCCAGAAAGAACGGATAAGGGAGAAGAGCACTGCATATTGCTCATGAAAAGGCCTGACCGCCTCGAGGTGTTGGGTGGTCACGATTTCAACCCTCATTTCCCTCTCATTGACATCATAGCTTTAGGTCCCGCGGCTTTCGGACATGCTCGTCATAGAGCGCCAAGATTTCCCCAATGATAGCAAGACATCCCTATCGCCCTCTCCTTCTTGAGTTCGGAAAGATGCTCGTAAAGCAACCGGTTGCCGAACGCTGCAGGCTTGTCAAAATTACAGGAAGCAACCTCATCGTCCCCTGACGTGGCAACTGACCGGTAGTAGCCATCCTGCGGGAGAAAGACAGAATCGTGCTCTTTCCCTTCCCTCGCATCCGGCGACACCAACAATTCTCAGTCTGTGGGCTACCTGACAGAAAAACGATATTCGGTCACGGAGCGAAACGTCTCCCCCTTTTTCAGGATGCAGGAAGGAAATTCGGGATGGTTCGGGCTATCGGGGCAGAACTCCGTCTCGAAGCAAACGCCATCGCCCCTCGTCGCTCCGGCAGCGTTGATACCCCCAGCAAGACCATTGCCCGTATAGAGTTGCACCGCAGGAAGCGTGGTTCGCATATGCATCTCGACACCACTTCTCGAATCATACAAGGAGCCGAACGTGCCAGGCCAACGATGATCCTCGTCTATCAAGAAACAATGGTCATAGCCATTGAGGGGAGTGTCCCCTATATCCCGGCGCAACGCCTTCCTCGTACGGAAATCGAACGGAGTCCCCTCCACATCAAGCACTTTTCCCGTCGGCATCAGCATGCTGTTGGACTCAAGCACCTTCGAACAGGACAATTGCACTTCCTCGTCAAGGATTGTTCCCTTGCCAAAGAGATTGAAATAGGTGTGGTTGGTCAAGTTCAGGGGGGTGTCTTCATCGGAGGTGGCGCTATAGGAGAGAGTAAGCCTCCCGTCCTTCTCCATTTTGTAAGTGACAGTGACAAACAAATTGCCGGGCATCCCACCATCACCGTCGGGACTGTCATAGCAGAAAGAAACCTCGTTGCCATCCTCGTCAAACGGCAGCACGTTCCACATGTGGATGCCGAAATCGCTCTCTCCCCCATGCAGTGCGTTTCCGTTGTTGTTCTTCTCCAGGAAGTATTCCTTCCCGTTCAGGGAGAAACGACCATCCTTGATCCTGTTCGCGAAACGACCAATGACCTGCCCGTAGTGGGGGCTTGAGATGTTGGCAAGCACATCTGGCATCTTCCATACCACGGAAGTCCTTCCCTCTTTCGAGGGAACCACCACATCCTCCAAAATGGCTCCCAGGTTCAAGAGCCTCACGGTATACTCACCGCTTGCAATGGTCAGACGCACCACATGCCGTCTTTCATACTTCTCATTGAGAATCTGCTTGGTAATCATGCTCCACCTCGTCAGTTGTCAGAATCCTTGCTCTTCAACACAGCAAGATACGCATGCTGGGGAATCTCCACATTCCCCACCATCTGCATGCGCTTCTTCCCTTCCCTCTGCTTCTCCAAAAGCTTGCGCTTTCGGCTGATATCACCACCATAGCACTTTGCGATAACATCCTTCCGATAGGGGCTGATCGTCTCGCGCGCGATAATCGTGCTGCCAAGCGCGGCCTGAATCGCAATCTTGAATTGCTGGCGTGGAAGCTCATCCTTGAGCCGCTCGCAAATCTGCCTGCCTCGGCTCTGCGCATTGCCCTTGAAAACCAACTGGCTCAGTGCATCGACAGGCTCGCCGTTCACAAGGATATCCATCTTCACAAGCTCGGTCGGCTTGTAACCGCAGACCTCGTAGTCAAAGGAGGCATAGCCTCGGGAAATTGACTTGAGCCGGTCATAGAAATCAAAGAGCACCTCGCTGAGCGGCATGTCCCAGACCAGCTCGACTCGCTTCTCATCCAAATAATTCATGCCACTTTGCGCACCGCGCTTTTCCAAACAAAGTTTCATGATCGGCCCAACATACTCGCTGGGCGTGATGATCGAGGCACGGATATAAGGCTCCTCCGCACTCTTGATGCGACTCTGGTCGGGATACTCGGTGGGGTTGTCCACCTCCAGGTGCTCCCCATTTTGCAAATCGATATGGTAACGGACCGAAGGGCTTGTAAACACAAGAGAAAGGTCAAACTCCCTCTCCAGCCGTTCCTGGACGACCTCCAGATGGAGCATTCCGAGAAAGCCGCAACGGAAACCGAAACCGAGAGCAGCAGAGCTGTCCTTCTCGTAAATCAGCGACGCATCATTAAGCTTGAGCCGCTGCAAAGACTCCTCTAGCTCCTCATAATCGTTGGAATCAACCGGATAAATGGAGGAAAAGACAACCGGCTTCAAAGCTTTGAATCCCTCAAGGGGCCTGGCGCAAGGCCTATCCACATGGGTGATTGTATCGCCCACCCGGATGTCACTGATGGTCTTGATGCCCGCGATGATATACCCTACGTCACCATCATGGAGTTGATCCGCAGCCTTCAGGCCGAGCTGGAAGATTCCAACCTCCTCTACCCTGTAGGACCCCTCGCCATGCATGAACTTGATGGTATCTCCCGCCTTCACCTTTCCGTCGAAGAGGCGCACATGGACAATCACTCCCCGATATGCGTCATAGTGGGAATCGAAAATCTCCGCAGCCAAAGGCTCGCCATCGCTTCCACTGGGGGGGGGAATCTCGTCCACAATCGCATCATAGAGCTTGTCCACCCCCTCTCCCGTCTTGGCACTCACCAGAAGCGCCTTCGAGGGATCTAGGCCAAGCTCATGCTCTATCTCCCGCAAGCAGTTGGGAATATCGGCCGATGCAAGGTCTATCTTGTTGATTACTGGAATGACAGTGAGATTGTGCTCCATGGCCATGAACAGGTTTGCGATGGTTTGGGCTTGTACGCCCTGTGTGGCATCAATCAAGAGCAACGCACCCTCGCATGAACTGATGGCTCTGGAGACTTCGTAGGAAAAATCCACATGGCCCGGAGTATCTACCAGATTGAGCTTGTAGCTTTTCCCGTCACGTTCATAGCGGATGGTGACCGCCTGGCTCTTGATGGTGATGCCCCTCTCGCGCTCAATGTCCATGTTGTCAAGAACCTGGTTTTGCACTTTGGAGCGTTCGTTGATGAGGCTGGCACGCTGGATGAACCGGTCAGCCAAAGTAGACTTGCCATGGTCGATATGGGCTATGATGCAAAAGTTGCGGGTAAGTTCCGAAGCGCTCATGCTTACTCCTGCCCAGATGCGTCCGTATCTGGACTCTCTGCAGCTTGGGCCATACGGGCCTCATACTCCGCCTGCCTGCGAATCTCCTCGGCTCGTTTGGCATTGCGCTCGTTACCCTTCCTCGCGGCAAGATAATCCTTCGGCTCCTCTGCTATGGTCGGCCAATCAAACAAGGCTCTGATGTCAGCATCATCCAAAGTCTCTTTCAAGACCAGCTCATGTGCGAGTTTCTCCAATTGGTCCTTGTGCTCCCGCATGATGGTACGTGCCTCAAGCAAGCAGGAATCAAGAATTTTGTTGACTTCCGCATCAATCTTTGTCGCGGTAGCCTCGCTGTAATCCTTGTGCTGTGCTATCTCCCGACCGAGGAACAAAGGCTCATCCTCATCGCCAAGATTAATGAAGCCAAGCTCGCTCATGCCCCACTCGGTCACCATTCGGCGGGCCGTGTTGGTGGCTTGCTTGATATCGTTGCTCGTCCCGGTGGTGGTCTCACCGTATATCAGCTCCTCGGCAACGAAACCACCCATGCAAACCATGATCCAATCGGTCAGCATGCTACGGTTCTTGGTGTAGGGATCCCTCTCAGGCAAGCTGACAGTCAAACCCAGCGCCCTGCCATGGGGTATGATGGTCACCTTGTGCAAGGGGTCGAGATGCGGGAGGTAGTAGTGCAGTAGCGTATGACCACCCTCATGGTATGCGGTTGCAAGCTTCTCTTCCTCTGTCATGGAGAAGCTCTTGCGGGCAACACCCAGCAGAACCTTGTCCCGGGCTTGCTCCATATCGCTCATGGAGATGGTGAGCTTTCCTTCCCGTGCGGCGAACAACGCAGCCTCATTGCAAAGGTTGGCAAGGTCCGCTCCACTTGAACCAGCAGTTCCACGGGCAAGTCTCTCAAGGTCCACAGACGGCTCCAGTTTCAAGGGCCGGCAATGGATGCGGAGAATCGCAACACGCTCCTCAATGTCGGGAAGGTCAACCGTCACCTGCCGGTCAAACCGGCCAGGACGCAAAAGCGCCGGATCCAGGACATCAGGTCGGTTGGTGGCCGCCATGACAATCACCGAGTTGTCACTTTCAAACCCATCCATCTCAACCAGAATCTGGTTGAGTGTCTGCTCCCTCTCGTCATTTCCCCCACCTAGCCCGCTTCCGCGGTTGCGCCCGACAGCATCAAGCTCATCAATGAAAAGAATGCATGGGCTGTGATGACGGGCCGTATCGAAAAGGTCCCTCACCCTTGCGGCCCCCATGCCTACAAACATCTCAACAAAGTCGGAACCACTGGCATGGAAGAAGGAGACTCCTCCCTCACCCGCCACAGCCTTGGCCAGCAAGGTCTTGCCAGTTCCCGGAGGACCGACAAGCAATACGCCTCGGGGAATCTTCGCTCCCACCTTGGTGAAATGCTCCGGGTGCTTCAAGAACTCGACAACTTCCTGGAGCTCATACTTTGCCTCAGCCTGTCCCGCAACATCATTGAATGTGACCTTCTTTCCACGATCGTCGTACACTTTCGCCTTGTTCTTGGCAAACCCGCCGATTCTCCCGCTCGTCTGGCGATAGAGCATGAGCGTGAAGCCGATGAAGATAATCCAAGGAAGCAGCTGGAGCACGATTTGCAAAATCGAGATATCTTGCGCAGTGCCGGTGACCGAGACCTGGTGCTCTTTCAACGTACCGATAAGCGACTCGTCAAGATAAGGAATCCGGGTCTGTTCGACCGATCCATCCGTAAGCGCAAAGGTTATCTGGCTATGCTCCTTGATTTCCGCACTGGAGACCTTGCCGTCCTCCACATAGGAGATGAACGTAGTATATGAGACCGATCTGGGCCGATTCTGCTTGGAACTGTCGAAGTACATGTAGATGAACATCAGAATCAGCAAGATGAAAACGAAAAGAGCAAAACGGTTCTTGGGATCCGGGTGATGAGGACTGGGACGCCTCCTCATGGGATCACGGCCCTGACGGCCGTCATCTGGTTGTTGGTTTTGGGAATTCAC
>CAVESN010000057.1:10034-12877 GCA_963618365.1 Bacteroides uniformis
ACGTGTTTTTCCTTTAGCACCAATAATAGACAAATAGGTTTCGTGGGGCAAGCGATTTACGAGCTGTAGATATTCTCTCCCGTCCTCCCGCCCGAGAACCGAAGAGTGCGACTATTCCTCCCCTGTCCTCCAAAACCGCAATCTCCGAAAGCGGGCGGTGAATTTTCCATCCCGACAAGATATGCGCGACACTCACCATTCTTCCCTCAAGCTCGATCCTGTCACCCTCGCAGGCGGAGCGCACAATCGGACAGGAGAGTGAATCAGGGTCAAGACGGATCCATTTCGGATCATCGCCCTTTCGCTCCCTACGGACCAAGAGGGTGCCGAAATGTGCAATTGAAACGGTCCCCCCCTCGGTCAGCACAGGTCCATCATAGCAGAAATGAACCGGTTCACACGTTTTCGAGCAAGAGAGCTCTCCCTGCTCGAAATGGAGAGAAATCGGTCCATATTGCTCGCTCCAGCAGGAAGAACCTCCCTCCAGAAGGGATCGGATATGGTCGACGAAGCGGGAAGAAACGCGGTCTTTGCATCCAAGATACCGGTAGATCATCTCATTTCTTGCAAAGGGAACAAGCGAGAGAAACCTCGTGCGGGAAAGTGGTTTTGTCACATCCACCCCGGCTAGCTCTCCTTCAATAAAAGTGCGAAGACGAAGGGAGAACGACGCTATCTCATCCAGAAGCTGTCCCAACTCTGGATACATGCTTGCAAGAGAGGGAAGGAGTTCATGACGCACATGGTTCCTCTTAATCGCACAGTCGGTGTTGGTAGAATCCTCAGACCAGACGAACCCTTCCCTTCGCAATAGAAGGCGAAGTTCTTCGTGGGTCGAACCGACAAGAGGCCTAAAAAGAGGGATTCCTTTCACTTCACGCGTGGGGGCAATAGCGAGATGGTTCACGGGAGAACCTTCCAGCATGCGCAGCAGCACATTCTCCCTTTGGTCATCCTTCGTATGTGCCACCAAAAGTGTCGCACCATGGAGCGCACACCAGGAGAGGAGCAGTTCATACCGCAATGTACGTGCGGCTCCTTCCATCCCCATCATCCGGGAGAGCTCCCTTAAGCGAATGGTGTCCAGATCAAGGATTTCCAACGGAACTCCAAGCCGCTGGCAATTAGACTTGTTGAGCGCAATCTCCGTCGACAGCTCTTGCTCGGGACGGAGATGGTGGTTCACGTACAAGGCAGTCACATTGGCATGTGAATGCACCTTCAAAAGCAATGCAAGGCTGTCACTACCACCGCTAAAGGCGACTGCAATGGGTGTGTTAGAGTGAGGATCTACCGCCGAAAACACTTGCCACCTCGCTAAGAGGACGCCCCTGCATCAGGGCCACCACCGCATCCGCGGCCCTGCCAAGCGACTTTTCATACAGAGGGTCTGTCTCACGGGAAAGGACATGATTGACGACACTCTCCCCTTCCTTTGGCCTCCCCGTCCCCACATAGACCCGAATGAAATCCCCGGAACCGAAGCAGGAAATCAGACTTTTGAGCCCGTTATGTCCTGCCGAGGAACCCCCATGACGAATACGGATGGTTCCGACGGGCAGATCCATCTGGTCGCATACGACAATCATCGATTCCACATCGCAATCGGAAAAATCGGGAGCAATCTCCCCAGAGGAGTTCATGAAGGTCAACGGCTTCACAAGACCATAGGAACGACCTCCCACACATATTTTCGCCATCTGGTAGAGACGGAAACAGCGCTTTCTCAGGCGTACCCGAAAAAACGCTGCAACCCGAGAGACCACATCGAAACCGGCATTATGCCGTGTATGGTCGTACTTGGAACCCGGATTCCCGAGGCCAAGCACCAAAATCATTCTTTCTTTGCCTCAGCAGCAGGAGCAGCGGTGGCCGCATCTGCATCAGGAGCTGCCGCATCAGCAGCAGGCGTGGCCACAGCCTCAGCTCTTGCAGTCTTGCAGGACGCAACAGCCTTGGTAAGGTCATCTAGAATCTCAACCCCCTCGGGCAACTTGATATCGCCAAGGTGTCGAACCGCATTCACTTCCATATCGGAAACGTCAAGCACCAATCTGTCGGGAAGATCCTTCGGAAGCGCCTCAACCTCGACCTGATACATGACCTGATCAAGGATACCACCCTCTCTTGCGCCAACTGGATCACCCACGATTTTGATGGTAATCAAGGTTCTCAATTTCTGTCCACGTGTCACCTGGTAGAAATCAACATGCTTAATCTGGTCATGAAGCAAATCATCCTGATAATCCTTCATCAGGCACTCATAGCTCTCACTCGGGGTTTTGATGGTGAGAATTGATGTGTCAGTGAAATGACGCATCTTCAGCGTGAATTCCTTGGAGTCAAGCGTGATGTGAATCGGCTTGGCATTACTTTTGCCGTAAATGACGGCAGGGATACGGCCGGAACGCAAAACGCGACGGCTACCAGCGGAACCGAAATCCTCGGTTCTTTCCTGGGCAGACAGAATCTTTCCTTCGTTGCTCATGATCAGGACTCCTTACTACTCTCATTGGATATACCAATTACCATGGGTAGAACATCCATGATGTCCTAGTGTTCCCTAAGATTATACTGGGAAGGCGGGACTCGAACCCACGATGCCGGCACCAAAAACCAGAGCCTTAACCACTTGGCGACTTCCCATCGATAGACAGCAACAAAAGATAACGGAATTCCTTCTCCTTGTCTAGCGTCAATCAATCCTCTTTCATGGCTTCACACACCGTTACGCTACGCGTCTTTGGATCAAGATTGATTCCAAGAAGATGGACATTCTTCTGCTTCTCAAGGAACTGCCATGAGTCCCCATAGCGCTTTGTGAGAATCTGCTTTAGGGCCAC
>CAVESN010000058.1:0-12840 GCA_963618365.1 Bacteroides uniformis
GCTTGAGCAAGTGCTCCGCCAATCCTGCCGGAAGGAGTGCACGACAGAGATGACAACCCCGAGCGCTTTCCTTGAGACAAAACCAGCATTGCAGGTTGCCCGTCCCGCATACTCCTCCTGGGGAAGTGGCGGATTCAGCTCCACCTGGCTTGAAGGGAGCAATCAATGGATATACCGGCACATCTTCGAGGCAATTGAGCGGATGGGAGAACTTGCCCAAAGGTTTCCTGACCAGACAAGCCTGAAGAAAAGGTTCTTGAACCAGGCTGCGAGGGAAGTGCTGCTTGCCATGGCAAGCGACTGGCCCTTCATCATGTACAACAAGAGCGACGCCACCTATGCCAAGAAGCGCTTTGAGGGGCATTTGGAGAATTTCAACGTTGTCTACAGCAACATGTGCAAGAATGCAGTCAACACCGAGTGGCTAGTCAAAGCGGAGCGCAAGGACCTCATATTCAAGGACATCAACTACAACATCTTCCGAGCGTAAGGCAGCGTAGAGGAAAGAGAGGGGCTCGCGGAAATGCGGGCCTTTCTTTGTGCTCAAGGAGGTAAGGCGCCTTGTCTCCGATCGGCCTCGTCCCAGAGGAGGAGCAAGTACAACCTCTGCTTCTTGATTCCAGGAAAAAGATGTGGGCGATGGCATTCACGAAGGAGAGCGTCTGGAAGCTGTTCTAAAGTGGCCACAAGGAAGTCCTCCATGGGGGGGAATATCCAGCGCTTCGAACAGATAATCGTCACTTGTGGCGTCACCAAGAACAAGCATCATAATTTCCGCCAATCTTCCCAAAAATCATGGAGGCCAGCAGGAAGGCCTTAGTATGGAAAGAATGCTCAAACCGAATCCACAGAAGTTTTGATTGAGTCGAACTGATTCCAGACGATGATGCGTGAAAACCATAAATGATTTTTACAGTAAACTGCAAAATACGTTCATAAACCAGTTGTAAACAGCCTAAAACAGAGTGTAACCCTAATTGTAGATTTCTGCGTAAAACTGCAAAGATCTTTAATATGGAGTGTTTCAGTGGGAATCCAGCATTATTGCATGCCAAATAATCTTTAAGTGCCTTTTCCCTTGATCTTTTGGGACCATTCATTACGAATGGGGCAGAGGCTCTCTTTCAAGTCTCAAGATGGTAACAGGACAGTCCCAGTGTGAAAACAGCCAAGGTCTTCCAACTTGTTTCGAATCGCGGGAACAGATTGGAATGGCTGGCTGCGTGTATGTTGGTTCCTTTTCGGGCAAGAAAAACGCTCGATTTCCGTGAGCGCCACGAAGGGTGTATTACCCTCAGGAGGGAACAACACATCTTATCCACGGAAGTCTGACCGAAACCTCCAGAGCCTTTCGTATGCTTCTTTATGCAACTCAGGTCATGCAGGACCAGAGTGCATGTCGTTTGAAGTTTTGTGGCGAGAATTGACAGGCCACCTTTTTGGCATGAGTAGTCATCGGGTTCCGAAAGGCAAGGGCCTCTTTTCAGGATAAGGGGTACCGTCCTGATCCAGGGTGTGTTCCTTGGTCTTTCAGGCAATAAAGCCATCTGAGTAGTTACGTGAAACTACGAAGAATGCAAGACCGCCTTTGCGCATTCTGATTGGAAAGAAATTGCATCCGATGTTGCTCAGAACTTCCCTCCCGCATGGCATGGCATAGCACGCTTTCCTTCCGTAGGGTTTCGTTTGTGTAGTAATCGCGTTCCATTTCCCCTTCTTCTCCTCATGAAAACCTTGGATAGATTCTTGAGGCTTGGTGGGGAAGGGTGTAGATTTGTGGTGCAAAGTGGAAAACTTTCCCATTTTTAGGGGTGTTTTCGGAGGGAGTGGGTGATGCTGACCGGTGAATTCCGGATAACCATTGACGAGAAGGGAAGGATCTTGATCCCAGGCAAGCTGCGTTCCGCCATCGGCGGTGAGAGCTTGTATGTGACCAAAGGTCTGGAAAACTGTCTTTGGCTGATGCTGCCGGCCCACTTTGAAAAGCTTGCGGGGCTTATCCAGCCCGGTCCGGGTTCTGCATTTGACCGGAACCGACGGTACATGCAGCGCTTCATCATCAGCCCGGCGCAGGAGGTGGAGATTGACCGCTCGGGACGGATCAACATTCCTCCCACCTTGCGAACATTCGCATCTCTTTTCCTTAAGAGCGAGTGCACGCTGCTTGGGACGGGAAGCTACCTTGAGCTTTGGAATGATGAGAAGTACGCATCCTTCCTGGAATCTGCACAGCCGGAGTTTGAGCAGGTGGCGGAAGGACTCAGCGAACAGCTGAACATGCTGGGGAGGGAATAACGTGGAATTTGTGCATTTCCCGGTTATGTACCGCGAAGTTCTTTCCTACCTCGTGCCGAAACGGGAGGACGCATTGATGGTGGATTGCACCACCGGGGAAGGGGGGCATACCCACCTTTTCTTGGAGAAATATCCCGCTTTGCATGTGATTGGATTGGACCGTGACAGCTCCATACAGGAGAAAGCAAAAGCGAGGATGGCCCCCTTCGGCAACCGGTTCACTCCGGTGAACATCTGGTTTAACGAGTACTGGGAAGGGTACCAGGGGCCAAAAGTCGATCTGGTCCTGTTCGACCTTGGTATTTCCTCCTACCACTACGCCCAGTCGGAGAGGGGGTTCTCCTTCCAGCGCGATGAAAGGCTCGACATGCGTCTGGACCTTCAGCAAAGCCTGGATGCCCAGATGGTGGTGAACACTTATCACGAGCAAGAGCTTGCCGACATCATCTACCGTTACGGGGAGGAGCGGTACTCCCGCAGGATTGCTCATGCAATCGTCCAGGAGAGGTCCAATGGCATCATCAGCACGACGAAAGAGCTTAGCGACCTCATCTTCCATGCGGTTCCACCTGCCTACCGGTACGGTCATATCCATCCAGCCACCAGGACGTTCCAGGCTATCCGCATCGAGGTGAACAAGGAACTGGAGCGCATCGAGCCTGCAATCCGAAGTGCCGTCGAAGCGCTTAGTCCTGGGGGAAGAATGGCAGTCATCACCTTCCATTCGCTTGAGGACAGGCCTGTGAAATGGCTTTTCCGCGAACTGGCGGGAGGAGATGAGGCGAAGATACGGATTCTCACCAAGCATCCTGTGATGCCGGGGGAGGAGGAAATCGCAGAGAACAGCCCGTCCCGAAGCGCAAAGCTTCGCGTGGTGGAGCGATTGGGAGGAGAGAGTGATGCAAAACGCAATCAGATATGAATACGACATGCCTTATAGCGAATATCAGCCGGCACTTCAGGACCTCACCAATCCTCATGGGAGGAGAAAAAACCTCTATGCGCTTGTTGTCGTCGGAATGATTGTCTTCATCATGAGCGTCATCTTCTGCGTGGTCTGGGAGGCTGCGGTTGCCAGGTCGCTCGAGCTTGAGAAGCGGGGCCTGGAGAAGAGGCTCGGCGAGCTGGATGAACAGAAAAGGGAGCTCAGCGCGAAAGTAACAAGGCTCCAGATGCCGGAAGAGCTGGTAAGGATGGCCATCGAGGGCAACATACAATTTGTCGCGATTGATCCCCGGAAGGCGGTCCGTCTGGAAGGAGAGGAGTAAGATGAAGCTTGTCGCTCCCGTATCCTTGCCTTTCGCAGCGCATGCATGTGGCGGACGTCTTGTTCGCCCGAGCAATACATGTGCCTCTTTTGTCTCCATAGACACGAGGCATCTCGAGAAGGGTGCAATTTTCTTCGCCTTGACTGGCGAGCATGCCTCTGGCTGCCAGTATGCTGCCATGGCCGAGAGGCGAGGTGCTGTGGCCATGGTGGTTGATGAGTCCCACTTGGAAGATGCGCTTATGCAAAGCAGTCTGCCACTCATCGTTGTGGATGACACGCTGCGTGCGCTTGGGCGCTTTGCCAAAGCAATGATATCTCGATGTGCGGGCGTAACCTATGTGGGAGTGACCGGATCCTGCGGGAAATCAACCACAAAGGAGGCTATCAGCGCCATTCTCTCCGTCCATGGTTCCACAGTAAAGACACCGGGGAACCTCAATAGTGAGATCGGGCTTCCCTTGAGTCTCCTCAAGGTAGCCCCCGGAACCCGTTATGGCGTGTTCGAAATGGGTGTGGACCACGTGGGTGAGATGAAGCGGATGGTCGACATTCTCAAGCCGGACGTTGCTGTGCTCACCAATATCGGCATCTCACATTTGGAGAAATTCAAGAGCCAGAAGGTGATCGCTCATGAGAAGGGTGCCATTTTCCACCCCGGTCTCGATGCGGGATTCATCAGCAGTGGCTGCCCCTTCAAAAGGGAGATTGAGAAGGAGCGGGGCATGATTCTTGGCACCTATGCCATAGCAGACCTCTCTGCACAGGATTTGGGTCTGGAGGGGTGGCGGCTTTCCCTAGGAGGATACAAGTGCGACGTGCATGTGCTTGGACGCCATCTCCTTTCGGATGTCGCGGCCGCGGTACGCGTTGCCCGGCATCTGGGAGTCTCCGACCGGGAGATTGCCGAGGGGCTGGATTCCTTCAGGCCGATGGAGGGGAGGGCCACTGTCCTGGATGGAGATGTCACCATCATCGAGGATTGCTACAACGCAACCCTCGATTCCACCAGCTCGATGCTTGAAACCATTTCAAGGCTGTCCTGGAAGGGTTCCAAGATTGTCGTGCTTGGAACCATGAAGGAGCTGGGAGCCAAGAGCCGCTACGCACATCGGACTGTCGCGAGGAAGATAATGGAGTCTTCCTTGGATGGCGCCTTCCTTTATGGCAGCGAGATGCGGGATGCCTACGACCTGTTAAAGAGGGAAGGGTATCAAGGAGAGCTTTGCTTCACCGAGGATTTCGGCGAGCTGAGCGAAGTGGTCACCCGCAAGGTGCATGGCGGAGACCTTTGCCTGGTCAAGGGTTCCCGGTCCATGGCGATGGAACGGATAATACCGGTGTTAAGGCAGGTGGGATGATGACGGGACTGGTACTGGGTTTCGGCCTCACGCTTTGCATCTCTTATCTCCTTTTGCATTCCAAGCGCAAGCTGGTGGTCAACATCAAGCCGGAGCTCATGGATGTGCAGCAGGCAAAGAGCGGAACCCCCACGGTGGGTGGCATCGCCTTCACGCTTGCGCTTACATTCGCGGTAATCATGCTCCGCTTGAACGCATGCTATCTGTTTTGCATGTGGTGCTTTGCATTCATCGGTTTGTGGGACGACATGGCCAAGACACATTCGGAGAACGGAGACGGGATGAAGAGCCTGACCAAGCTGGCCTGCCAGTTTGTGGCAGCATTGCTTGCTGTGGTGATGCTACGTGTGTCCGGCTTGATCGCACGTGATATCCTCTCCAGCATCTTTTCGCTCTTTTTCTTTGTTTATATGGTGAATGCCATCAACATCGCGGACGGTCTGGACGGGCTTGCCTCGCTCATGGCGCTTCCTGTGCTTCTCTTGGTGGCACGTTTCTCCAGTGACCCCTTCCTCTTGACTTTCATAGGGTGTCTGGGAGGATTTTTGCTGCTTAACTTGAAGCCTGCGAAGTATTTCATGGGAGATGCGGGGAGCCATGCAATCGGAGCAATGATTGCATTGTTCGCCCTTGTGCATCGCCTTGAAGGGGCTGTGCTTGTGGCGACGATACCCTTTGCTGTGGAATTCTTCAGTTCCTTCGTGCAAATCCTTGCCATCCGGCTCTTGAGGCGGAAGGTCTTTTTGATCGCGCCGCTGCACCACGACCTTGAGAAGCACGGGATGGGGGAGAGGTCCATTGTCACCATCTTCTTCCTCTCAAGCGTGCTTGCTTCCTCTCTTGCATCCTTGATGCTGCATGGGGGCAGGCTATGAGCATGCAGGAGAAACACAGCCAGAGCGGAGCGTTTGCCTTCCTTTGCATTGTAGTTTTTCTTACCTGCTTCGGGCTCTTGATGCTCTATAGCGCCTCCTACGACGAGGCGCTCAGGCATAATCTTCCCCACTATTACTTCTTTGTCCACCAACTGGTGTTTGTGCTGCTCTCACTAGTGTGCGGTCTTGTCATTTTCTTTCTTCCCATCAAGGTTTTCCGGTTTCTGGCACTTCCGTTTGTGTGCGTTGCATTCGTGTTGATGCTGCTTTCTCTTTTCTCTCCGCTGGGAGTGGAGGTGCTGGGGGCAAGGCGGTGGATCCGCATCGGCCCTCTTTCGCTTCAGCCCAGCGAGGTGGCGAAGGTAGCCATGTTCTTCTTCCTCGCCGATTGGTACTCGAAGGAGCATGCGAAACCCCTCCGCTTTTTGGTGCCGATGGGGGTTATGGCGCTTTTTGCCTCGTTGATTTTGCTGCAAAGGGATTTCAGTACGACCATCGTCTTTGTCGCGCTCTCCCTTGCGATGCAGCTTGCATGCGGTCTGGGCATAGCCCCTCTTCTTCTTGCCATCGCCATCATCGCCGTCCCCGCCTCCCTTGCCATCATGACCGAGCCTTACCGCATCCAGCGAATCGCCTCATTCCTTTTCCCCGGGCTGGATGAGGGAGGGCTCTCCTACCAGGTGGACACTTCCCTCAAGGCAATCCGTAGCGGTGGTCTTTTCGGCGTGGGCCTGGGAGAGGGGACCTACAAGCTGGGTCTTCTTCCGGAAGTCCAGAATGACTTCATCTTCGCTTCGATGTGCGAGGAGCTCGGGCTTGTGTGGATGCTTTTCCTGCTTTGCATTTTTTTCTGTTTCGCGCTTCTCGGATACAGGAGTTTCCTCCTTTTGTCACGAAGGGACAGATTCCTCGCATACCTGGATTTCGGCATCACCACGATGATTGTCATCCAAGTGGTCATCAATATATCTGTGGTCACCGGCTTGCTCCCTCCCACCGGGATCCCCCTACCTTTCTTCAGTCAGGGGGGTACGAACCTTTTTGTGACGCTTGTATCCTGTGCATTGATGTTCCGTTTCATGCGGGAGATTGATTTTCCATCAGGGAAAGAGGATGCAAACGTGATTCCCTTTCCTGCCAAATCATGAAGCTGGAGAAGATTGTCACTTGGCTGGTGGTCCTGGGGATGGTAGTCTTTATCGGATTTTACTCCCTTCGGTTTGTGCCGTCGCTTGTGATACGGGAAGTGGTGGTGGACAACGTGCTTCCTTCTTCCGTGGCACAGTCGATCTCCCTTGTGAAGGGTAAGCCTCTGTACGGTTCTGCCAAGATGGAGGTCGAGAACGCATTGGAGGGAGAGCCTCTCGTGGTGGAGTACAAGGTCAAGCAAAAGGTGCCACACTCTTTGGAGATCCAGACAACACTGTTAAAGGCCGATGCGATCCTGGTCGTCGAGGATGAAAGTGTTGAGAAATCTTTCCACGTGCTCTCGTCTGGGAAGCTCTTCCCCTTGGAAAAGGAAGATGAGAACCTGTATCCGGAATCGGTGTTCCGCATCCTCATTTCTCCCTCCTATGAGAAGTTTTTAACCTTGTATGGATCCGACGGAAAACTGGAGACCGTGTTGCGCTACCTCGACTCTCTTCAGGGCAACATATCCTTGATAACGATGGTCAAATACGATAATAATAGTAGCAATAGTTTAGGATGGGTGGTACTGCGGCTTTCCAGCCTGCATACGGAGATTTGTGTTCGAGAGGAGATTCCTCCAAGTCTGATGCGGAAGGCATTCGGTCTGGTCGTCAAACAGGAAGAGGAGCGTCTCCATTTGACAAGTGAGTGGACACATTATGATGTGTATGCGTCTGGCATGGTGCGGCGGTAGCGGAGGAACTGGATGGCTGGCGAAAAGATGTTGATGGGGCTTGATATCGGCTCGAGCAAAATCCGTTGTGTGATAGGAAGCGTGAACCATGACGGCCAGCTTATGGTTGACTCCGTGTGCGAGCGTCCCAGCGAGGGCGTGCGTAGTGGCTCAATCGTCAACATAGAGCTTACCCTCAAGGCAATCAGCAGCGCCATCAACGAGGCCGAGCTTCAGGCAGGAACCGAAATCAGCGAGGCGATTGTCGGTATTGGTGGGGAGAATATCGTGTGCATGCCCTCCACCGGGGTAGCGGGAATCAAAGGCAACGGCCAGGAGATCAAGGAGGAGGATGTCCTCCGCTCCCTGGATATCGCCAGGTCTTTTGAGCTCCCACCCGATAGGGAGATCATCCATACCCTAGTCCAGGAGTTCAACATCGACGGTCAGGGGGGGATCAAGGATCCGATAGACATGCTAGGCCACCGCCTCGAGACCAAAGCCTTGATAGTTACCGCAAGCGCCTCCATCGCCCAAAACAAGCGCAAGTGCGTCATGCGTAGTGGCTTGAATGTCCGGCGTGTGGTGCTGCAGAGCCTTGCGGACAGCGAGGTGGTGCTCAGTCCGGAAGAGAAGGAGATGGGGGTAATCCTCATCAATATCGGAAGTGGAACCACCAACATGATCGTCTACAGCCATGGCGCACCCCAGTATGCCGCAGGCATCAACGAGGGAGGGGATCTGGTGACAAGTGACCTTGCGCAGATTCTCAACAAGCCTAGGCAGATGGCGCAGCGGATCAAGTTCGACAGCGGATACAGCTATGTCCCTTCCGTCCCTGCGGATCAGATGGTGACCATTCCCTCCGTGCAAGGCATGCCGGCGATCGTCATGCCGAAACGGGAGCTTGCCCGCATCATCGAGGCTCGCATGGCGGAGATTTTCAGCCGCTTGCAACAGGGGCTGGTCAGATCCGGAGTTTCCGGAAGCTACGGTGGCGGAGTGATTCTCGTAGGTGGCGGTGCGCTTTTAAGCGGAGTCACCGAGCTGGCGCATGAGATATTCGGCATCCCCGCACGGCTCGGGTTTCCCGAAGCCATCAGCGGCCTTGACCGGAATTACATTAATCCAAGTTATACGACCGTTCTTGGCCTTCTCAAGTACGAGGCCAAGAAAGTGGGAGAGTCGGCACTACCTCGCCGTCGCAGGGAGGCTGCGAGGTCCGGTGGCCAGAGATTGGTCGTATCCCGAATCAAGGGATTCTTCCGTACTTTGTTTTGAGGGTGTGAGATATGGGAAGTGACGCTTCTTTGGATTTTGGCATGATTGACGTCGAGGACATGGTAAAGGATGAGCAGACGGCTACGACGGTTATCAAGGTTGTTGGCGTTGGCGGAGGTGGTGGCAATGCGGTGAACCGCATGATTGCCAGTGGCCTTAAGAAGGTCCAGTTTGTCGCCATGAACACGGATATGCAAGCCTTGCAGCGATCCAATGCGCAAGTCAGGATTCCCATCGGAAGGGAATTGACCGGAGGCCTCGGTGCCGGTGGACAGCCGGAAGTGGGTGAGAAAGCCGCGCAGGAGAGCAAGGAAGACATCAAGAAGGAGATGGAGAACGCCGACATGGTCTTCATCACCGCAGGCATGGGTGGCGGTACCGGTACCGGTGCGGCTCCCGTGGTCGCGGAGATAGCCAAGAGCTGCAATGCATTGACTGTCGCGGTGGTAACCACCCCCTTTGCCTTCGAGGGAAAGAAGAAGATGCAGCTTGCCCAGCAGGGTTTGGAGAAGCTGCGCAAGAATGTCGACACCCTGATCATCATCCCCAACCAGTACCTGCTGAAGGTGGTTGAGAACAACACTCCCATCAAGCAGGCGTTCCTGATGGCGGACGAGGTGCTTTTCATGGGTGTTGAGGGAATCAGTGAATTGATCACCGAGCCGGGAGAAATCAATATTGACTTTGCCGATGTGCGCACTGTTATGAAGGGAAAGGGGGATGCGTTGATGGGAATCGGCTTCGGCGAAGGTGCGAACAGGGCAACCGACGCGGCGCGCCAGGCAATCAGCAATCCCCTTTTGGAGAACGCCTCCATCACTGGTGCGAAAAACGTGCTGGTCAACATCTCCGGCAGTGAGAACCTCACCCTTCAGGAGTATGAGGACGTAGTGGAGCTGATCACAGAGAAATGCGAAGAGGAGGCCTTGGTTATCGCAGGACAGGCATTCAATCCCGAGTTGGGAGACAGAATCAAGGTGACCGTGGTTGCAACCGGATTTGAGGAGCGTGGTGAGGTCGTGGGAGCCGAGACCGGCTTGGGCCGGCATGACGCGGCATCCGGCAAAGCAGCCAGTGCGGCGGCTTCCCTTTTCATGGGTTCCTCCATGCAAAATGCGGCTAAGAGCGAAACCATTGCAACCCCGCTCAAGCAGGCGATGAACCCGGTTCCCGAGCAGAAGAGCCAGAGTGAGCAGATGCAGCCTGAAACCATCCAGGTCAATCGCTGGCAGGACTTGCAGAAGCAGTTGGGTAAGAACAATGCGGGTGGAGAGGAAGGAGACTATTCCATTCCTGCTGTGCTCCGCTTTTCCCAGAACAACAACGGTCAGCGATGAGTCCCGAGCATAGCGAGCTGAAAAGCCAGTTTGCCGATTACCTGTACGTCGAGCGGCGTCTTTCCAAGGCGACCGCTCTTGTCTATTTGCCGATTATCGAGCATTTCCTCTGCTTCGTGGAGAGAGAAGGGCTTGACCTTGGCACCATGCCGCTTTCCATGCTGGAGAAGTATGTCATATCCATCCGTGAGCAGGAGAAAGACAGCCCGCGCACCAGCGCGAAATATCTTTCCGCCCTCCGTACATTCTTCTCCTTCCTGGTGAAAGAACATGTGAGGGAGGATAATCTGGCAAAGCAAATCCGTTCTCCGAAGCAGGGGAGCCGGCTTCCCAACGTGCTCACTCCCCAAAAGCTGGAGACTTTCTTCGATGACATTCCGACCGATACGATTCTCGGGCAAAGGGACAAGGTGCTCCTTGAGACGATATACGGATGCGGACTAAGGATTACAGAAGCGATCTCCCTGCAGGTGGGGGATATGCAGGATGGAAGCTTTCGCATCCTGGGAAAGCGCAGCAAGATGCGCATCGTCCCCATCCCCTGTGAACTGAAGAAGCTTCTTAACGACTACATCCTTCAAGTGCGTCCCTTGTTGCTTGGAGGTCGCCAGAGCGAGAACCACTTGTTCGTCGGTCGCAGGGGGAGGCCGCTTACCCGACAATCGGTGGCAAAGAGGCTCAAGGCATACGCAGAGAATGAGGGTGTCGACCTGCACTTGCATACGCTCCGGCACAGCTATGCCACCCACCTTCTTAACCGCGGAGCCGATTTGAGGAGCGTGCAAATGCTTCTCGGACACAGTGACATCAAGACCACCCAGATATACACCCATGTGGACACCAAGGAGCTGGATGAGGCATATCGTGCATGGCATGAGGAGGATGCATAGCGGTGAGCCCCTGCAATCTTTTCATCCTTTGTCCCCTGGTTTTCCTCGCCGGGGTTGTCGATGCAATCGCCGGTGGCGGCGGTCTCATCAGCCTTGCCTCCTACTCTTTCTTTCTCCCTCCGGTGTTCGCACTGGGGAACAACAAGTTCTCTTCTACATGCGGAACCGCAGTTGCCACCATCCGCTACCTCAAGAACGGAGATGTCTCCATACGTGTGGCTCCCTGGGCCATCGTTGGTTCCGCCTTCGGTTCGGCTATCGGCAGCCGGCTCGCATTGCTCTTTGACGCAAGCTACCTTTCCTATCTCTTGCTTTTCCTTTTGCCTGTCATCGGCATCCTCACCTTTCTCAAGCCTGACTTCGGGACGGCACGTTCCTGTTCCCATGTCCGCCTGGTGTCCTTGGTAACCGGTCTCGTTGTCGGGACCTATGACGGATTTTTCGGACCCGGGACCGGCATGTTCCTCACCTGGATGTTCAGCGTCTTTGCCGGATTGGAGTTGATCAAGTCGGTGGGAACCACCAAGATAGTCAACCTTTCCAGCAACCTCGCCGCGCTTTTCACTTTCATCGCGGCAGGAAACGTGAACTGGCAAATCGGCATTCCCTGCGCCCTCTCCTCCATTCTTGGAGGCTATGTGGGGAGCGGAATGGCCCTCTCCCGTGGTGCCAGGATCATCAAGCCCATGCTTGCCGTCGTCCTTCTCCTGCTCTTTCTCAACATTATACGCTCCTTGTGCGTCTGAAGCTTTTTGCCGTTTTCTCATGAAAACGGGAAAAAGATGGTATTGGTAAGTATGAGGATATTGAAAGCGGATGATGCGGGTTATCCCGTCCGTTTGAGGGAGATGGAAAGGCCACCGTTTTTGTATGTGTCTGAGAAGATTGACATAGGAGCGTCCCCCTGCGTCTTCTTCTCGGGAACCTACATGCCGGACCACTATGCGTTTGTGCAGGCACGCCGTTGGGCGCTACTCTTTGCCCGCCTGGGGTGGAGTGTCGTTACAAGCGGTTTTGGAGGATGTGACTTGGCGGTGCGCCGCGCCCTCTCAGGGGAGGGATATCGTCCCCTTGTCATGCTTTGTGAGGGGGTTCCCGAGCTTTGCAGTAGCGAGCTTGTGTTGCTCTCTCCCTTTAAGCGGCGGACCAAAAGGAGCCTTCGCACCGTCATGGGAATGGGGGAGGTGGCATCGGCCATGTGCCAGGTGATGGTTGTCGTGCAGGCGTTTAATCCAAGCCTCACTCTCTATAGCGCAAGGAACGCACTGGATACGGGAGGGGATGTGCTGCTTCTTCCCTCTGCGGTAGGAGGGGAGAAGCGGCATGAAGGAGGCAACATGCTCTATCGGGACGGCGCTCCGATTGTGGTGAGTTCTGTCAATGAGAGGCTGTTCGTGGTAAGGTGTCACCATGGGTTTGATTGACGAGTTCTTGCTCTATCTGAAGGATGTGCGCTTCTATAGCGACCACACGGTCACTTCCTATGCCTACGACATCCGGCGCTTCGGCCGCTTCGCGTCGGAGAGAAGCATCGCGCTAAAAGATGTGGTTGACAAGGATGCACGGCTCTATGTCCGCTCCATCAGGGAGGAGGATTGCTACAAGGACTCCTCCTTGAACCAGCACCTATCCTCGCTCAGGACCTTCTACGACTGGCTCGACCGCTGGAT
>CAVESN010000059.1:0-11866 GCA_963618365.1 Bacteroides uniformis
CACCGGATCCTAGTTGGTCTGCATAGCCGATGGTGCGGAAAAAGGCGGCGATGATGGGGTTCTTGGGGTTCGGCTCGGAGTTTTGAGGTGTCAAATTCTCTTGCCCGCTTGCTCGGTTTGCGTTCTCCACATACATTTTGTCTTTCTCAATCACAAACTTGGCCTGATAGGAACTTGTATATTCGCGATGAATGAGCGTGTTCGCTATCATCTCCCTGACAATGATGTTCCTGAGACTTTTCCTTTGATCCTGTTCCAGGTAGAACCGATCGGGAAGGTGTTTCCTTCCGAAGGCAAGGAGCAGGTCATAGCTTTCCACGAGATTGGTCTTGATGATTTCCCGGTCATCGTAACGGTCGGTATCGACTTTGCGGAGAATGGCGTCTGTGACATAAGCAGGAGCGATGTCTGCGATTACGTCATCCTTGCCAAGTAGCATCACTGCCGCAAGATTGAACCCTGTCTCTCCCGTAACATGGTTTCTGATATGAAGTCGCATGCTATTCAGGACCTCTTCATCGGACAAATTATCCCATGGATGATTTTGAGGATTGTTGTTCTCAGCCAAGATGCGGAGTCTGGGGATAAGATCAAGTCGGAGATCCTCCATTCCGACATAGGGAAAAATCTTCCGTTCGGTGTATATTTCCTGTTTACGAATGTACATTTGGGCTATTTGCGCTGTTGCGCTTACCTTGACATCCGCATCCCCCACTCTGTCGTAGATTACCTTCTTGTAGCTATGAACCTCGGCGCTCGGAGAAACATGTACATGGATGAGGGTTTTCCCTTCGTATAAGAGAATTTCGGGAACAAGATACACTGTGGGAGTGAATAACGAAGGGTTGCTGACACAACTGATGAAGTTGCGCACCATTTCGGGCGCAACGTGCTCGGGAATGCCACTGACAGTCCCGTTGTCCAGCACACCCAAAAAGAGATCTCCACCAAAACGATTCAGGAAAGAGCAAACCGTTTCATAGACATCACTTTCAATTCCGGCACCACAACGTTTGAACTCCACGCCGATAGTTTCACCGATTCTCAGGATTGCAGAGAGCTTTGATGCGTCCATGTTGAAAAGTATACCACAAGTCGCTTGTGTGTCCAAATCGCCAGAACCACTTCGTTAGGAATAACGATAGCCAGATAAACTGGGTAAATGTTTGGGTGTTATGGATTGCATTGAGAGTGGACTCCAGTTCTGAAGCCCTTCTGTATGGAAAAGATGCTCCTTTCTATCTATTGTGCATGGTGGATGGGAACTGGCAGAAATCTACAGACAGGCAAAGAAACACTATCTTTTGACATTCCCTGCTCCGTGCAGGTTGGCCGCTGATTGTTTTTGTATGTCAAAATTGTGCCAGCTCCCCTATAATGGGATGGCATGAGCATGCCATTGAAACAACGCTTCTTCTTGAAATACCTCGGAGTGTTGTCCCTGTGCATTATCGTCCCGCTTTCCATTTTCGCCTATTCGTCGGTCTATGTGCTGCACTCCTTCCTGCTTCCGCTACAGGAGCGTGGCGCACAGATGATGGCGGACCGGGTGGCCACCACATTGGGAAGCGATTTTCACGAGTTCGAGACATTCGTGATCTCCTCGACAATCAATGCGAGGCCCAAGAGCATAATCACCAGACTCTTGAGCTCCCAGTCGTTCGCCTACGAGGACTTGTTGCTTCTTGGTGACATGAAGGATCAGATTTCCACCATCAAGAACAGGCGACCCTACATCCAGGAGATAGCCGTCTGGTTCCCCAACGAGCAAAGAACCTATCTCTCCGATTCGGGCAAGAGGGAGATTCCTTTTGTCTGTCCATGGCTTGACTCCTTTGGCTCGCACGCGTCCTCCTTTGGATGGTGGACGGTGATGGGAAGCCAGACTCGCTTCGCAGGGGAAGTTGTCTCCACCATCTATCTCTGCCATAGGGTGGGTTCTGATGGCATGGTGTCGTTCCTCATAGATCCCGTCTTGCTATCCTCCTCGCTTGCAAAGGATTTTCCCGGCAGGGGAGAGGTGATGAGCATTTTCTCGGAGGAAGGAAGGCGACTGCTTGCGACAGGAGAAGCGCCCCCTGACGACTCGTATCTCACCTATGTCTCCGAGGAGGAGAACACCGGGTGGAAAGTCTCCTTCTCCTATCCCAAGGCCATCGTCTTCGAACTGGCTGACGGATACAAGGTGGTGATGGTCATCTTCATCTCCTTCGCATTCCTTGTCAGCCTGCTTTTCGCACTCTGCATGGCCCGGCGTAACACCAGGCAGATCAGCCTGATGCTGGACATGATCCATGCCTCGCAGAAAGGACTTCCCCTTCCGAAGCTTCATGATTCGTTTCCCCGGACGACCTATGCCTATATCTCCCAGCACCTGCTTGCGTCATTCCTGGAGCAGAACAACCTGAAGAACCTTCTGGAGAGGCGCCGCTACAAGCTTGTCAGGGCGGAACTGGTCGCCATGCAAAGCCAATTGAACCCTCACTTCCTCTACAACACTTTGGAGACACTGAACTGGGATTGCTACCAGCTTACCGGAAGTCCCAACCAGGCGACCGACATCATCGAGAAACTCTCCGACATCCTCCATTATTCCCTCGGTAAGGAGGGTTTGTTCGTCACCCTCTCCCAGGAAATGGAATATCTTGATAGCTACTTGGACATCCTCTCCATCCGCCACAAGGGGCTCTTTTCCTACCACAAGGAAGTGCCCGACGAATTGTCCTCTTGGCGCATTCCCCGCATGATACTTCAGCCACTTGTGGAGAATGCCATCCTCCATGGTCTCAAGCTGCTGAAGAAGGGAGGGGTTGTGCGCATCTCTGCGTCAAGGAGCGGGGATTCGCTTTTGCTTTCTGTGCGGGACAACGGTGTGGGAATCCCATCGGAGAAGCTCTTCTTTCTTCGCAGTGAATGGGAAAAGGAGAGCTTGGGGGTAAGACATCTCGGGCTTGCCAACGTCAACTTGCGGCTTGCAATCCTGTATGGCACCCGATTGGAGATAGAGAGCGTCGAGGGAGAAGGAACGGAGGTGCGGCTATGCATCCCCAAAAAGGAGAAGAGCGATGTACCGGTTGATGATTGTTGACGACGAAGAGGAGATCCGAAGCGGGCTGTGCGCCTTCCATTGGGCTGATTACGGCTTTCAGGTATGCGTAGCCCTCTCCGACGGACAGGAGGCATTGGACTATGTGCTTACCCACCCGGTCGACGTGGCGCTGTGCGACATCAAGATGGAGGAGGTTGACGGACTCTCGTTCGCCACCACCATCAAGGAGCGAGGCATTCCCCTGAAAATCGTCATCCTTACCGGATACAAGGATATGCAGTACATCTCCACCGCCATGCGCCAAGGTTGTTACGACTACCTGCTCAAGCCCACCAAATTCTCCAAGCTTGGAGAAGTCTTCACTTCCCTGAGAAGGGAGCTGGACGCATCCTGGAGCAAGAAGCTTTCCATGCAGGTCGAGCATGACCGCTACGGGGGCGGTGATGTGATCCAATATGCCAAAGCCTATATCCGCGCCCATATCGAGACTGCAAGCCTGGATTCCCTTGCCTCCTATCTCTCGCTCTCATCGGTCTATGTCAGCAGGTTGTTCAAGGAGAAGACAGGGCAGTCCTTCTCCGATTTTTACCAGGCGTGCCGCTTCGAGAAGGCGAAGGAGCTGCTTTCTGACCCTGGACTCTCGGTCATCCTCGTCGCAAAGTGTGTGGGATACACCAATGCGACCAACTTCGCGCGCGCTTTCAAACTTGCTTGCGGGGAGTCGCCCACGGAGTACCGTTCGCATCTGAAGCTAAGAAATGATTTGCCGGGTTAAGAAATGATATTTGCCTAAATCCTTCTTTGGGAAAGAGAATGCTATGCATGTCTTGCAAAGGAGGATTTTGCATGAAGAAGAAACTATTGTCGGTTTTGCTTGTGGCAGCCGCACTATGTACGCTTGGAGCCCAAGGTTCCAAGGAGAGCAGTTCGTCCAAAGCCGAGAGCGGGAATGTGACGCTCCGCTTCGGATGGTGGGGCGGGGATAGCCGCCATCAGGCCTATATCGCGGCCGCGAACAAATACATGGAGCTGCATCCGGAAGTCAAGATCATCTGCGAGTATGGCGGATGGGACGGGTATCGGGAGAAGCTCTACACCCAGCTTGCGGGAGGAAATGCGCCCGATCTGTTCCAGAACCACTATACCTGGCTTGAGGAGCAGAACAGCATGTCCTCGAAGCCGATTGTCCGTGATTTCAACACCTTGAAGGAGTATGTCGACCTTTCCATCTACGCACCCGGTTTCCTTGAGGGGAACACCATGGTGGGAGACAAGATCCTGGCGCTTCCGGGTTCGGTCAACACCTATGCGATTGTCGCCGACAAGAAACTCCTGGACCAGATTGGGTTTGACTATGATGCGGATTGGACATGGGATGATTTCTTTGTGTTCAACGAAAAGCTCAAAGCCATTAACCCCTCCTACTACTTCGAGGACGGGCTGAATGCCGCCAGCATCCACATGTACTGGTTCTGCGACTACCTTGCCCAGCTTACCGGAAAGCCGTTCGAGACCGATTACACGTTGAACTACTCGGTCGACGATCTGACCAAGGCCTTCCAGTTCTTCAAGAAATATTTCGACACAGGAGTGATTGAGTCCCTCGGTACGACCGAGCTGTACAATGGCGCATTCGCCCAGAATCCGAAGTGGATCAACGCCGAGGCGGGCATCCTTTTTGGGCAGCTCTCCAACATTGAGAACTATGTCACCGGGCTTGGGGAGAATGGCGCTCATGCCACTGTCATCAAGATGCCCATGATGAAGTGGGCGAAGGATCCGTTCAACAAGATGATTGTCGGGCAGTGCTTCTCCATCAGCGCATCGACCAGCGAGCGCAATGCCATCGAGGCAGCCAAGTTCCTGAACTGGATGAACACCGATCCCGAGGCCGGAGTGATCCTGAAGATTTCCCGCGGAATTCCCTGCAGCGAGGTCCAGAACCAGGCGCTTGCGGACCAAGGGCTGCTCAACCCTCTTGTCATCAGGGCCCAGAAGTTCGCAGAAGAGCAGGGACAAGGATGTGGAAACACCGTCCTTTCCAGAAACAACGAAATCACCAAGATTGGAGGGGATCTCCTTTCTGCGCTCTCCTATGGAAAGATTTCCGCACAGGAGGCAGCCAAGCAGTACTACGACCTGGTCACCGAGAAGCTTTCCGAGCTGAAAGCCTCGAAATGACGTTATTGGTCCAAGGGGGGGATCAACCCCCTTGGATCATTTCTGCATGGGAAAACCTCTATGAAAAACAACACTATCCATATCGGCAGGCATACGGTGAGCGTGGGATATTTCTACGTGCTTCCCTGGCTTGTCGGATTTTTGGTCTTCGGCGCCTATCCGCTTGTCGCCTCCCTTTGCTACTCTTTCACCAATTTCGGCATGCTCAATCAGCCAAAATGGATAGGAGTGGCAAATTATGTGAAAATGTTCACCAAGGACCGGGACTTCTGGCCCAGTCTTCTTGTCACCTTCAAATATGTCTTGATAGCCGTTCCCTTGAAGCTGGTCGCAGCATTCTTTTTCGCCATGCTGCTCAACCGGAAATTGAAGGGAATCAACATATTCACCACCGTCTACTACCTTCCCTCCATATTGGGAGCCAGCGTCTCAATCTCGATTCTTTGGCGCTTCCTCTTCTCCAAGGGAGGCTTGGTGAACAACCTCCTCTCCAAGGTCCATATCGGATCGATTCCCTTTCTGGAGAGTCCCTCCTACGCCCTTTGGACGCTGAGCCTGATTGTCGTCTGGTCCTTCGGGTCCTCCATGGTCATCTTCCTGGCTGGCTTGAAGCAGATTCCCCATGACTACTATGAGGCCGCCGAGATTGACGGAGCCTCGAAGTGGCGCACCTTCTGGACCATCACGGTGCCGATGGTGAGTCCGTCGCTCTTCTTCAATCTTGTCATGCAGCTGATAAACTCGTTCCAGTCCTTTACCGGCGCTTTCGTGATCACCCATGGGGGACCGATGAACTCGACCTATCTGTATATGATGAAGCTGTACGACGAGGCGTTCGCAAACTACAAGATGGGGTATGCGTCGGCGCTCTCCTGGTTTTTGTTCGTCATCATCATCACTGCTACCGGACTTTTGTTCAAATTCTCGAACAAGCATGTCTACTATCTGGAGTAACCTATGAGACGTCGTCAAAGAAAGAACCTTTTTGCCTATATAGTCTTGATCCTGGTCGGATTCTTGATGATCTATCCCTTGATCTGGCTCTTTTTCTCCTCCTTCAAGTCGAACCAGGAGATTTTCAGCAGCATCGCGCTCCTTCCCCGGGAGTGGGACTATTCGGGATACGTGGAAGGTTGGAAGGGAACGGGGCAGTTCACCTTCGGCCATTTTCTTGGCAACACCTTCAAGATGGTGATTCCGACGGTGCTCGCCACCATGGTCATGAGCACGGTGGTCGCCTACGGATTTGCCCGCTTCCAGTTCAAGCTGCGAAGCCTCTTCTTCTCGCTGATGATTGCAACAATGATGCTGCCTCAGGCGGTGCTCATCATCCCGCGCTACCTGCTTTTCAGGAATTTCGGATGGCTGAATTCCTACAAGCCGTTTATCATTCCCCAATGCTTCGCATTCGCGGCCTTCTTCAACTATCTGATGATCCAGTTCATCCGAGGCATTCCCCGTGACCTTGACGAATCGGCGATGATAGACGGCCTTGGCTCGCTCAGGATTCTCCTGGAGATCATCGTTCCGCTTTGCCCTTCGGCGCTTTGCTCGGTCTTCATCTTCCAGTTCATGTGGACATGGAATGACTTCTTCAACACGCTGATCTACATCAACAGCATCGCCCGTTACCCGGTCTCGCTTGCGCTTCGCATGTCCATTGACGCGGAGAGCTTGGTGAAGTGGAACAAGGTCCTTGCCATGAGCTTCATCTCCATCATCCCGGTGGTGGTCGCTTTCTTTTTGATGCAGAAGTATGTAGTGGAGGGTATCGCCACAAGCGGTATGAAGGATTGAGATGGCAAAACCGAACATTCTGCTTATTTTCACTGACCAGCACCGTTTTGACGCCCTCGGGGCTGCCGGTAGCAAGGTCATCAAGACGCCGAACCTTGACCGTTTGGCAAGTGAAGGGGCGTTGTACACCAATTGCATGACCCCGTCCCCGCTCTGTCAGCCCGCCAGGGCCTGTGCGGTCACAGGACTGGCGGCTAGCAAGTTGGGGTGCCTGGAGAACAACGTCCCCACCCACTATGACTTTCGCCATCCGCTTCCAAGGCTTCTTTCCGAGAACGGCTACGCCACGCTGGGGGTGGGGAAGATGCACTTCTCCAACAAGCCATATCAGGTTGACTACGGTATGGAGCGGCTGACTCTCTCCGAGGAGACAAGGGGGGTGCGGCTCGCAAAAAGAAGGGAGGAGATGGTTCTTGACGATTATGACAAGTTCCTTGTGAAGAACCATCGCTGGGGATGGGACAAGCCCACGGAGATAGGTTACAACGAAATAAAACCGCTAATTTCTCCCCTTGAGAAGTCGTACCATGTGACCAAGTGGTGCGGGGACGAGACAGTGAAGGCGCTTCATGCGCTCAAAAAGGAGAAGCGGCCTTTCTTCCTTTTCTCCTCCTTCGTCAAGCCGCATGTGCCGTATGATTGCCCGAGGCATCTTGTCGGCCTGTATGATCCCTTGGTCATGCCCGACCCCTGGGTCTCCACGGAGGATGGAACCCTGGAGAACGGGTATATCCGGAATTACAAGGTGGATTGCGAGTTCGACCTCTATTCGCGCCATGCCAGGGATTTGAGCCTCTCCTACTACTATGCCAACATCACTTTCATCGATGAGCAGATCGGACGGATTCTTGCTGCGCTGAGGGAAATCGGAAAAGAAGAGGATACTTTGGTCATCTTCACCAGCGACCACGGGGACATGATGGGTGACCACGGACTTTTCTACAAATGCTTCGGCTTCGAAGCTTCGATGCACGTTCCCATGATCATCCGGTATCCGAAGAAGGTGGAGAGGGGGAGCACCGTCACCGATTTGGTCTCGCTTCTGGACTTGTATCCCACCATCCTGGATGTGGCGGGAGTAAGGGAACGGGAAGAAGGGGTGCCAGGCAGGAATCTACTTGAAGGGGGACATGAGTTTGTCTTCTCCGAGATACTCTATCCTCCTTACTACATGTGCCACGTGCGGACAAGCAAGTGGAAGTACCTCTTCTACCAGAACGGGGGAGTGGAAGCCTTGTACAACCTCAAGGAGGATCCGCACGAGCTTATAGACCTCTCGAAGAAGAAGGAGTACCAGCAAGAGCTCTCCTGTTTGAGGGAAAAGGGGGAGTCGTATATCAGGCAGCATGGCCGACGCGAGGGGATATTGGACGAGGATGGTCATTTGATAAGGAGCCCTCTTGTCTCTCGCGCTCCTTCTCCTTCTCCCTTTTCCCGCATGCCGTGGGACTATAGGGTTCCTGTGGCCGACCTAGAGGAGACGGATATCAGAAAGACGTTTTGGTCGAGCACGCAGGAAGATTGGTTTGACCATATGAGAAGGTAGCCATGGAATATCTGGTAAGCGATTATGGCGCGGTAGGTGACGGGAAGAGGTTGAACACCACCTCCATCCAAAAGGCGATTGATGCCGCCATGCAGGATGGGGGAGGATTAGTGGTGATCCCTAAGGGGACCTTCCTCAGCGGTGCCATTTTCCTGAAAAAAGGCGTCTCTCTCAGGGTGGACGGCACGCTTCTCGGCTCTTCGGAAATCAAAGACTATCCGATGGGGAAGACCCGGTTCGAGGGGCATGAGGAAATCTGGCCTTGCGCATTGGTGAACATGAAGGGGCTGGAAGATGCCATGCTCTTCGGGAAGGGGGTTATCGACGGGAACGGGATTCCATTCTACAAGGAATTCTGGGAGAAAAGGGATGATGCAATCAGCAAAGATCTTCCGTTCGTCAACAAGGATGTTCCTCGTCCGAGGCTGGTGTACATCCATGCTTCTTCCCATGTGGTGGTTGACGGCCTGAGCCTTGTCAATTCCGGGTTCTGGAATCTGCACCTGTATGATTGCCATGACGTGGTTGTCTCCCACATTCGGGTCGAGTCTCCCCATGAGGGAGAAGTGCGTGGCGCATCCACCGACGGCATCGACATCGACATGTGCCACCATGTGGTGGTCACCGACAGCTACTTCGAAGTCGATGATGATTGCATCTGCATCAAGGGGGGAAAGGGCAGGGATGCATGCAAGTTGAATGAACCTACCCGGGACATCCTGATCCAGCGTTGTGAAATCGGGTTCGGCCATGGCGCGGTTACGTTCGGCAGCGAGGCGTGCAGGGTGGAGAACGTAACCGTCAGGAATCTCAAAGTCAGCGGGGAGAACCAGCTTGTCCGCTTCAAGTTCCGTGAGGACACGGAGCAATGGTTCAGGCATATCATCTTCGATTCCATCACCATGACTGGTGGCGTGGTTTTTGCCATCAGGCCGTGGGTCTCTCGCCAGGATGAAGTGGACGGGTCGGATAGGCCCTCTGTCATTGACGACCTTGTGGTGCGCCACGTCAAGGCGACGAAAGTGATCGGTCCTGGATGCATCCTCTCCCGTCCACCTTCCATCACCATCAGCAGCCTCAGGCTGGAGCACATCGACATCACCACATCTGGTGGCAAGAGAAGCCTGAGCCGTCATGACTCTTATGAGAGCGAGGGGGCGACGGATAGCCGGAGACTGGAAAGCTCGGGAGTGACGGAGTATGCTGTCGATGATATGAGGATAGACGGAAAAGCTGTACGGAGGTTGTGATATGGACAAGAGGGAAGCATTCAAGATGTTTCTGAAACCGGGAATGAAGGAAGAGTACAAGCGGCGCCATGCTGCCATCTGGCCGGAGGTGGTCGCGCTTTTGAAAGAGAGCGGCGTGAGCGACTATGGCATTTATCTTGACGAGGAGAGCGGTACTCTCTTTGCCTTCCAGCACACCAGCGGCAAGGGCAGCCAGGCCATTGGGGATAGCGAAGCGACCAAGAGGTGGTGGCATTACATGAAGGACCTGATGGAGACCAACGAGGACGAGTCCCCCGTCTCCATTCCCCTGGAGGAGATGTTCTACCTTCCCTGAACGGCTTTGACGTTGGGGTCAGCAATCATCGTGTATGCTGAGGCCATGAACCGAAGCGAGATGATTTGTGCTGACTATCCTTCCTTCATCGCCCATGTGCAGAAAGAGGTGTTCCCGCGCATCCAAAAGCGGATGCAAGGCGGGAAGGTTCCCTTCCCCATGTTTCATGGCACCGACATGGCGGTGCTGCAGATGTCCGACGAGGAGCGGGTGGAAGCCTTCATGCTTATGCATAGGTATCTCCGCTACCAAACAGAGCAAGTTCCTTCGGTGCTTGAGGAGAGCAGGCATTTCACGTGGCAGTGGAAGGAGATGGCGGTGGTCCTCTCCCTTGAGCTACCCAGGCTGCTTTCTCTTCCCTTCTCCGATGGCGCCATCTCCCTTTGCGGATTGGCTCCCGCATGCCAATATGCCATTCGCTCATCTCACTTCGGCATGGTGGGGAGGTCCCTGTACTACCTCCGTCTTGCCGAGCAGATTGCCATCTCCCTCGGACGGATGAAGTGGAAGGTGGGTGGCGCCGATTTTACCAAAGCGCAACAGCTGGTTGAACGCTTTTGGAATAACCCACCCCGTCCCGTGGTGCTGATGGTGGAGGATCTTGATGATGCCGCATCCTTTGTCTGGGAGGATGGAAGGGCTGCTTTTCCGGAAAACGGCAAGGGAAGGACAAGTTGCCTTTCCTTTGTCACTGATTCTTTCCGCTATCTGAAACCGGTGGATCTCCATAGAGCCATCAGGCTCGATATCCGCCCTGACAATTGCGCCCAATTTGTCCAGGACTACAATCGGCTTTTCGTATGCAATGTGGTATAACCGCAAGAATTTTGTTTTGCATGAGTGAATCTCGTGGTATTTTTTGCTATGGGGATTAAGGAAAAGATACAGTTGGAGCGCTTTACCGCTCTTTGGCGGAAATATGGGAGGCTTTCGCCAGTCGCCCATGAGATGGGAACCTCGACGCTGAAGGTGCGCAAGCTCCTGATAACTGCGGGCATTTACACCAATGCGCAGCATGAACGGATCAGAAAACTTGTGATGCATGGCATGGGAGCGCGGGAACTTGCCATAGTGACACGCCTTGGCCCCAAAGTTGTTGACAGTTACCTCCCTTATCAGAGCGGACCTTTCTCCTGTGCATGCTGGAAGCTGGGGCAGCCCCGCAAATTGCAAAGGATTCCCATTTTCTCTTCAATGGACCATACGGACATACAGCCTTGGCTGCAAGCGCGATGCGAGGCATTGATCCAGTCGTTTCTTTCCCTTGATTTGTACCTTGATACCACCTATGTGCATTTAATCCATCCTATTTTCCCTCTTGCAAGCCAATACGCATTGGCGTTGCAATCTCTTGCCTTCAATGTGTTCGGACTTGCGCCCGAAGGCCCTGTATGCCTGGATTACGGGAACCTGACGCTCGTGGACTTGTTGGTGGCATATCATTTTGGACGATGGTTGAAAGAGCCATGGGATGGAGCGCCACCCACGCCGAAGTTGGAACGGCTCTCCTCCTGTGCCTCGCTTGTGCGTTTGGGTACGGATATCAGATACTTCCTTTTCCATGACGTCTCTGCTCTGGCGGAAGCATCCGTCAAGCTCTCTCAGCTTTTCAAGCAACTACCGGACCGGACGATAGAATCCTTGTTGAAGATAGCCGACGCGAACATACAAGCGCTTTTCTCTTATCTTGCCTCGCCTCTCTACCGAATGCATGAGCTCTCGTAGGT
>CAVESN010000060.1:0-11805 GCA_963618365.1 Bacteroides uniformis
CTTTTATGCCGATGGGGCACGCCCTTGACTTCCCCATTTGGGTCAATTTTTCACCCCTTTGTGTGCCAAAATGACCCAAATACCGCCATTCCATGGCTCCATACCCCCATTTTTCACTGAATTTTTATTGCCATGCGTTCAAGAAAACGAACCGAAGCACTCCAAGCGAGGCACATGCCATTGCTCCAAGCAGTCCAAAGACAATGGCATAAGCAAGGATGTTCCCCACCAGCTTGGGAACCTTTCCCATCCCAGAACTACCCACCGAGCAGAGTGGCTCCTCCGTCACGATGCGGAGCTGGCTGTCCCTGAGGATTACCTGCGCAACAGCCGTGTCCCCCATGGGCTTCCCTCCTCCCGAGGCGCGGAGTACGGTCACCGTGACATCCCTTCCGTCACGGAAGCACCCGACATCGTCAAGCGCCTCCCTCATTTCAGCAACAGTCATCACAACTTCCTTTCCCTTGCGGAGTCGGGAGTCTCCTCCCCCATCGCCTGTATCCAGCGGTCGTAACCGAACTCCGTTGTCTGCCGAGATACGGCTCCAAGAGGCTTCCACCCCCTCTCCATCATGCCGTTCACGTCTTCCACCAGCTCCTGCAGGGTAAGGCGCACAAGCACCATGTACTTCCCTGCGGCGGAGAGCGGGGAGCATAAAGCCCCCGCCAGCACAGCCATCAGCAATGCCATCAGCAATGCCTTCCTTCCCTTCATGTCGCCTTGCCCTCCTTCTCCTTCCTCAAGGGGATGGATCCCCTCAATATGTCAGCCTTGTAGTTGTAGGTGGAGCTGTTGCGCTCCACGCACCTCTGGTTGCCTCTCACCTTCTCGACCGGGGTGAGCGTCCTGCCCTGCCCGTCCACCGACTGCACGCAGTACATGCTTCCTTCAAGATGGTAGCTCCACGCACAGCCCTCGCAGGCAAGCTTCATGTTTCTCAGCATTCTCTTCCTCCTTCCTCTGTTGCCACAGCCTTTCAATCTCCATCAATCCTTCCTCCATCACGTCACGCCTCGGGTCTTCCTTCGAATCTTTTGCCCGTTTCGCCCTATGGTTCAGCCGGTTGATATGAATCTGCCTGAGAAGCCCGAAGGACATTCCCCTTTTCTTCCCCATCCACGCCATCAGGATGTCACGAATGTCAAAGCGCTCACGGTAGAGTGCGTCCTGCCTGTTCATGTGGCTGAGGTACTCTTCGTTGGGGCAGGAAAGCCTGTTCTCATGGAGCCATCTCTCGCTCTCCAGAATCCTGCCGTCAAGCCAGTCCCAATATCTCTCAACCCACTTGTCCATCTTCATGCTCCTCATCAAACAATCCCCGCTCAATCTGGTAGTTCCACGTCAGGCACTCCGTCTTGCGGTTCACACCGTGTAAGCTTATCGCGGCGACGCGTTTCACCATGTCTATCTCCCGATGGTGCCAGCCGTACTTCTCGCAAGCCTCCGTCAGGCTCCCGTTCGGATAGCTTGACAGCAGGAAGTTGCACCTGACCTTGGAAAGCCTCTCAAGCAATGCGTCAAAGTCCTCTTGCGTGTAGCTTCCCTTGTATGGGGAACATTCGCTACCCACATACGGCGGGTCGCAGTAGATGAATGTTACCGGCTTGTCAATCTCGTCTATCACCTTCAAGGCGTCACGTGTCTCCAAAGTGACGTTCTTCAGCTTCTCTCGGTAGAGAGGCATCAGCTCTTCCTTAAACTTGTCCGTGGGTTTTTTGTAAGCGCTTATATTGAAACTATTACCTTTGCTGTAGATAGACTGCATGGACAGCACTGCGGTTGCCCATGCCCTCCAGAAAGGGGAGTTGTCCTCGGGGTGCTTTCTGATTGCCTTTGCCCTGTCAAATGCGGCTCTTCCGCAAAGGGTTGCGTCCAGCTCCGTGCACAGCGCCTCCGTGTTAGTCCTCAGCTCATGCCAGAAGTTCATGATCTCACCATCCCTGTCGTTGAGTACGGAAGACTTTGCGCTCGGCTTCGCCCAGAAGACTGCCCCCCCACCGCAGAAAGGCTCGCAGTACGTCTCATGCCTCGGTATCATGGGGAGGATTGTGGGGACAAGAGACTGCTTGCCTCCGTAGTATGTCAGCGGAGTCTTCATTCCTCGCCTCCCCTGTCCTCGTATGCGTGGATCTCGTACTTCCTCGCAATCACTTTCCGCTTCAACGACATGTAGGTGTACAGCGAGCCTAATGCGACTCCCATGTACTCTGCTGCTTCCTTCAGGGAGTCGGTCACCAGAAGGGGGAACTCCATCCCCCCTCTCTCTGAGACCATGTAGAACCGTGTCATTCGGCTGTTCCTCCGTCTCATCTTCCGTCCCTCCTGTCGAACCATTCCCTCTCGATTGCCTCGTCTTCATCTATCCCCTCACGGATACCCCTCGCTTCCTCCTCACGGTACTCCTCCCAGCCGTTGTCTAGGAGAAGGTCGTGGAGTCTGTCCGCCATGTCATCGTAGGCTTCCGCCTTGGCATCCTGCTCTATCCGTTTATTCAAAAGCCTGTAAACCTTGACAGAATGCGTCACAGTGTCGAACTCTTTGTCGACAATCTGCGCTTCCTTGCTATCCTTGTCTGCCCACTCCTCATCAATCTGGGCTCTGGTCCCGACAGCCTTGTCCGACCACTCCTTGGCTTTGCGCTTGCAGTAGTTGTACTCAGTCTCAATCTCGTCAATGTCAATGCTCCAGTCGTTCATCTTGTTTCCTCCTTCTCCTTCTTGCTCCTCTTCTTCTCTTCAACCATCCAGCACAGCATCATGCCTGCCGTCACGAATCCACCAGCGAGCAACAGAAAGCTCGCAATGTCCCAGAACAACTCACTCATCGCCTTGCCCCCTCATCTTCCGTAGCTCCTTCCAGAGCCTCTCTTCCAGCCCTTCCCTGTCCAGATTCCTTGCATACACGTTGCGCACCCAGTCGCTAGCCTTCCTCGCCTTCTCGGATGGGATACGGCCACCTTTGCCGTCCTCCCAGTGGAGGTCGCTGAAAGTCGTGTCGTGCGCCATGTAGTCCGGGTCGACCTGATACATGGCTATCGCCTTGCCCAGCGCCTCCTCGGCATTCCTTGCCTCGACACGGAACACCTTCCGCTCAACCTCCACATGCTCGAACTCGTAGGTGAAGGTCTTGCCGTCATGGAGGCTCGCCAGTATCGCCTCCTTGGCTCTCCTTGACCTTGCTAGAATCTCGTCCCTCCTTGCGAAGGAAGCGCAATCTTCCATGTGCTCGCATACCATGCACTGCCCCAGCGTCTCCTCCGTAGGCTCGCAAGCCTCGTAGCGGATTGAGCCGCAGTCTGGACACTCCAGCCCCTCAGCCTCACCGTCATCAGTCCGGTACTTGACCATCTCCTCTCTCGTGTGCAGTGTCGAACACCCAAGGCACAGGTAATAATCTCTTTTGTCCATCTCCATCCTCCTCAGCAAGCCTCGTCAACCGTCACGCCCGGACGAATCTCCGTTCCGTCCGCCAAAGCCCTCTTCACCATAGTCAGCGAGCGGTTGTAAATTCTTGCCACCTCGGAAATGCTGGAGTACATGGTTGACTTGCCATCTTGGAACACCAGCACCTTCTTTCCCTTTTGACTTTCTTTGTTCTTCATTGTTCCTTCTCCATGTCTTGCGCTTTACATCTTTGCAGTACATTGAGTTGCCTTGCGCCACGCAACGCGACTTGCCTCATCTTCCATTGCCGTCCTGTCAACTGGAACAGAGCCATCTTTTAAGCCCCCAGCTTTCGGCATGTTGCGAAGCTTGCAGTAGGAATGGAATTGCAGAAAATTGCGCTTGTTCATCGGCGGATTCCTCCTTCCTCAAAGCCCCTCAGGTTCCCGCACCTGTCGGCTTCGGGGCACAGGGAGCACTCCTCAAGGACAGGGATGCAAGGCGTCACGTCCGGGCTTCCGCAGTGCGGGCAGACGGAAACCATCCGACCGCCGACAAACGCCCCGTCGAGATCCCCTGCCCGTGTCGACCTTCCGCACACCCCGCACCGCTCAAAGCTGTCTCTCATCTCCGCCACCTCCAAAATCGCCCTCAGGCTCTTCCTTTCCGCCGGAAAGGTGAAACTATACGCCACGCCACAAGAATGCGCTTCCCGACCCCTTCTCGCACGGCTGAAGGGGAATCCGGCGCCATCCGCCATCTCCTTTTCCCTCCCAACATCGCCTATAAGCCCAGAAAAACGCCCTGTGGCTTGCCGGTTTGCTCTAGGACAAGAATTTACACGTCCAAGGCTACAAAACGCGCCTACGGGCTTTTTTTGCCCCTTCCCGTTGAAATCTCGGGCAGGAGCGTAATCCAATTCGTCAAAATTCATGCTTCTTCCCTCCCTTGAACGGCTCGAACCCCGCCTTTGCGGAGAGCTTGAAGACGCCGTTCTTCTCCATCGCCCTTGCCATGTCCGGATCCGTGTGCACCCAGTAGCCGTAGGGGTCCATCAGCAACCTGCACGCAGAGCACACGTCCTTCTTCGACTTCCTCGGCTCCCCGATCGGCGAGCCCGTCGCCCCGTACAGCTGGGTCGTGTACCTCAGGTAGCGACGTCCGCAGATGGGGCACGCCCTGTCCTCCACGTCCACGACGCGGACCCTGCACCCGCTTGCCGTCTCCAGCCCGTCCTTCAGCACCCCCTCGACGAGAAGGTTGATCTGCCTGCGGATGTCCTCCTCGTCCAAGCTACCCCTCAAGTCCATCTCCGCCCCTCCCCTGCCTGTAGCTCCCGCCCTTCAGAACAGCGCGGAAGCCGTCCCTCACGTCAGCCAGCCGGTCGAAGGCCGACTGCCCCAGCCTGCCGATGCAGTCCTCCCACGTGGGGAAGTTCCCGAACACAACCGTCTGGAGCATCCCCTCCCACCGCAGGTTCACCAGCCGGGCAAAGTTCAGGAACTCCATCTGGCTCCCGTAAGCCTTGTCCGCCTCGTCGATGAACAGGCAGGGAATGCCCGCCCACTTGTCCCGGATGTAGCTCTCGACGCTCTCGTGCCGGTCGATCACGCCCCTCAGCCGCTCGAACATCTCCGGCGCGTCGAGTATCTTCGCCTGAACCCCCTCCTCCAGCAGGTCGACTTGGCACCGGCTGAGCAGGAGAGTCTTGCCCGTGCCGTTGCCGCCGATGACGATGCCGCTCCGCCTCTGCCCGACGATGAGGGACATGACCTGCCTCTGGGCGGGAGAGTACTCGGTGGAGTCGATCGCCAAGGCTATCCGCCTCGGGTAGCTCGCCTCGATGTATGCCCGCCTGCTTCCCTGCTCCCCGCCCGCACCTCCGAACGGATTGGCCTTCACCGCCTCGAAACCCTTCACTTCCATTTCCGCCCTCCTATCCAGTCACCACGATGCCGTCGCCAAGCCGGTAGCCGTCTGTCACGTCCGGCGCCTTGCCGTGCTTCCCGTCCCCCGCCTTGGCTCTCCTCACGGGAAAGAGGCCCTGATAGCCGGACATGGCGGAGTTGTTCAGGCAGGCTATCCGCTCCTCGTCGCTGGAGCAGTTCTCCTCCAGCCACTTCAGCAGGAGCTTGGCGTTGCTCTCGGTGCCGACAGGCTTGCGCATCTTCCCCCGGCTACGGACATAGCCGCGGAAAGCCTCGCGGATAGGCTCCGGCGCAAGACCTGCCAGCTCGTCCTCGGTCAAGAAGCTGTCTGTTTCGCTTTTTCTCGGGTTTCCCTTCCCTTGGGGGAAGTTAGATGGGGGAATAGAGTCACAAAGTATCTCTGAGTCTTTAGACGAAGAGATATCTTTTGACTCTTTATTTATATTTAATTTTAACTTCGTTTTCGCTGAACTTGTAGTTCGATTTGAATCGAACTTGTAGTTCGTTTCATTTGAACTTGTAGTTCGATTTGAATCGAACTTGTAGTTCGTTTCATTGTCAGATTGGATGGATGGGCTGGCTTGAGCCTGCTTCTTGGCGTTTCTGGCCATCCCTGAAGCCATCCCGCCCATCCTCGCTCTGGCGATGTAAGCCTCCCGCTCCGCGACCTTCTTCTGGAGGGTTTCGGCGACTCTCTTTGAGCAGATTGCGCCGTCCCCGTTCCTGATTAGGAGGTTGTATCCGACCATCATGTCGACGGCCTTCAGAAGCTTCTGGAAGTCGATGTTGAGCTGCCTTGAGAGCGCCTTCAGGTCGGCCTCCTCAATGGCTCCGTCCTCCTTGCGGTAGAGGAGCTCCACGACCGCCCAGAAGATGCCGTAGCCCTCGGCCCCGAGGTCGCCGACAAGGAGCTGGATGTTGGTGTCCGCCAGACTGTACACGTCGTGCGGGAAGTTGCAGTTTTGAGCAAAGGCGCGGTTGATCATTCGGCCACCCCCTCCCGTTTCAGGTTCCCCGCACGCAAACGGCTTCCTATGGCTTTGTCTACCTCCTCCTTGTCGAAGAGCGCGACCTTTCCGACCTTGCTGTAGGGGATGTATCCCCGCCTCATCCAAGCGCGCACGGTCGGGACCGTGACCGACAGGTACACCGCAAGCTCCTTTGTTCTCATGTATCTCTCCATAACTGCTCCTATTACTATTCCGAAATCGGCATCTTATTTTTTATGCCATCTGTCAGAACAGGCTCAGCTGCCCGTTCTTCCTCTCTTCCCTTGACAACGGGATGTTGCTGTCACGGCTCTTCCTTTCCGTTATGGGATGCGCCAGAGCCCAGTCGATGCGTCTTGCAATCCATGCCATGACGGGAACGGCCATGCTGTTCCCCAATGCCTCAATGCGCTTGGCGTCTATGGGATGCTCCTTTCCCTTGTATGGGATGTCGGTCCATCCGTCTGGGAAGCCCTGCAGTCTCTCGCATTCAACAGGGGTCAGGCGCCGGACGATGGTGTGGCTTCTCTCAATTTCCGATGTCTCTGACTGCACCACAATTTTGGAAAGGGTGTCTTTCCTCCCTACTCCGAAATGGTCTCTCGCCTGAAGAGCTCCCGTTTTCTCCGGGTAACAGACCGCGCCGGGAGATTTTGTGTCTAGGCAACTTTCAAGCTTCTCCTGTATGACAATCGGTAGATGTCCGTTCTGGTGCGCCCTTAGAGTTGCGGTCTTGTCAATGGTGACGGACATTATCCCCCCCACTTGGTCGTTGAGCACTGGCATTGTGCAACGGCCTCCAGCGACTTTCGGAGAACCGGGGGAAGTACATGCCCATCCCTGTCCGCCCTTCTGAGAATCCCCAAGCAGGCCTTCCGGCTCAAACAATATCGGAGGACGCCCCCCCCCCATGCTCCAGAATCGAGGAGAGCGAAGATTCTACGGCGTCGCTGGGGGACTCCGAAGAATTGAGCATCAAGCACGCGCCACTCGACGAGTCTTCCCCCGTCTGCGGAGACGCACACTCCGCTTGTCTTCCATCTGCCCCCGATAGGGAGAGAAACTCTCCCCTGCACCATTGATCCAAGAATGTAGGCAAAGTCATTGCCCTTGTTACTGCTGAAAGCGCCAGCGACGTTTTCCCAGAGCATGAATCTGCAACCATTGTTCCTCCTCGCCCACTCGAAAATCTGCATCTGGAAGTCGAACAGTCCAGAGCGGGTGGATGAACCGTCAGACCTCCTTAACCCGGCTCTCTTCCCGGCTATTGAAAGGTCTTGGCAGGGAGAGCCTCCCACCACGATGTCAATGTGACCTAGGGAGCGCACCTGCTCCTCCGTAACCGCCGTCACGTCCCCGAGGTCGGGGACGGAGGGGAAATGATGATGGAGCACATGCTTCTGGAAGTCGGAGAACTCGGCGAATGCCACCGGCTCCCATCCAAGAGGCTCCCAAGCGGCCGAAGCCGCCTCTATCCCACTGAAGAGGGAAAGGTATCTCATGCCTGCCTCTCAGAACGGGATGGGGTCGTCGTCGAACTTCTCGACCGGCACTGTCGGGCCGTCATAAGGAGGAGGTTCGACGCTTCTCTTGGGTGCGGGTTGCTCCTGCTGTTGCGCCAGCGGTTGCGCCGTAGCCTGCTGGGCTGTGGCGGATTCCTGAGCCGTTTGCCTTGAGAGGAAAGGCTCGATGATATCGATGTTGTCGACGCGGATGTCGGCGGTTTCCCTCTGCGCCCCACGGTTGTCCGTGTATGAGCGTCCTCTCAGGTGCCCGTCCACGATTACCGCCACGCCCTTGTTGAGCCCTACGGCATCCTGCTCTGGATTCTTGCTGTAGTAGGAGAGCGGAAGCCTCGAGGGGACAAGGTCGAATTTCCTTGTCTCGGGGTTCCATGCCTCCTCCAGCACCTTGAGGGAGAGCTGGATGTACCCGCCCTCGGTCTGGCTGTACTTGATCTCAGCGTTCTCGGTCAGTCTTCCCTGAATCGAGAACATGTTGTGTGTCTTGTATTTTGTCATCAGTTACCTTCCTTCTTTGCGGGTACGTCCTTGACGAATCTCCTCCGCATCCATGCTGTTGGCTGTACGTTGTCCTTGATGTCCGCCAGCCCCGTGTGCCGTGCGACCGGCCTGCACCAGCTGGTCCTTCTGTCCGGCCTGACTGCCGCCGTATTGGTCAGGCCCCTGTACCGGCACCAGCCGTCCTTGAGCTTGATGCATTCAGCGCAGTCCAAGGCTTGCCTCCTGCATCTTGTCCAGATAGGTGACCCCTACGGCATAGGCCTGCCATGCGTCCGCCTTGAAGCCGTAGAACCACCCCGGATTCTTTTTCGTGCCCTTTCCGTGGTTCGTCGTCCCCAGAGAGCAGAACCTGTCTATCAGGCCCTGCCGTATTGTGGAGTCGTTGGCATTGGGGGAATGGCAGATAGCCATCTTCTCTTCCTGCCTGTAGATGATGTCCCAGCTCTTGTCTCTCTGCGTGGCGTATTCCTGAAACCGGCCTATCCACACGCAGGTCTCGAACACCTCCCGCCCCACGCTCATGCCGTAGGAGGCTACCATCTCGATGACGACAAGACGGACATCGGAGCGGTCAATCCAGTCGTACACCTCGTGGTTCGGTATCTTCCCCGAGGCTACCGGTCTGTAGTCGCCCGGATCCAGAAGAGCGATTCCGCTCTTGATGGTTCCGGGGTCTATGGCGAGGAGGTATTCCTCCCCGCGGTTTTCCTTTTCTCTTGTCACTTCCCTTCCTCCTGACTGACTTCCTGAGCGAATGCGTCAACGGAAGAGGAGGCTTGCTCTGCATGCTTGGCGCTCTCGGGGTTGTCGTCGTACTCCGGCACCTGCTCGTCCACGCTGTGGAAAACGGCTTGGTCGGCGGAGATGGCGGTCTGCATCTGTGTGGAGAGGATGCCCCACTGGCTCAAGGTTGCCTTGAGCACTGTCTTGCGCGCCATTGCGTGGAAGTTGGTCTTCCATGGACCGCTGTCGTAGCTCTTGGAATACCGCCTGCCGTGGGCGATGATCTTGCTCATCGGCCAGTACTCGATTTTCCTGAAGCCGTTGAGGGTTTCGAAGAAAGCGAAGTATCCGACAATCTTGTCCTCCTTCGCTTGGTCCCTGAATCCGCCGGGAACCTCGTGGTAGTGGAGCTCACCGGTTATCATGTCCAGCCCGTCGTACTCGTCCTCGTAGATGGGACCTGCGTTGATGGTGCGGTACTGTCCGCTACGCATTGCCAGCTGGATGAGCCCCTTGGTCATGATTTGGAACTGACACTCGTTGTGAGAGGTCCTTGTCTGCTTGTCGTACCTGTTGTAGGGGACGAGAGCGGCGAAGCCGAGGCCGGGGATGACGTCGAGGTCGAGTGTTGCGGCCACCATGGCGGAAGCCATGACCGTCATGGGCTCCGCATTTTTGAGCAAGCTGTTCGCGTTTGTTGCGGACACGACGCTTGCGAGGAACTGGGGAGCCTTCTTCCCCAGCACGTTCTGGAACTTGGCCACCATCGCCGGTGAGTTCGCCAGCGACTTCACCGTGGTCACAGAAGTTGCGGTTGCGAGTTTGTTTTCTGCCATTTGCATATCTCCTTCTTTATCTGAAGACCCTCGTCTGGGTCGTCTTGTAATATGGGTTGAGGTCGATGCCGGGGTTGGCCTTGATGAATGCGTCCAAGTCGAAGCTTGTGCGCTCCTGAGCCTTCCAAGAGCAAAGCGTTGTCTGCTTCCCCTCGTTGTTGGTTGACACGATGTAGCTGGAATTGCCCATCGCGTTCTTCAGCTCCAGCTCCAGAGGCTTGAGCTCCTTCTCCATCTCTTTGATGTCAGCCTTGAGCCTTGCGCGTTTTTCCACCTTCTCCAGCAGTACGGGATTCGCCTCCACGCATTCCTCGGTGGGATGGTTGAAGAAGGAGGAGGCCTCTTGGTCCGTCTCTGGTGAGGGGATCCATCCTGCGTCGACCTTCTTCTTCCACTCGGAAGCTTTTCGGACGATGGTGTCCATGAGCGCTTGGTTCGGCCTGACGATATATCTGTCGACCGCATTGTTGTGGAGTCGGCAGACCCACACCTCGTCACACTTTGGGAGCGTGATGAAGTAGGCCATGCACTGCGGGATGTATTTTTTGGGAATCTGGTCGGTGTCCGGCTTCCCCCATTCCGTGGAGAAAGCGGAAGACTTGAACTCGCAGTAGACCTTCTTGCCGTCCACGAGTCCGACAACCTCCCTGTCGGGATGGCATCCGAGCCACGGCATGTCCGTTCGGAAATGCCGCTTGTTGTCGCGGATGATTCGGACCCCGTACCGTTCCGCCACGATGCGGGCGATGACATGCTCGACCATGTGGCCGATAGCGAACATCTCCTCGGTCTTCTGGTCGAGCTTCTCTTGGGTGCCGTTCATGTAGTGGTCCCAGAGTTGATGTTGGGTCAGGAACCCGCAACCGAAGAGGGTTGCGAGGTCACTGCTTCCGATGAGGCCCTTGCGTGACCCCACATCAGCCAAGTCGTAGGAGTATATGGTTTTCATCTCGCATCCTCCCTGCTTGCCTTGAAGTGCCTGCAGTGCACAATCTGGCGGGCGCTCACACGCTGGTACCACTCGCCATCGATCTGGACCCCGCAGATTTTCGATATGGGCCCCTTGTCCTCAAGACAGTAGCTGTGCGCTTTGCCTTTCCTTTTCAGTTCTTCGGGAACCTCCCGGCAGTTGGCGCACTCGTAGCAGTAGTGCCGTTCAGACGGAACTGACGGATACTTGACCGGTGCCCCTTTTTTCTTGGATAATTCTTCCATTCTTAAATTCCTTGGCTGTCGAATCTGTTCTCCCGACAGCCTTCTTCTTTTAAAAGAAGTTCCGCCGTACACATCGCAGGATGGTTGACGGCGGTAACTCCTGCCTCCCGGGCAACAGGAGCGTCCGGCCTTGAACCGGAAGGAGGCCTTGCCTCCGCTCCTTTTTTAGTCAACCTGCATCTACTCATATGCCCGGCAGAGGTATTCCTCCAGCGCGCTCTCTGGTATGCGGATTGCGCTTCCTATGCGGAGAGTCTTGATTCCTCCCTGCTTGACCAGCTTGTAGACAAGCTGTGCGAAGACGTTCAGCGCTTTCCCCGCTTCTTTCACCTTGTAGAGCTTCTCCATTGGCGAATCCCCCTCAGCAGATGAAGGCTCTAAAAGCCCTCTGGTAGGGATTTGCCAGATGGAGCTGGCTTCCGTCAGGGAAGTAGCAGTCCCAAGACGGGTCATAGCTTGCGTTGCCGTCGACCTCAACCTTTGAGGAGATGTTGAGGAAGAAGCGGAGAGCGCGCATGCCCTTCTCGCTGGCGAAGCCATTCTCGTCTTCGGGGATGGTCTTCCAATAGTTGATGATTTCTTTTCTTGTCATTCTGTTCTCCTTATCTAAAGTGGCCGTTGCGGGTTCTTCGGGTTGCCAGCCCTCTCGTAAAACGGAAAGAGTGACTCCCATCTCTCCTTCGTCGGCCCAACCCCCGCCTCCCTGT
>CAVESN010000061.1:0-11586 GCA_963618365.1 Bacteroides uniformis
TTGCTGGGAAAGGCGGGACCGTCCATCTGGTGGGCATAAGTTTCTCCTCCAAGGAGAGGAACATCACACAGTGGAAGGAAGAGCTTCTCCCCTTGCACCATTGAAGAAGCTCTCGAAGAAGTTTTTCTAGTCGGGAAAGGCTTGAGTGAAATACGTGCTCATCCGCGCTGAACAATGCATCATCGTACAAGGTCACCTTGGCTCCACGGTGCGGAATGCTCTCCTTTGGTTGAACCCTTTCACTCTCGAAGCAGCAATCTCCCGTTCGCCATTTTTGTGGGGATTCCCTTCTCACAAGCGACCAGGCCGTTTACCATCACCATCTCCAAACCTTCGGGAGGAGAATCCGGCCTTTGCATGGTGCTGCTGTCATGGGTGCGCAAGGGATCAAACAGCACGAGATCCGCCTTGTTCCCTACTGCTATTGTGCCTCGATCAGAAAGACCGATGCGGCGAGCGACTTTTCCTGTCATCCGCCCAATCAACTCCTCCCAGGAGAGGATGCCAAGATTCCGTCCATAACGGTCAAGCAAGTGTATTGCGGCATTGTACGAGCGGGGATGGCATAGTTTTCCCGCATAGAGCGCATCGGTTCCGAATGCCATAAGCGGGTGGCGCATGATGGTAATCAACGATGCTTCAGACTGTGTCTCATCCGCCATCAATGCGCACCCCTTCTCCTCGCAAAGGAGATCGAAGAAGCACTCAAAAGGATCCTTGCCAAGCATGGCTGCAACCTCTTGCATGGTGTGCTTCTCATACTGGGGATTGCTTTCCAGAACGAGCAGAGTGATTTGGTCCCATCCGGCCGTCTCGTAGATAGAGTCCCAACCGACTGGGTTTTCCATCTCTTCACGCACACAAGCACGAACTGATGGGTCTTGCAATGTGCTACGGAGCTCGTTTCCCGCAAGCTTTAGCAAGGAGGGTGGCAGCAAGCTGAAAAGAGATGTGGAGCCATAGGTATAGGGGTATTGGTCAAAGTGCACATCCACTCCCCTTTTTGCCGCATCATCAAGCATGGAGAGCATCTTCTCCACCTTGCACTGGTTCTGCTTTCCGAGCGCCTTGAGGTGGCTCACTTCAAGCCTGACGCCGCACTCGGCGGCAAGGTCGAGAACCTCCCCGAGACTCTCGAGCACTTCATCTCCCTCACACCTGTGGTGAACGGCAAAGAGTCCGTCGTGAGCACGAACTATCCCAAGGAGTGCGACAAGCTCCTTCTTCTCGGCGAACATGCATGGCGCATAGTAAAGGCCTGTGGAAAAACCGAAGCATCCTTGCGCGAAGCACTCATCAAGCAGGTCGCACATGGCTTGTATCTCCTTGTCGGTAGCAATCCGGTTGGGATTTCCACCAAGCACAGCAGTGCGGAGGGCTCCATGGCTTACGAGGAATGCCATATTGCAGCCGGCTCCCTTGACGGAAAGCTGGTTAGCATATTCCCTGAAGCTTTTCCAATAGTGGCCTTCCCATGGACCGAGAATGTCACGAGTCAAGGCTTTGAGCGTGGTATCATCACCTCCACAGGGAAATGGGCCGATGCCGCAATTTCCGGACACTTCCGTGGTGATTCCCTGGCAGATTTTGGCCTTCATGGACGGGTCTCTGAGTGCCATCAACTCGCTATGGGCATGGATGTCCATAAAGCCGGGAGTCAGGAACAAGCCTGAACCATCCACCACATGTTCCGCATGAAAAGGGTCAAGTTTCCCGATGGCGACAATCCGATCCCCCTTTACCGCCAGATCACACTCATACCGTCTCCTCCCTGTTCCATCGATGATAAAGGGATGCAAAAAGAGATAGGAGTACATCACTTCACCAGCTCTTGCAAGGTTGAGGTGAGCACTTGCTCGAAAAACCCGATAAGCCGTTGGTAGTTTCCGCGTCCTGAAGTCAGTGCAAGGTCGGCTCTCACCTCCTCGCATTGATCAGGAGAGAGCATGATGGGAGGATATCCAGAAGAGAGGAGCTCCATGCTCGTGGCAAGCAATGCGAACATCCCCTTGTGCCCGGGAAAGGGAGAGATTCTCACTAGTTCCCCGAAGAGGAACGAGGAGCGAACCAAGGGGTGCAGCATCTGCCACTCCTTCTCGTATTGCATCATCATGATCGCCATTTGCGCGCCCACGGAGAAAGGCTTTCCTCCGCCCGAAGGGATGGTGGCGTTTCGGTAAGAGGGGCACACTTGGTCCTGGATGCCGGAAAGCAAATCCCGCTTCAGATACTTGAGCTTCTGCTCGGAAAGGAAAGGCTTGTCCACCGCACCGCCAGTGATAGGACCAAGTCCGGTAATCTCGAGAGTGCGAAGCAGGACCGTCCGGTAGTTCAAGGCAAGAAGCGTCTGGGTAAAAGAGAGCGCAGGAACAAGGTTGCCATGGTACAAGCAATCCAAATCTGTGGCGGATACCGCTTCTCCGTCAAAAGCAAATGCGCCACTGACTATTCGGGGAAGTTGTGACTTGAAGACTTTCCCCACCAGATCCGTACCTTTCGGCATAGCTATCAACCGGCCATGCAAGAGGTCAAGCTCCCTATAATTGGCGGCCCCCGGACGCATATTGGTGTTCTTGATATGGCGGAGCGTCCTTCCGTCATGGGGCTTGGAGGTTCCCATGGGGATGTTCCATGCCCAACCATTACGGATAACTCCGTCCACCCTTCCTTCACTGCACAGGATGCGGACCCTGCGCTCCGTAAGCCCCCATTTGGCGGCTGCACTCTTCACATTCATGTATTGCACGGTAGCCATAGGGAAAGTCTATCCTATTATTCCTAGAGGAACAATGGCAAGCGAAAGAGGGTCTTCCAGAATCAATATGGGAGACGTACTCCTCGTTTGCAAACACGAATGGCGGATGCATCATCCTTGGCGTAAAAGAGCAGGAAAATGGATCATGGACTACAACCGGGCTGAAAGACATTGCCTCCCTGCGCAAGGCATTCTTCGACACTCTCCACAACACGAACAAAGAGAGCATTCCCCTGGTTCGCGACAACCAAGTGAAGGAATGCGAACATGAAGAAGATGCCATCCTGGTCATTGAAGTTCCCAAAGCCAGACGGGAGGACAAGCCTGTCTACATCAACAACGGCATGTTCGGCGGCACCTATCGAAAAGATTTTGAGGGAGATTACCATTGCTCCAAGCAAACCGTCCTTGCCATGCTTCGTGACCAAACCGAAGAGACTTCTGACATGAAGGTACCCGAATACAGGGAGATCAAGGAGTTCAACCAGGATAGTGTGAGGTCCTACAGAATTCGCTACAATGCGGCTGGCCAGGGCCACCCTTGGTGCGATTTGCCGGATGACGAGTTTCTGCTGCAAATTGGAGCGGCAAGCGGCCACAGGTTGCATCCCTCGTCCGCAGGAATACTGATGTTCGGCCTCTATCGTCGCATCATGGGCGAGTTCCCCAACTTTCTTCTCGACTATCATGAGAAAACAGAACCTTCCCTGCGCTGGACGGACAGACTTGCCTCCCACAACGGGCACTGGTCCGGAAACGTCTACGACTTCAACACCAAGGTGTACATGAAAATCGCCGTAGACCTCAAAAAACCATTCAGGCTGAACGGCATGTACCGTATCGATGACACACCAATCCATGTCGCCGTGAGAGAAACACTCGCAAACTGCCAGGCAAACTTGTCTTCTCCGATCAAGGAACCATCCGCCTCGGGAAAAAGCAAATGCTCCATGGAGGGAAATCAAGCCCCCGCAACAAGCAAATCTTACCCATGTTCAACCTCATAGGTGTCGGAAAACAGGAAGGAAGAGAATGCGCCATTTGCACAATCGTCATCCTTCCCATTCGGGAAAAGACCACACCTTCCATTGAAACCGAAGAAAAGGGCGTGAATTGGAAAGAGGATGAAGAGAGTTTATGCCATTCTCTCCGAGAATCCAGATGCATTTATTACGTCTCTTTCATTAAAGATCAAAGCATCGGAGAAACAAGTGAGGATAGCCATTGCTCACTTGAAAAAAGATGGCTATGTCCACAGGGAAGGCACTGTACGTAACGGGACTTGGATAATTGACAAAAAACTCACCCGTTGAAGTCACATCGGCATACGGTTTTCAAGCCTGGAAGGATCTAGCCTTTCAGAACAGCGATTCTCCACTCAATCACCCGCCATCAGGAAAGTTATGCCATGCTGAAACAATATCAATGTTGCATGGTTGTTTGACCCCCACTGACCTTTTGCAATAATATCGGCCTGAGGTATTGTGCATGGAACGATTTGATGTGGTGATTGTGGGAAGTGGTCCTGCGGGCATGGGTGCCGCCTTTGGCTTGAAAGCCAAGAGGCCTGAGCTCTCGATTCTGATGATTGACCAGGAGCCATATTCGACCGGTGGCATGCGCAACGATTGCAAGATGAACTTCACCTACCCTATCGGTTTCCCTACCGAATATTGGGAGGAAGATGTTGCAAACCGTTATCTTGAAGAGGTCATCGCGTTCCTCAAGCCTCGCTTTCTCGAAAAGGCGAATGTGGACATCTACCAGAAAAGGGCGGAAAAGCTGGATTGCAAGCTTCTCTCCATCAGGCAAACGCACTTAGGCACAGATGGAGGACTTCTGCTCATCAAGCAATTGCAGCAGGAGCTTTCCGCAAGGGGAGTTGTACTCTCCCTCGGGGAGCGGATGGTAAGTGCGGATTCAGGGCAGAATCTCATCCGCACCGACAAGCGGGAGATCGGATACCAAGCCTTGCTTGTGGCCCCCGGCAGGCACGGATTCCAGTTCCTGCAGGATGTGATGCACCAAATCGGGGTCCCCTACATCGACAACATCGTCGACATCGGCCTCCGTGTCGAGACAAGAATTGAGCACTACCCCATCGTCAGGGACTACTATGACCCGAAAATCTACTTTCCCGAGAAAGTCCGCACCTTTTGCACCAACAGCGGCAACGCGCATGTGGTGCAAGAGAAGTATGTCACCCCGGAAGGGGAGAGGTGGTTCAGTGTCAACGGACATGCCTACAGCGCCAACAAGCGCACCGACAACGGGCTAGTGAACTTCGCCATTCTCAAGACGGTTCGGCTGACGGAACCCCTTGCGAGCGGCCAACTGTTTGCCGAACATCTCGGCTTGCAAGCCGCACTTCTCGGGGGAGGGAAACCAATCATGCAGAGAGTGGGAGATTTCCGCATGGGTTCGCGAAGCAAGGAAGAGACATTCAATCAGGATCTCTACGACTTCAGGCCCACCCTTAGCGCCACCCCGGGAGACATCTCCCTTGCCATCCCCAGCAAGATACTCCGCTACATCTGGAACGGCATGAAGAAACTGGACACCATCGTACCCGGAATCCTTCACCCGTCCACCATCATGTACTACCCGGAAATCAAGTTCTATGCGAACAAGCCAAGGTACATCGACGATAATTTCCGGGTGAAGGAGCACATTTGGTTCGCTGGTGACGGAGCAGGCACCAGTCGCGGCATCACCGGTGCTTGGGCAAGCGGGCTCAGATCTGCCGACGGCATGGTGCAGCTGCTTGGCTGAACGTCAGTTGCCCAAAGCAGCCTGTGCCTCCTTCTTCAGCTGTGCATAGGCATCTTCCGGGGAGACTCCCTGGATCATGACCGACGTGAGCGCAGTCTTGAAGAGGTTCTCTATCTCGATGCTCTGCTCGCCATAGAGGATGCAGTCGCTCTCTGCAAGTCCATCCAGAACCACCTGGGAATCGCGCAGCGCCTTCATCTCCGGAGAATCAAGGATTCCCCTCACAGGCTGGACGATGGTGCCACCATCGGTCAGGTACTCGATGTAGTGGGAGAGGCAATAGCCGATAAACTGCCATGCTGCCTTCTGCTTGGCAGGGGAAGAATGGCTGTTCACCATGTAGTAGTGGGCTATGAAGCTTGAGCGGGGGGAACCAGGTACGGAATTGGCGAACTTCGGGAAAGGAATCAACGCCCAGTCGTCACTTGCATAGAACTCGGGGTTGTCGTTCTTGATGCGTGGCTCCTGATACAATCCCATCATCGCCATGCCTATGTCGTTGTTGTTCGCATTGAAGAGCTTGCGCGCAATCTTCAAGGTCGGATTGCCGTAGTTCTTTCCGTTCGGCCCCCAATCCTGCATGAACTGGAAGAACTTGATCCATCCATCCTTTCCGACAATCGCCTCCAGGCCATCCTCACTGACAAAGCGTGCTCCCAGTTGCTCCAGCATCGGCTGGAATTGGGGAATCGGCAAATCGTAGTTGAAGTCAAAGGCACGGCGCGTGATGATATCACCGTCACGGAGGGTAAGCTTCCCTGCGACGGCAACCATATCCTCCCATGTCCTCGGATAATCCTTCTCGGGATCAAGGCCCGCATCGCGGAAGACATTCTTGTTCATGTAGGTGACCCAGTTGGTGATCTCCAGCGGCATGCCATAGACCTTCCCGTCGACCGTGATCGGATCAAGGATACCTTCCATGTAGTGTGCCTCGAGGTCCGCCTTGTCCTTGTACCCCACCGCCTGGTAATCCACGGGAGCGGCCAATCCGTTCGCCGCATAGACATACTCCTGGGTAATCTGCAAGTTGAAGATATCCGGCCCGCTGTTTGAGGCATACGCGGTTTGGATCAACTCGCCAATCCGGTTAGAGGGATAGGTGGACCGGATGATGGTGACATGGGGATGCTGGGCCTGGAACTCGGCGATGAACCGCTCCTCCAATGCCTGGCGGTTCTTGTCCTCATGTGTCCAGAACTCAAGAGTAATAGGCTCATCCGCCTTCGTCGACTCCTTGGTTCCCTGGGCGAACAGCCCGGCCGCCAATGAGGCCAGCATGCAAAGCATGACAACTCTCTTTCTCATCATTCACTCCTTTTGTATTTCGGATGGTCAGGATGTCAACTTGACTTCCACACCCTTTTCTTTCCACAACGGCATATCCGCTTCTTCCAACCGGTCGGTAATCATGACATCAATTTCTTCCAATTCGGCGAACTTCACGAAGCCTCTCTTTCCCTGCTTGGTAGCATCAGAAAGCAAGACAACTTTCCTCGCGTGGGAGATCATCGCCCTCTTCACACCCGCCTCCTCGCTGCTTGCGCAGTAGATGGCATCATCTTCCAGCGATATCCCTGCGCATCCCAGGAACAGCAGATCGCAGTACAACCCTTCTACCTGCGCTTGCGCCACACTCCCGGTAAAGCCCATGCAATAGCGGCTGAGATTTCCCCCCACCATAAGGAGGTCGGCGGTATCATTGCTGGAGAACTCGCGGGCTGCAAGGAGCGAATTGGTGACTACAGTAATCGGCAGCTCCCGGAGAAACGGCACCATGCGATAGGTAGTGGAACCCGTGTCGAGAAAGAGATACATTCCCCCCGAAACCAGATCCACCGCTTCCCTTGCAATGGAAGCCTTCTCCTTTTCCTGCTCTTTCTGTACATTGCTCACCAGCCGGATCATCTCTTTCTGATTTGCAAGGACCGCTCCCCCATAGGTGCGCACCACCATTCCCTTTCCCGAAAGGAAGGAGAGGTCGTTACGGATTGTCATCATCGACACCCCTAGCTTCTCCGCCAAAGAATGCACATCGATGGTTCCGCTCTTCTTCAATTCCCGCAAGATGAGACTGCGTCGCTCCGTGGTATGCACAAAATGCTCCTTGATGACAGTATGGACCCTCTTTTCGTTTTTTGCTACTTTTTTCTTTCTTTTTCTAAGACAAAATCTACATCCAATAAATAACTTATTTTATTACAACAAATTTAATCATTTCTGATTTCTTTTTAAGGATATTCGCTTTCGTTTTCGCTTGACGAAAAGAACCGCCATGGCACACAGTAGAGGAAAGAGGGTCTTATGGCGGATATCTATGATTACATCGCCTCGCTTGCCACATATGGGGAAAAACGGGGCCTATCGAGCACAAACGAGCATTGGTACGCCATCAATCGCATGCTTGCAAAACTACATCTCGACACTTGGGAGGAAAGAACCGGGGCAAGCGATGCCTCATTGCCTCTAAGGGAAATCCTGGACCATATCTCCTCTTGGGCCATAGCGCACAAAATCATCCAGGAAGGAGAGAAAGATATCCTCGATGCGGAGATGATGGACGCAATCACCCCGCGCCCTCAAACCGTCATCGACCGGTTCTGGAGAACCTATGCGGTATCACCGCAGAAAGCAACTCAAGAGTTCTTCCAATTCAGCATCGACACCAATTACATACAGAAGGACCGGATTGCAAAGGATCTCTTTTGGGAGGGAAACACCAAATACGGAAAACTCGACATCCTCATCAGCCTCTCCAAACCGGAGCTTGACCCGAAGGCAATCGAGGCGGCGGGAAAAAAGAAAGCTGTGGGGTACCCCAAATGCGCGCTTTGCGTCCAGAATATGGGATATCGGGGAAGAGCCGATGCCGCTCCGAGAGCCAACCACCGACTCATCCCCATTCTCCTTGAAGGACAACAATACTTTTTCCAATTCTCCCCCTACCGCTATTGTCACCAGCATTGCATCGTCCTCTCAGAGAAACATGAGCCGATGCATATCGATGGAAAGACCATCCGCAAATTGCTTGCGTTTGTGACCATGTTCCCCCATTATTTCCTCGGGTCCAACGCGGACCTCCCCTTTGTGGGGGGATCGGTGTTGAGCCACGACCATTTCCAAGGAGGCGTATTTCGTCTCCCCATCATGGATGCCCGAGATAGGCAGAGGTTCTCCGTGCCAAAGACCATCGAAGTGTCCACTCTCCATTGGCCTCTTTCCACCATCAAGCTCGTCAGCAAGCAAAAGGAGCTGGTATCCCGCTATGCGGATGCTTTTATCTCCTCTTGGCGGACTGACATCCACCACACAATCACTCCCCTCGCCCACAGGGACGGGGAAAGCTATGTGCTGTACTTGATGCTCCGAGACAACTCAACTTCCCCGGAAAGACCGGAAGGAATCTTCCACACCCGCCCAGAGTACTTCCATATCAAGAAAGAGGGAATCGGGATCATCGACGCTCCGGGCATGGCGATCCTTCCGCCACGTCTAAAGAGGGAGCTAGAGAAGGTGGAACAATGCCTTTTGGGAGACCGTGCCATTTCCTTGCATCCAGAAATCCAAAAGCATGCGAAATGGATGGAGGAATTGAGGGAAAAACACCATTCGTTTGACCCTCTCACCATCGATGGGGTGCTGAAGCAGGAGATTGTCAATCGGTTCTGCCTGATGCTGGAAGACTGCGCCGTCTTCAGACAAACCGAGCAAGGGCAAAAAGAGTTTACCTCGTTTGTGCTACAATCATTGCCGAAGTGAGGAGTGGAGATGCAATACGACTTACTCATCGTCGGGTCGGGGCTCTATGGAGCCACTTTCGCACACGAAGCGGCGAAGCGGGGAAAACGAGTCCTTGTCATAGACAAAAGGAACCATCTTGGAGGCAACGTCTATTGCAAGGATATTGAGGGAATTCATGTGCATGCCTACGGAGCACACATCTTCCATACCAGCAATGAAGAGGTATGGAGGTACGTGAACTCGCTTGTGCCATTTAACCGGTACACCAACTGCCCCATAGCCAACTATCAGGGCAAACTCTACAACCTGCCCTTCAACATGAACACCTTCTACGAGCTGTGGGGGGTTAAAACGCCAGAGGAAGCGAAAGCAGTGGTCGCATCGCAACGGGAGATGGTAGAAAAGAGGCTTGCCACTCTAGGCAGAAGCGAGCCGATGAATCTGGAAGAGCAGGCGCTCCTTCTCGTCGGTCGGGACATCTACGAAAAACTGATCAAAGGGTACACCGAGAAGCAGTGGGGGCGGCCGTGCACTGATCTACCCCCTTCCCTCATCAGACGCCTTCCCGTGAGGTACACCTTCGACAACAACTACTTCAACGACCGCTGGCAGGGCATCCCGATAGGAGGATACAGCAAACTTATCCATGCGCTTCTCAAAGGAATTCCCTTCCATCTTGAAAAAGATTACCTCGAAGAGAAATCCCAATGGGATGCTTTGGCAAAAAAAGTCGTCTACACGGGAGCGCTTGACGCCTATTTCGGCTTCTGCTACGGGAAGCTTGCCTGGCGTTCAGTTCGATTCAAGGAGGAAATCCTGCAGGAACAAAACTACCAGGGAGTGGCTGTCGTCAACTACACGGAGAAAGATGTTCCCTATACCCGCATCATCGAGCACAAGCACTTCGAAAAGGACAATCCCTCATGGGAGAAGCCGATTACGGTGATAAGCAAGGAGTTCTCCGAGGAGTGGAAGGATGGCTCAGAGCCATTCTATCCCGTTGGGGACCAAGCGAACCTTGCCCTGGCGGAAAAGTACAAAGCGCTCATGGCAAAAGAGAACCATGTCTTCTTTGGCGGCAGGCTTGCCGACTACCGCTACTACGACATGGATGATGTGATAGCTAAAGCGCTTGAAGCGAGCAAGCGCATCCTTACGTGAGCAATCCGTAGTCGAACTGGCGGGAAAGCCAGGAGAGGCAGAGGGAGAGCCATGGGCGTACCGCCTCATCGGGTGTGTTCACCTCCTTGTCGCAGGTGGAAAGCCCGTGTTTCCCTTCTGGGAACAGATGCATCTCAAAAGGGATGTGATGCGCATAAAGGGAAGATGCGTACCACATGCTGTTCTCCACGGGAACAGAACCATCGCTCACCGTATGCCAGAGGAAAGTCGGGGGATGGTGCTCGCCCACCTGATCCTCCAGAGAGAGCAATCGAATGAGATTCTCATCTCCTCCTGTGATTTTCTCGACACTGCCCTGGTGGCAATGGCCGCTCTTGGTGGTGATTACCGGATAGCAAAGAATCAATGCGTCGGGACGGTTGAGCTGGTCGGGTTGTGCGATAAGCGGCATGTCATAAAGGCATGCGAGGCTTGCAGCCAGATGTCCTCCCGCAGAAAAGCCCATGAGAGCAATCCGATTGGGGTCGCAAAGCCATGCAGTGGCATGGCTTCGGATTGCGACGAGCGCCTCACTTGCCTCCTTGAGCGATTCAAGGTCCATGCAATCGGGAAAGACCGAGTATTCGAGAATGAAGGCATTGTACCCCTGAGCCAGAAACTGCATGGCGACATGCTCCCCTTCTCGCCAGGAACGATTGCGGTATCCCCCTCCCGGGCAAACCACCACCGACGGCCTGATATTCTTAATCCCGCCATCAGGCACATACTCCTGAAGATACCCCACAAGCGGAACCTGCTTCGGCCCCACGCAAATCTGCACAACTTTCATGAGAGGGATGGTAGCACAAGAGAAGATTCTTTCACAGCTCCTTGCGCTTTGCAAAAACAACCAACTTGCTCAGCACATAATTGAGGATGATGACAAGAATGTTGGAAAGAATCTTGACCCACAGGTCATCAAAACCCAACAGCGAAACAAATATCGCCATCAAAGCCACATCAAGCAACCCTGTGGAAATACGGCAGGAGATAAACCGCACGCACTCCCCCAACAAAGACCGGACCCCATGGAGAGAACTATGGAACACCCACCTACGGTTGGTCACATACGCAAACAAGACAGAGAAAAACCAAGCCAAAGCCGTACTTGCAAGCACAGGCAGAGCAAGAAGATGTGCAAGCACCCAATAGGAGAC
>CAVESN010000062.1:0-11481 GCA_963618365.1 Bacteroides uniformis
GGTACTACCACACCGCCTTCCTGTGCTTCATGAAGGGGCTGGGAGCCGACATCGATGCCGAGAAGAGCGTGGCCGGGGCAAGGGTTGGATACAAAGAGGCACCTGTATGTGATTGAGTTGGGGCGGGAGAAGGGTGCGAGGGTGGCCTTGGACCAGATCCTCTCGAAGCGTTATGGGGACTCATGGCAGTTCCTTGAGAAGCAGAAGAAGGTCCATCTTCTGGGAATCAACCTTGATCCAGAGACGAGAAGCGTGCAAGTAGAGGAAGAGTGATTAGTTCGGAAAACATGAGCTGATGTGGAAATCCCGGCTGAGAGGCCGGGATTGGGTTGCCTGCTCTCGCCAATTTGCCTCAAATTGTGCAATTCATGTTCGTGATATAGTGCTAGTTTTCAGAAACATAAGGCAAGACAGTTCTTTTTTCTATGGCATACCCTTAACGCAAGGAGGAAATGCCGTGTCTTGCGAGTCCATCCAGGAAAAAGAGAGAACAACTTCCATTGTTGGCTCTTACGATCTTGTTGTCGTGGGGGGAGGCATGGCGGGTGTTGCTGCTGCGCTTAGCGCATCACGACACGGGAAAAAGACATTGCTCATTGAGCGGATGTACGGTCTTGGTGGCTTGGCTACGCTCGGATTGATTACCATCTATCTTCCTCTTTGCGATGGTATGGGCAGGCAGGTTTGCAAAGGACTCAATGACGAACTTCTTCGTCTCTCCATCTCCTCTGGATGGGAAGACAAATATCCTGATACATGGATTGATGGGAAAACAGATCATGGGAATCAACGCTTTGAGGTGGGGTTCAATGCAAACGTTTATTCCATCCTGCTTGAGCAGACTCTTGCAAAAGCTGGTTGCCATCTTCTTTACGGTACGGCAGTTGTAGATGTGATCAAGCAGGGAAACATGATACATTCCGTCATCGTCGAGAACATCAATGGGCGAAGCGCTTACCAGGCCAAAGCGGTGGTTGATGCCTCAGGTGATGCGATTGTGTGCACCTTGGCAGGAGTTCCTACCTGCGTGTATGAGAAAGGGAATGCGCTTGCCGCATGGTTCTATGAGACGAAAGAGGGAAAGAATCTTCGTCATATGCTTGGTGCTGCAGATGTGCTGCCACAAAACAGTGCGGATGAGAAAACTCCGGAGACCCTTACTGGGAAGCGCTATAGCGGGCTTGATGCCAGAGAGAACACGCAGATGGTCATGGAAGCTCACACCAGACTCCTTGATCGTTTTCTGGAAGATGGCAGGGTGAGCCAATCCCATAGCCTCTCCTCAATCGCTTCCATTCCGGAACTGCGCATGACTAGGCGTATTATTGGGCAGAGCACCATGAGCGTTGAAGAGGTGCATAAGGAACAACAAGATAGTGTTGGTCTGATTAGTGATTGGCGTCATCGCGCTCCGGTGTGGGAAATGCCGCTCTCCTCCCTTTTCAACCCGTTGGTGCCCAACTTGGCGGTGGCCGGCAGATGCATCTCGGCAAGCGACAGCATGTGGGATGTGACTAGGGTCATCCCCCCATGCGTGGTGAGCGGGCAAGCGGCGGGCACTGCATTCTCGCTCTCAACGGATCTTACCGAGATCGATATGGATGCGCTATCGAAAAGGCTCATGGAAGACGGGGTTGTCTTGCATGAGAAGGATATATAGCTCAAAGTTTCTCAATGTTCAAAAGGAGGACGATATGAGAAAAGTTTTGTTTGCAATGATGGGGATCGCTCTGGCCTCGTCCATGGCGTTCGCACAGGGTTCAAAAGAGGCAGCAAGCCAGGGTGGAGCCGCTCCGGCTCTTTTCCGTGTTTCCATGCCCGAGGCTCCCACTGACAACAAAGCCCTCGCCATTCAGAAAGTGGTGAAGGATATTGAGGAGAAGACCGATGGCCGCGTGAAGTTCCAGGTCTACTACAGTGCAGAGCTGGGAACGTTCACCGATACCATCGAAGGCATCTCCATGGGATCGAACATCATCGACGGCACCTCGAGCGACGCATATGCGCCCTACGGTTGCGCCGATATGACCGCATCCAACCTGATGTATCTCTATCCCGATACGGAGAGCGTCTCCCGCTTCAACAAGTCCGATTTGTGGAAGAAGATGACTGCTGAGCTTGAGAAGAACTCCGGCATCAAGATTCTTGCCATGAACTGGAGTTGCGCACCTCGCGAAGTGCTTTCCACCAAGCCGATCAACTCGGTCGAGGACCTCAAGGGAAAGATGATCCGTGTTCCGCTTCCTCCCTATGTCGCCTTCTTCAAGAGACTTGGCTGCAGCACTGTCAACATGACCATGTCGGAAGTCTATACCGGAATGCAGCAGGGAATGCTTGATGCGTGCGAGTTCCCGCTTGGCACCATCTACACCAACTCCCTCCATGAGGTTGCAAAGTATGTCTACCTTTCCAGCCACACCTATGCTCCTTGCTGCTGGGGTATGAGCGCCGCGCTGTTCAACAAGCTCTCTCCCGCTGACCAGCAGACTTTCCTGGATATGTTTGCCGAAGGCGGAGACTACTTCACCAAGCTGAATCTCGAGAGCATGGCTGACTACCAGAAGAAGCTTGAGGCTGAGGGAGTGAAATTTGTCGAGCCGTCTGAGAATGACAAGGCTGTCATGGCCAAGGCTGCAAGCGAAGCCGCCGATGACTTCCCGGAACTGACACCTGGAATCGTCGACCAGATTCGTGCCGCATTCGCCAAATAAGGTTTTCACCATGGGGGATGCCGGCTGGCATCCCTCACATTCACTCTTTTTGCCATCGGGAGGTGAGTATGGCACAAGAAAAAAAGTTGCCACTCTTCATAGTGACCCATTTTGAGGAAATCATCAGTTCCATCGCCATCGCTGCGATGCTTGTCATCTGTTCTTGTAACGTCTTTTGCCGTTACTTCCTCCGCAATGCAATCAGCTGGGCGGACGAAGTTGAGGTATGCCTGCTCGCATGGACTACCTTTGTCGGCAGCGCCGCCGCATATAAGCGGAATCTCCATTACGGCATGGATTTTGTCGTAACCCACGTGCCGACTAAGGCCAAACGTGCCATGCGGCTCATGATTACCGCGCTTATTTGCGCTACCAGTGTGTTTCTTGTTGTGGAAAGTTTCATCTTGACGGCCAATGCCCAGAAGGTGATGCCATATACGCGCTTGTCTTACAAGTGGATCGATGCTTCGGCCGTTGTCGGTTTCGGCAGCATCATGGTCTATTCCTTCGTCTATCTGGTCTGGGGATTTGTGCATCCTGCCAAGTTTGATGCCCGCTACTTTGAGGCTGAGGAAAGCCAGAGCGGGTATGCAGGAGAAGAGGAGGTATGCAAATGATGTTCCTACCTTTGTTGTTGCTTGCGATTTTGTTCGCATTTGGAGTTCCTGTGGCTTTCGCCCTTATTCAAAGCTGCATCCCCTATTTTATCAGCGACCCGTTCTTGAATCTCCAGGTGATTGTCTAGAAGATGATCACCAATACGGAATCTGTTTCGCTGATGGCGATTCCCTTCTTCATCGTCGCCGGTTCGATTATGAACGAGTCCGGTATCACCGAGAAGCTTCTTGGCCTCGCCGATTCGCTTGTCGGACATATGGTGGGAGGTCTTGGCCAGGTGAATGTTCTGCTCTCCACGTTGATGGGGGGAATCTCCGGTTCCGGGGCTGCCGATATCGCCATGGAGTGCAAGATCCTTGTGCCCGAGATGCAAAAACATGGTTATGATTTGGGTTTCTCCGCTGCGGTTACAGCGGCTAGCGGGTGTATCACTCCGGTCATTCCTCCGGGGATTGGGTTGGTTGTTTATGCATGTGCGGTTGAGGTTCCTGTAGGGAAGCTGCTCATGTCGGGATATATGCCCGGACTTCTCATGTGCATCGGAATGATGATTGTCGTCCATATCATTTCCAAGAAGAGAGGGTATAAGGCGGTGCGTGAGCACATGGTGCCGGCCGGGACCATCCTGAAGCAGATTGGAGTCTCCTTGTGGGCCTTGTTCCTGCCTTTCGGCTTGATCATGGCGCTGCGCTTCGGCGTGGTGACAGCCACTGAAGGTGGAGCTCTTATGGCTCTCTATTCCCTTGTCATCGGAAAGTTCGTCTACAAGAAACTGGAGTTCAAGAAACTCCCCGCCATCATGCTTGACGCCGCGCTTTCCACGGGAACCGTCATGCTGATCATGTGTGGTGCGAAAGTGTTCAGCTACTACTTGAGCTGGGCTCGCATTCCCCATGCCATGACCGAGTGGATCATCGGAGTCGCAAGCAACAAGTATGTGTTCCTGCTCATGGCGAACCTTCTGCTTCTGGTCATGGGAATGTTCATGGATGCCATGCCCTGCATGATTGTGGTTGCTCCCCTGCTTTCGCCGATTGCCCAGCAGCTTGGAATCAACCTGATTCATTTCGGTATCGTCATGTGCCTCAACAGTGCCATTGGCGCCATCACTCCTCCGTTTGGCAACTACATCTTCCAGACTTCCGGAATACTTCGGTGCAACACGCAGCTGCTTTATAGGGAACTGATGCCGTTCGTGCTGGTCTGCCTGATAGTTCTCGCCATTATCACCTACTGCCCGACTTTGGCGTTGTTCATCCCGAAGTTGGTCTATGGAACAGTCTGAGAGAAGGAAGTGAGTAGTATGCACACATGTGTTGATCCGAGGAATTTGAAAATCACCGATATGCGTTTTGTGGATATCGATGGAGCACCAAAGCGCTGCACCATATTGAAGCTGATGACCAACCAGGGGATTGAGGGGTATGGGGAGGTGCGTGACGCATCAAGCAAGACCTATGCCTTGATGCTGAAGAGCCGGATATTGGGGGAGAATCCCTGCGATGTTGACCGGATTTTCCGGAAGATTAAGCAATTCGGCGGACCTTCCCGGCAGGGTGGTGGCGTATGTGGTGTGGAGATAGCCCTTTGGGACCTTGCGGGAAAAGCATGGGGCGTTCCCCTTTACCAATTGCTTGGGGGAAAGTTCCGGGACAAAATCCGGGTCTATTGCGATACCGATGTGGATGGCAAGCATACCGGCCATGAGATGGGGCTGGAGCTGAAGCGCCGCATGGATATGGGGTTCACCTTCCTGAAGATGGACCTCGGTATCGGACTTCTGCTTGATGAGCCGGGGTGCCTGTCTGCGCCTCTTGGCTTTATCGATGAGATGAAGAAATATGCTTCCCATATCCTGAATGTCCAGGACGGGTCGGTGACTGCGGACATGGTCCGCCGCCAGAAGAGCTACCAGATCGTCAACACCCCGCATCCCATGACCGGTATCCAGATTACGGAGAAAGGGCTCGATTTTCTGGAGAATTATGTGAAAGAGGTGCGCCTCGTGGTGGGATATGATGTGCCGATTGCCATCGACCACTTCGGACACGTGGAGCCAGAGTCAACCATCCGCTTCCTGCGGCGCATGGAGAAGTACAATCTCGCTTGGGCGGAGGACCTTGTCCCTTGGTCCTACACGGATGAGCTTGTCAGGATCCGCCATGCGACCACGGTTCCCATTTGTACGGGAGAGGACATCTATTGCAAGGAAGGGTTCGAGACATTGATGAAGGCTGGCGCCGTTTCCGTGATTCATCCCGACATTCTCACCTGTGGGGGTGCGCTTGAGCTGAAGAAAATCGGTGACATGGCCGCGGAGATGGGAGTTGCGGTTGCAGTGCATATGGCCGAAAGCCCCATCGCATGCATGGCTGCGGTCCATGCCGCTGCGGCGATGCCCCATGTGCTCGCCTTGGAGTACCACTCTGTGCGGGTGCCATGGTGGATTGATATGGTCAAAGGGCTTCCCAAGCCGCTTTTCAAGGATGGCTTTGTGGATGTGCCTGACGCTCCTGGCCTTGGAATTGAGAGTCTGGACGAGGACGTTTTGAAAGCCCATATCAACAAGGATCTTCCGGGAATGTGGGAAGATACTTCCGCATGGGACAAGGAATTCTCCAATGACAGGATTTGGAGCTAAGGAGAGAGTATGCAGTTCAATGATCCGGCCCAGATTAAGGCCATAACATCCACTTGGAAAGGGGAGCGGTTTCCCGATGGTCGACCCAAAGTGGCCGATTCCTACCTTGATGCACTGAAGCAAATGACTTTGGAGGAGATCTGGAAGCCGTTGTTCGTCAGAGGGTATGAGAACCAGTTCATCGCCATGAAGTCACTTCATCCCGAGTTCACCGAGAAAGGGGAAGTCAACCACAAGATGGTGGGACGGGCGGTGACAGCCGTGTATGCTCCGACACGCCCCGACTATGCCGAGAGCATGGCGGAAATTGCCAGAGCCCAGGGCTATAGCGGTACTCCCAACCAATGGGTGATTGATTCTCTCCAGGAACGCGATGTCATTGTCATCGACATGTACGACAAGATTTACAAGGGGACATTCCTGGGAGGCAACCTCACCACTGCAATCAGCCATAAGACAAAGAGTGGTGGAGCGGTTATTTGGGGCGGAGTGCGCGATGTGGAGCAGATGGAGAAAGTTCCCGGGGTGCAAGTCTACTATCGGGGAATCGATCCCACGCCGATCCGTGATTTCGTGATGACGGGATTCAATGTCCCTGCCCGTATCGGAACAGGTCGCGAGGCTACCATTTGCCTGCCGGGTGACATCGTTTACGGTTGCTCCGGAGGAATCCTCTTCATACCGCCGACTCTCGCAATGGAAGTGGTTGATGGCGGGAGAAAGACCCAGGTGAAGGATTTGTTCGGTTTTGAGATGATCAGCCAGAATCGGTTCACGACAGCCCAGATCGACAAGAACACCTGGACGGAGGATATGCTCGACCTCTTGCTTGACTTCATAAAGAAAGATGAGAGATGCGAGCAATACCGTGACATCGACTGGAGCGAGGAGTATCGGCTTGCCCGTGAGGGGGATCCGAACGATACCCAGTCGGCATTGTGAGGTATGCGTATGTTTGATGTGAAAGGAAAGAAAGTATTGGTAACCGGTTCCACCCAGGGCATCGGACGCTCCATCGCCACGATGTTCAAGGAGGGAGGAGCATCGGTCTGGATTGCCGGTACCCACAAGGAGAAGGCAGAGAAAGTCGCAAGGGAGATGGGGGAAGATGTGCGCGCGGTGTGGGGAAATCTTGCCGAGAGCAGCACACCCGACCATATGTATGAGACTACCGGGGATGTGGATGTCCTCGTGCTCAATGCTTCGGTGCAATTCCGTAAGCCTTGGGACGAAATCACGCTCGAGGAGTTTGACACGCAGATGCACGTCAACCTCTACTCCAATTTGCGTCTCATCCAGAAATATGCTCCTTCCATGCTTAATAGGCGATGGGGCCGCATTATCACCATCGGCAGCGTGCAGGAGTTTGTCCCGCACAAGGACATGGCAATCTATGCTTCTTCCAAGAGCGGACTGGACAACATGGTGAAGAATCTTGCGAAGCAATTCGGCCCTCGGAACGTCACCGTGAACAATGTGCTTCCCGGTGCGATGCTTACTCCCCGCAATGCGGATGCGGTGGCGGACAAGGCCTACTTGCAGAAAGTGGTTGCCGGCATCCCCTTGGGCTGCATGGGCAAGGATAGCGATTGCAACGGAGTTGTCCGTCTGCTTGCCAGCGAGGATGGCTCCTATATCACGGGAGCGACCATCAGCGTCGATGGTGGCATGAGCTTGTGAGGCTGCGGTGGATATCTATTTTGCCTCATGTGTTCCTTCGGGCGGCATATACCATTACATGATGGGTCCAGGCGGGGATCTCTCCTTTCGGGAGAAAGTGACGCTTGACCGTCCGATGTATCTGATCCGGCAGAAGGATATCCTGGTAGCATTGCTCCGAGCTCCTTTTCCCGACTCCAATGAGAGCGGTCTTGTCCGTTATGCATTGGAGCCGGATGGATCGCTGGGTAGACGGGGCCGCATGATAGGGACAAAAGGGGTGGTTGCGGCGCATATGTCCCTCTTTTGCTCCTCCCTGTATGCGGCGAACTATCTCTCGGGTTCTCTTTTCCGGGAGGACGGGATTCTTGCCACCCATTGTGGTCATGGACCGAATCCGCTACGGCAGGAAGCTCCCCATCCCCACATGATTGCTCCGTCCCCTGATGGCTTGTATCTCATAGCTACCGATCTCGGATTGGACAAGCTGTTTGTCTATGACAAGGAGTTGCATGTAGTCAGCACCGCCGACGCCCCCAAAGGTTCCGGTCCGCGGCATTTCGTGATTTTGGATGCCAGCCATATTGCGGTGATCAATGAGCTTGGATGTTCGATTTCTCTCTATGGGTATGCACAAGGTTCCCTTTGCCTGGAGGAGACGATTCCCCTTCTTTCCTGCTTTGACGACAAGGCAACCGGAGCTGCCATCCGCATGCAGAATCGGGTTGTCTATGCCTCCGTCCGGGGGGCTAACCGGGTCTTTGCACTATCTTGGGATGGAAAGGGTCTTTCTTTCATGCAAGATGTTTCTTGCGGAGGGGATTCTCCAAGAGATATAGTGATTGCGGGGGAAAGGCTTTGGTGCATGAATGAGCTTTCAGGGACAGTGGTTCGCTATCTGCTTGCATCCGATGGCAGCATTGGCGAAAGGGAGGGCGAGCCTCTTGCAATCCCTCATGTGCTGAGCGCAGTGGCTGGGTAGATGATGGAAGGAAGCCTTTTCAAGCAGGGATCCTATACTTTTTCCGAGATGAAGCTGCCTTCTCGGGGACATAGGCAGCTGCCAGTGCGGCTCTATTGCAACAAGTTGATGCCGCGCAACCGGAGCGAGATACCCCACAAGCATGTCGCGGTGGAGATGGACCGCTTTGGAGATGACTGCCATGGCGTCTATGTGATTGGCAATAAAAGCTATGCGATTGAGCCAGGGGACATTTTCCTCCTAAGGAGCAATGAGCAGCACTCCATCGTCTCTCTCAAGCGAGGCTCGGTGCAAAGCATCTGCACCGGCTTGCAATTCGCTCCCGATCTCATTTGGTCCCCGAGCAACGACTTGAGTGATCTTCCTTCCGTTTATACTGTCTTTGTGGATACCAGACTTCCTTTTGAACATAAGCTCGGTGGTGAGTTGAAGCAGATGGTCGACCAGGAGTTCTCCGATATCGTCCAGGAGTTCGAGGACCGGGGAGAGGGGTATGGCGCAGTCGTGAAGATGAAGCTGCTTACCGTCTTGGTGAAGGTTGCCCGAACCTCCATCCATAGCGGCCAACTGGTTCTGCCGGAAAGTGTACAGAACTACAAGAGGGTGCTGGTGGAGAAAGCGCTGAACTACATTGACGACCACTATCTGGAGCACCTTTCGCTCGACACCATCAGCAGAAACGTGAACATGAGCCCCTCATACTTGGAGCAGCTCTTCAAGTCTCTCAACGGTTTCACCATATGGGATTACATCCTTACGAAAAGGATAGAGGATGCGGAGAGATTCCTTGTTTCATCCGATTATCGGATCCTTGATATCGGCATGAAGTGCGGGTTCGCCTCGCTGACCTATTTCAACCGTGTTTTCAAGCGGATCACCGGGCTCTCCCCCAGGGAATACCGTACGAAAGCGCGCTGCTAGGAGTTTGTATGATTCTTACTGACTATCTGTATCCCGAGAGGGATATCACATGGGATTTTGCACTGCAATGCGGAGTGACCCATGGAACCATCCGCTTGCCGGAGGATGGAAAGTTTTCCTATTCGGACAAGGAGCATTGGCATGCGTTGATCCAGAGATTCCGCACCTTCGGCATAACCCCCTATGTGGTTGAGCCTCTTCCCAATCCCCTTCATGAGCATATCAAGCGTGGTGATGAGAAGCGTGACTGGGCGATTGGCGAGGTGCTGAAGATGCTCCCCATCGCAAGAAGCGAGGGGATTCGGGTCATCTGCTTCAACTTCATGGCCTATGTGGGATGGCTAAGGACCCGAAGCGACATCTCAGAGCGGGGCGGTGCAAAAGTTACCGGCTTCTCGCTTGATGAAGTGGCTTTGCCCAAAGAGCATATTACCGAGGAACAATTATGGGAGAACTATCGCTATTTCCTCTCCGCAGTGCTCCCGGAAGCCGAGAAATGCGGCATTCTCCTTGCCCTCCATCCGGACGATCCGCCTCTTGCCCGCCTTGGTGCGGTGAGCCGCATCTTCACTTCCTATGACCATATCCTCCAGGGGATGCAGCTTGTTCCTTCCCCCAACTTGGGCGTTACTTTCTGCCAGGCAACCTACCGTCTCATGGGCGCCGACTTGCAGAAAGCCGTAAAAGAGGATTTGCGACAAAAGATCTTCTTCGTCCACTTCCGCAATTGCAGGGGGACGAAGGAGCATTTCCAGGAGACTTTCCATGACAATGGGGAGATCGACATGGCACGGATGATTCAGCTGTACACATCCTTCCTTCCTGAGGAGACCCCGATTCGGGTCGACCACGTGCCTTTGATGGCGGGAGAGGGGGAAGGAAGAACAGGATACACCGCTCTTGGCAGGCTTTATGCGATTGGATATCTCAAGGGACTTCTGGAGATGGTAAAGGCATAGCGCCCAACTGGTGCTTCTTTCCTTATTATGTTGTGGTAACCCTGTGATTTGCACCATTCAGTGCTGATGCATTCCTTGACAGGAGCTGTAACAAAAGATCCCCCGGAGATAACCGAAAAGAATAGCTCTCCACCATGAGGTAGAGAGCGACAATAGGCGTTTTCGTTGGACTAGAACCTACGGATTGGACGTATATAAGAATTGTTGTTGCGTTCTGCATCATCTGGATTGCCACTACTAAAGCTGACTCTCCACGCTCGATATGCGGTAGTTTCGCCATCCTCTTTTTCAATAGCCTCGGAACTTGACCAATAGTTCATACTGGTTAAAGAGCTTTTTAGGTTTTCCAACCCACTTTGGGCATACAGAGCAAGGAGCTCTTCCTTGCTTGGTATAAACCAGTCCTTGACATCGTTACCATAGAGGTCTTGTTGATATACAGTAAAGGCCGCCTTATAGGATATACCGTTACCAGCAAGAATCTCAGTATTTTTAAGGCCATCTCCAATCTTTTCCCCGGTTCCGAGGGATGTAGTAACAGTCGTTGGACCCCAAGTGTAGTTTTCCCTTCCAGTGAGTTCTTCGTTCATCAAATCGCTTATGCCGGCTTCAAGGTACCTCCAACCATCCGAATAAGACTTTTTATCGTAGAATACGATTCCTCCTGCAGGGCCCGTGTCGCCGATATTGTAGGTGGTTGTCTGGGAATCAGCTGTATCGTCGCATGATACCACAAGCATTGTGGCAAGCAATGCCACCATCAGAACACTAAATGTTTTCTTCATATATGGATCCTTTGCAAGACAAACAAGGTCTTACAAACGTGTGAGTATACCCCCCCCTAGTACTGTGTCAACTGTTTCTTAATTTGTTATAATATGTTATTTTAGTTCCGTGCATGATTTCTTGCCATGCAACTTGGGTTCTAGCGTAATCCGTAAGTCGGCTGGCGCTGCGTTATGTTACCGTAAAAGGGACCGGGAAGAAGAT
>CAVESN010000063.1:0-11188 GCA_963618365.1 Bacteroides uniformis
ACTATGACCCGTCAGCGAGCCATGTCAACCAGGAAAACCGGATCAAGCTGATGCTCTCCCTCGCCAAGGAGAAGATGGAAAACCCTACTTGACCAGGATATGCATTTTCTCCTTGATTTCACAAAGGTTCTTGTTTCCGATCTCGTTGCACCGCTTGTTTCCTCTTGCAAGGATATCCTTCACCTCATCGAGATGTTTTTCGTAGTAGGACCTTCTCTCCCTCATCGGATCAAGAAGTGAGTTGAGCACCTCTGCCAACCGTTTCTTGCAAGCGACACAGCCAAGATTCCCGCCTGTGCACATCTGGCAGATGTTTTCGCTCTCTTTGCTATTGAAGACATTGTGGTACTTGAAGACATTGCACACCTCAGGATGCCCCGCATCATGCAGGTGGATCTTCGCAGGGTCGGTGACCGCAACTTTCACTTTTTTCCACACCTCTTCAGCACTATCTGAGAGATAGAGGGCGTTTCCCATGCTCTTTCCCATCTTCGCATTGCCGTCAAGCCCGCTCAGCCGCCCCGTTTTGGAGAGCTTTGCCTCAGGTTCTACAATCTCCGTATGGTAAAGCGCATTGAACTTCCGCACGATCTTGCGCGCAAGCTCGATATGGGGAACCTGGTCCTCCCCCACAGGCACCAGATGGGCGCCACAGAAAGTGATGTCGGCAGTCTGGCTTACCGGATACCCAAGAAAACCGTAGGAGAGGTCGGTGTACCCGTAGTTATTCGCCTCCGTTTTGATGGTGGGATTGTGCCTGAGCTGGTTGCAGCTGACAATCATCGAGTAGAAGATGGTGAGCTCGGCGATGCTGGGAATCTGGCTTTGCTGGAAGATGGTAACCTTTTCGGGCTCCAGACCGACGGAGAGGTTGTCCATGGTCACATCAAGAATAGACTGCTCAATCAGCTCTGGATGCTCGAAATGGGTGGTGAGCGCCTGCACGTCAGCCACCTCGATGATTTCGTCGTAATCCTCCTGGAGCTCATAGCGGCTCTTAAGGGAACCCACGTAATGGCCTAGGTGAAGACGCCCCGTAGGACGGTCGCCGGTAAGGATCCTCTTCTTCAAATCACCCATCTCACTTCCCCTTCTTGCATGCTTCACAGCAACCCGAGCCGCTGTGGTGGTCAGTGCAATACCAGCCACTTCCCTTGAATTCAACCGCAGCAGGCGTAAAAACCCTGTGCATGGTACCCCTCTTCTTGCAGGAGGGACAACTCTCAGGTGCCTTGTGGTCACCGAAACTCTGCTCGAGTGTCACTACCTCATGGCACGAGCCACACTCATATTCATAAAAAGGCATTGTTTTCTCCTCAAAAATTACCTGTCATGGAGGCAGGAATCTCTATCTGATGAATAGTAAGCAAATTTCCTTCCATCGTAAACATCGCACGTAGCCTTGCTAGGTCCACAGGAAGAGAACAAAGGCGCAGGTGCTTCACGTAAAGGGAGCGAAGCACCTTGTTGAGCGCACTTGCTTTTTCCTCATCCTCCATCACGATCTCCACATCCCCCAGAAGAATATCCCCAACGAAAGACGCACGTAAGGACAGGGTATCGGTGCTATCGATCAGGGATTGGGGAATCTCATATCCAAGCGAAAAGAAAGTTGTGGGATGCTTGGCATAGCAGGAAAGAGGCGCCTTTAGCAATGACCCAAGCTCTGGGGCCCATGCTTGGGGAAGCGTCAAAAGACGCTCTTTCTCCATGAGCCACGAACTATCGGTTATCATGAGAACCCCCTTTTCCAGAAGGCCTATGCTGTACTCTTCCCCTTGCCAATATCCACCCTTCTGCTTCTCAAAACCCTCCATCCCTCCCATGGCAATGCCAAAGGCAAGGGATGGGAAAGAACCCTCAAGAAGGATGGTCTTATGGGCATCGAAGTCAAGAGGGTATCCATCATCCGTAAGCAAAACGGAGATTCTAGAGACTCTCTTTGCAACAAGTTCGTTGCCCACAACCTTTGCTGCGAGATTTGGCATCTGTTTTGCATCGACTGTGACAAGGACCCCTCCCTCCTTGTAGAGGGAAGCAAGCAACGCCTCCCCTCTATCCCCCAGCGGGAAGCGGGTTACGCAACCAGAAAGAAGGAGGAGAAAGGGGAAAATGAAGGCAATAGAACGCCTCATGCCTTGATCACGGAGAGTTTCACGCTCGTATCCCCCACTTCCACAGATTCGGTCTCCAAACTTCCCTTCCCAAGCGAGACGGCAAGCGTCTCACCCTTGATGTAGGAGTCGAACATCTCTATCGCCTTGCCGACATTCTCTTCCCCATCCCAGATGATCGAGACATGGTCGGAGACTTCGAATCCCTGCTCCTTGCGAATGGTCTGCACCGCACGGACGATGTCACGGGCCAGACCTTCAAGAAGAAGCTCCTCGGTGATTTTCGTGTCAAATCCGACAGTAAGGGTTCCTTCGTTGAGCGCCTTCACTCCCTCCATCTCGCTACGGCGGATGTCAAGGTCGGAAGAGGAAAGGTCAATGCTGCCACCGGTGTAGTCGACCTTAATCGAACTGCCGCAAAGCAGGGTGTCAATCTGGTCGTTGGTAAGAGCGGAAATCTTGGCCGCAACCTCCTTCATCGCGGAGCCAAGCTTCTTGCCCAGCACCTTGAAGTTCGCTTTCGCGCTATAGCTGACGAGTCCGCTCTCATCGGACTGCAGCTTCACATGCTTGACATTGAGCTCCTCCGCAATGGAGGCTTCCATCTTCTTGAGTATGGCTCTCTCCTTCTCGTCTCTGTCGACAAGATAGAGGGTTTTTAGGGGCTGTCGGATCTTCAGGTTGCTTTCAGCCCTGACGGTTCTTCCCAAGGCGATTGCCTTCTGCGTGAGCGCCATCTCCTCCTCAAGCGCATAGTCACGCTCCTTCTCGTCATAAAGGGGATAGGAGCAAAGATGAATCGACTCAGGCATCCCGCTACTCTTTAGGTTCTGGTAGATGTGCTCGGTAATGAAGGGGACGACAGGGCAGATGCACTTGCAATAATCCATAAGCACACGGTAGAGCGTGTCGTATGCCTGCCTCTTGTCCTCGTCGCTCGAGCTCTTCCAGAACCTGCGGCGGCAGCGTCGTATGTACCAGTTGTTCAGATTGTCCAAAAGCGGCTTGAACTGGCTGCACGCCTTCTGCAGGTCAAAGGAATCGAACCCCTCCGTGACATCCTTCACGAATTTCTCGGTGACGCTGATGATCCACTTGTCCATGGGATTCTTCAAATCCTGGAACCTTGTCTCACCCGGTTCATAGCCGTCGATATTGGCATAGGTGACAAAGAAGCTGTATGCGTTCCAAAGGGGAATCAGAAGCCCCTTGAGCACATCCTGCACCATCGAGTCAGAGTATTTTACCTCGTCTGCCTTCACCACTGCACTGTTAAGGAGCCCAAAGCGAAGCGCGTCGGCACCATACTTGTCGATGACAAGGTTGGGATCGGTATAGTTGTGCAGGCTCTTGGACATCTTCCTTCCATCCTCGGCAAGGACAAGCCCGCTGACGATACAATTGAGGAAGGCCGGAGAATCGAACAACGCCGCCGCGATTACCGTCAGCGAATAGAACCATCCACGGGTCTGATCCAGCCCCTCGTTGATGAAATCGGCAGGGAAATGGCTCTCGAAGTACTCCTTGTTCTCAAACGGATAGTGCAGCTGGGCATAGGGCATGGACCCCGACTCGAACCAGCAGTCAAGCACTTCGGGAATGCGATGCATCATGCTCCCGTCGGGAGCTTTCCAGGTAAGGTCGTCGATGAAATGCTTGTGGATATCCTCCACCTTTTTGCCACACTTACGCTCAAGCTCCTCGATGGAACCGATTACCTCGATATACTTTCCGCTCTCGCTACGCCAGATGGGAATGGGATTTCCCCAGAAACGGTTGCGGCTGATGCACCAGTCACGGGCACCCTCAAGCCACTTGCCGAAACGTCCTTCCTTGATGTGGGAAGGAATCCAGTTGATCTTGGAGTTGGAATCCAGCATCGACTTCTTTATCTTCTGCACATCCACGAACCAGCAGGAGAGAGCCCGGTAAATCAACGGTCCATGGGTCCGGTAGCTGAAAGGATAGAGGTGCAGGTAGTTCTCCCGCTTGATGAGCTTCCCCTCACTCTTGAGGCGAGCGATGATATCCTTGTCGCAATCCTTGACGAACCTTCCGGCATAGTCGTCGACGGGGCTCACGAACCTGCACTCCTCGTCAACCGGACACACCACGGGGACTTCAGGATGGTTGGCACGGAAAGTGTTGTAGTCATCCTCGCCAAAACCGTTGGCGGTATGGACGATGCCGCACCCATCATCGGTTGTGACATAGTCTGCAGTCATGCACACAAAGGCACCCTTCTCCTTCAGATGGGCGAAATAGGGGAACAGCGGCTCATACCTCCACCCGGTGTAATAGGAACCCTTATGCTCCTCCACCACCCGGTACTGCTCCTGTTTTGTGTAGTAATGGCCGAGTCTTGCCTTGCCAAGGATGTAATGGTTGTGGTCGGAGAGGTCCTCCACCTCGACATAGTCGATCTCAGGACCAAAGGTGAGCCCAAGGTTGCTGGGAAGCGTCCAGGGAGTGGTAGTCCATGCAAGGAAGTAGGTGTTCTCCTTTCCCTCCACCTTAAAACGGACGGTGACCGCCTGGTCGGTCACATTCTCATACCCGCCGAGGGCAACCTCGAAGTTGGAAAGCGGGCATGCGAGACCCGGATCGTAGGGCATGATCCTGAACCCCTCATAGACCAACCCCTTTTCATAAAGGGTCTTGAAGACCCACCAGATGGACTCCATGTATTTCGGGTCCATGGTCCGGTATCCGTGGTCGAAGTCAACCCAGCGACCCATTCTCTCGATGGTACCACGCCACTGCTTGGTATAGCGGAGCACGATGGAGCGGCATTGCTCGTTGAACTTTCCCACTCCATACTTGACCACTTCCGAGTAGCCGGAAACACCGAGGGTCTTCTGCATCTCATATTCGACAGGAAGCCCGTGGCAGTCCCATCCCCAGCCGCGAACAACCCGATGCCCCTTCATGGTCTGGTAGCGGGGAATTGCGTCCTTGATGGTGCTTGGCACGAAATGGCCGAAATGCGGCAGTCCTGTGGCAAACGGAGGACCGTCATAGAACGAGAACTCCCTCTCAAGCGGCCTTTGCTGGATTGACTTGTTGAAAATGTCGTGCTCTTTCCAAAAAGCAAGCGTCTCTTCCTCCATCTTTGGGAAGCTGGCTTTGGTACTTACCGGACGAAACATAGATAACCCCTCTGTATTCTCTGAGAAATCAATTATAACCATTGTAGTGATATGCCATTTTTCCTGCAACCGAGTTGACTAGCCCCACAAGGCCAAGGAAGATAAGAGCATGCGCTATCCATTGCCCCAGAAAATCAAGGATTTCTCGGCCGTATTCACGAAATCCGGCCACCACCTGTACATCGTCGGCGGATGCATCCGCGACTACCTCCTCGGGATTCCCAACCATGACTTTGACTTTGCGACCGACGCGATGCCAAATGAGGTGCAATCCCTTTTCAGGAAAGTGATTCCCACAGGAATCGCACATGGAACAGTCACCGTCAGGTGGTACGGAGAAAGCTATGAAGTGACCACCTTCCGCACCGAAGGCAAATACCTGGACATGCGCCACCCCTCCAGCGTCAAGTTCGTGCGCAGCCTCGACGAGGACCTCTCCAGAAGGGACTTCACCATCAACGCATTTGCCGTGGATTGCCAGGACGGAACCATCATTGACCGCCATGATGGGCTCAAGGACCTTAAAAAGCATCTGATTCGGGCAATCGGCGACCCTCTCCAGCGCTTTGGGGAAGATGCGCTACGCATACTCAGGGCTCTCAGGTTCTCCAGCAAGCTAAACTTCGATATCGAAAGGAGAACAAAGGAGGCAATGAGCAAGCTGAAAGAGAACCTCCTATGTGTGAGCGAAGAGAGAATCCATGAAGAACTGGTAAAACTGCTTGCAAGCGACCACCCGCAAAAAGGATTGGAAGCGATGATGGAGACCGGGGTGATGGCGACCATCCTCCCCGAGCTTGCCAGGGGAAGTGAAGTCATGCAGAACGGCATGCACCATGACACGGTGTTAGATCATTGCATCAAAGCCTGCCAGGTGGCAAGCGAGCACCACTTCCCACTTTATGTAAGAATGGCCGCGCTTTTTCACGACGTGGGGAAACCGGATACGGTGCGCTATGACGACGAGGCGAACACCTATTACGGCCATGACACCGTGGGTGCGAACATCACCGAAAAGATTTTGCGGAGGCTGAAAGCATCCACCGAGGAGATTGAAGTGGTCTCCCACCTTGTCAGACATCATATGTTCCACTACACCTCCGACTGGACCGATGCTGCGGTGCGCCGTTTCATCAACCGGATCAAAATAGAGCAAATCGAAAACCTTTTCAGGCTCCGCATCTGCGATGCTAAGTCGATGGACCAGATGGTGGACATGCGTCCCATAACCGAGCTGGATACCCGCATCAAGCACATCCTTTCAAAAAAGGATGCGCTATGCCTGAAAGACCTGAAGGTTGGCGGAAAGGATTTGATGGAGGCGGGAATAGAGAAAGGACCGATTCTCGGCAAGACACTTGCATACCTTCTCGAACAAGTCATCGAGGACCCAGAGGAGAACACCACCCAAAGGCTCCTCGAGCTTGCTAGGAAGTTCCAGGAGAAGGCCGAAAGCTAAAGCTTTCCGCTTCTCCTTTTCTCCTCCCAGGAAGCGATACCCAGCGAGTCATACGCAATTTTCGCAGCCATTTGCTCGGCATTCTTGATGGTCGACCCCTCCGCAGGTCCAAACTCCTTGTCCCGGAAAGAGACCTTCACGAAGAAGCGGTGGGCATGCTCAGGACCACTCTTATCCACAAGGGTGTAGGTGGGAACATGCTTGTAATGGTATTGCACATACTCCTGCAAACTGGTCTTGAAGTCATGGTGGTACCCTCCAAGCACCACCGCATTGATCTGGGGCACAAGATACTTCAATATGAACAGCTGCGTAACTTGAAAACCGCACTCAAGATAGCATGCAGCGAACACAGCCTCCACGCAGTCTGCAAGCAAAGCCTTCTTGCTCCTTCCTCCGCTCATCTCCTCTCCATGGCCCATCAAAAGGTAGTGGCCGATGTGCATCTTCTGGGCAACGACAGCCAGACTGTCCTCGCTGACCGCAATGCTCTTGATCTTGGAAAAGTCACCCTCATGCTTGCGGGGCAGGTTCTTAAAGAGCCATTCCGCCACCGCGCACCCAAGCACACTGTCTCCAAGGAACTCAAGGCGCTCATTGTTTCCCACTCCACCACCCACCTCATTGCCGTAGGAGCGATGGGTGAAAGCGAGATTGAGCAAAGAAAGATCAGTAAGGGGAATCTGCGTATCTTCCTTGAATTGAGAAAGCTCCCGAATCCTCTCATCCGAGAGCCCGGGAGCCTTGTCTAAGACAAAATGTTCCATCACTTACTTGATCTGGGTCGAAAGATAGTCGATTGCATCCTGCACCGTCTCGAACTCGTTAGCCTTCTCGTCGGGAATGGTGATACCAATCTCCTCCTCGATGGCATAGACAAGCTCATAGGTGTCAAGGCTATCAGCACCAAGATCCTTACGGAACGACGCCTGAGGAGTCACCTTGCTGGGATCAACCTCGAGCTTCTCTGCGACAAGATTTTGCACTTTCTTAAACAATTCGTCCTTATCCATCCCGAACTCCTTACTGCTCTTCAACAGAGATGACCTGCTTGCCACGGTAGCTGCCGCACTTCGGGCAGACGCGATGCGGCAGAATCATGTTGCCGCAGGTCTGGCACTTGGTCAAAGTAGGAGCCTCAAGCTTCATGTTCGCTGCTTTTCTGCTTGCTGCCTTGGATTTGGAAGTCTTGAATTTAGGTGTTGCCATATCGTTATCCTCTTTCTATCGTATAGTTAATATGTTACAAACGCCTTGTAAGCATATCGATTTTACAAAACCTAGTCAACCAAGGAAAGAAGCCCCAACGCAAGGTACTATTCTTGGGCTTTAGGCACACAAACCCATGCTCCCCTCACATCGGTTGCAAACCATTTCAATGGTACGGACAGCCACACATGAAGATCATTCACGAACCCGTCTTCTCATGCATTTAGGCACTTCCATGCCTTCTCCTCTCTGGCTGTTTTTGGGGGTAATATCAGTTGGGCCATCCTACATATCAAACAATTTGAGTAGCTCATCTTCCAGATTCCCTTTCTTTGCAAGCTCCAAAGTGTCACAAAGCTTGATGTTGTGAGTTTCAATGTGAATGTCCTCACTAAAACCAAGAAGGTAACTTATGCATATTCTGTAGATAATCTCTGTCGTAGCACAGCCGTAGACCTGCTTTGAAAAAATATGATTGAGCCTCTCTTTGTTGTCAGGATAGAGTTCTTTCATCTTCTCGCTTCGATAGAGTCTTGTGATGATTTCGGCTCAATCATAAATTCTGTGGGATTCGGTTTGAGCGTTCGTTCCCGACATAGGTCTTCCTGCTGACCTCCATGATTTTCAAGAAGAAATAGTCATCATCGGGATAGAAATAACCGCTACGCCTAATCATCTTGATCATGCTGTTGATGCCCTCGACCTTTTCAGAGCCAATCTACCTCCCTCTCATAGAAACTCTGCATGGCCTCCATGAGGTAATGGAGGTCCTTGACGCTTGCGCTCTCATAGGGGGAGTGCATGGCAAGCTGGCCTACTCCGATATCCACGGTGGGAATCGAATAGTGGCGGACGGAGAGATTGCCCAAGGTGGAACCCCCTGGCACGTTGGAGTTGTTGAAGAAATGCTGGTAGGGGATGTTTCTTGCGCGTAGCAGATGCTCGAAGTAGGAGGCACTTTGGGAGTCGGTGGTGTACTTCTGGTTCGCTGCGAATTTGATGAGCACTCCCCCTCCCAGAACGGGCCGGTTGGTGGGATCGGCCACTTCGGGATAGTTGGGGTGGACGGCATGGCCGTTGTCGGCGCTGAGCATGAAGGAGCGGTTTTTCACCATGTATGGCTCTTCTCCCCTCCATCCCAGACAGATGGCTATACGGTCAATTGTCTCAGTGAGGAAGTCCCCAAGAGCGCCCGCTTTTGTTCCGCTTCCCACCTCCTCGTTGTCAAAAAGGGCCGCCATGGCGATTGTGTGTTTGGTTTTTGACTGGATGAGGGAACGGACCGCAGTGTAGGAACACATTTGGTCGTCAATCCTGGGAGAAGAGAAGAACTCATTGTTGAATCCCCAGATTGAGCCCTGATTGCGGTTATAGAGAAAGAGGTCCGTCTCAAGGATCTGCTTCTCCTTGAGACTTGTCTCTTTACCGATGAGCTTTTTCAGGGAAGGGATCTTCCCCTCCATCCCGGCAAGAGGGGGCAGCTCCTTTTGCATGTTGTAGTTGATTCCATGGTTCGCTTCTCGGTTCATGTGGATTGCAAGAGAGGGAATCATGACAAGGTCACGGTCGATATGGACAAGTTTTTGGGAGATGGTACCCTTCCCATCCTCATAGAAGACTCTTCCTGCGACTGAGAGAGGGCGGTCGAACCAAGGAGAGAGCAACATCCCCCCATACCCCTCCACATTGAGCGTGACATACCCATCCTTGTGAATTTCCGGATTGCTCTTGATCCTGAAGGAGGGGCTGTCGGTATGGGCGCCGATGATGGAGAAAGCTTTAGGGCAGGAAGGGATGGAGAAAGCGATCAAAGCCGAATCTCCACGCACCACATAGTGGGAGCCACCGGGCTTTACGTTGTAGGCACACCCCTCGTCTAGGGGCTCAAATCCATTTTTCCTCAGCATGGCAACCAAGTTAGCCACCACGTGGTAAGGGCTTGGACTTTGGTGGATGAATGAAATCAAATCTTCTGTCAATTGCATTTTGCTTCCTGTTTTTCCTTCAAGGCTTTCGCAACAAGCGGAGGGACTAACGATCCCACATCAAGTCCGAATGATGCCATCTCCCTGATAGCCGAGGACCGCACCATGAAGTAGCTCGGATTGGTAGGCATGAAAAGAACCTCAAGGCTGGGATCTATTTGCTTGTAGTACAGCGCAAGCTCGAACTCATAGTTGAAATCGCTGATGGAGCGCACTCCCCTCACAATCACATCCACCCCATGCGTAGTTGCGAAATTCACAATCGCACCGCTATAGGATGCAACTTCAACATTCTTCAGGTCGGATACCATATCCGACAGCATTGCCTTACGCTCTTCCGAGGAGAATAGATAGTGCTTGTTGATATTGTTGGCCACCACCACATAGAGCTTGTCGTACAGTTTGGCGGAGCGGCGGATGATATCAAGATGGCCGTTCGTGGGGGGATCGAACGAACCGGGGAAAAGCGCGATGCGACCTTCTCTCATCCCTTGGTCCCCTCGACAAACTTCTTCATGGCGTCAAACGCTTCCTTGTCCTCGAAGGGAATCTTCTTGACAATCTGGTACTTCCCCTCCTCGTTCTTGGCCACCACGGCGAAATTCCCGCTACCCACATAGCTCAGGGACTGCCCATCCTCTAGATGCTCGCTCTCCTTGAGACGGGCAATAACGCAATCGAAATGGGCATACCCTTCCTTTCCCAGGGATATGGCCTCAGCTATGTTTTCCACGACGAGGGAGCAAATGGGACAGGTGGGGCGGGGTTCCTGTATGGTCTTCACTTCGGGTAGTGGCGCACTGCTATGGCGCACCTTCACTTTGCGGGGAAGCAGCAATTCCTTTGCGCTGGGACTCTTTTTCTGCGCTCCCTTGGCTTGCTGCTGTCCTTTTTTCTGTTTGGCGGGGCCATGGCTCTTATGCCTTCCATGCCTTGCGCTTTTCTGTCCTTGACTTTCCATAGGGACATTTTCTCCTTTCATGAGAAATTATGCAACTTCCCTTTATGTACAAAAAAGGCCGGGATTTCTCCCAGCCATCTTTGCAAGCAAGATGCTTATTTCTTGACGATCAATTCCTTGATCTTTGCTTCCTTGCCAACCTTCTTGCGAACATAATAGAGCTTTGCTCTTCTCACGCGACCGCGTCGAAGAACCACGACGCTCTCCATGCGGGGAGAATGCATCGGGAAAATTCTCTCAACACCAACTCCATAGGAGTTCTTTCTGACGGTGAACGTCTTGCGAAGCCCGGAGTTCTTCTTGCAGATGAC
>CAVESN010000064.1:0-10891 GCA_963618365.1 Bacteroides uniformis
GATCTCCTCGCCGAGGGTATAGCTGGTCCCGTCTGTACCGCTTTCAGTTGTACTCCAATAAGAGAAGGAATAATCCTCTTTAGTAAAAGATGCATCCTTAACGATTACTTTACTTCCGCTTTTATAATACTCAATGACATCACTTCCAGTTCCGCCGTTAGCTTTATACGTAATTGTTAGATTATCCTCCCATACAGCATAGAGAGTGGCTCCACCTTTCCCAACCTTATATTTATCCCCTGCGTTATACTGAACATCTCCGTTTTCTGATACAGCCCAGCCTGTAAATGAATATTCATTTGAGCTCCAAAAGCTATCACCAGAAGGGAGAATAATCTCCTGACCTTCTGTTGAGCTCATGGACTGCTCGTTTTCTGTAACTTTTCCTGAGCTGAAGATTATCGAAACAGCATCTTTGTTCTCCACCCAGATGGCGTAGAGTGTCAGGTTCTCCGCCAGAGTTATTTCCTGGCCGATTGTGTAGGTGTCTCCGCCACTTGTGGATGTACTCCAACAGGAAAGGGTATGCCCCTCCTTCGTAAAGGAAGTATTCTTGAGCGTCACCTTATCCCCTTTCTTATAGTACTCCGTTATTTCCTCCCCCGTTCCTCCGTTAGCCTTATACGTGATTGTTGCATTGGTCGACCATACGGCATATAGGGTTGCATTGGATGATGGGGAATACTTCTCTCCCGCCCCATACTTGGCATCTCCGCCACTTGCCGTAGCCCAGCCGGAGAAGGTGTGCTCATCCGTTTGCCAGAGGTCCCCTCCGGATGGGAGGATGACACCCTTCTCCTCGACCGTATCGATTGTCTCGGCCCCCTTTTGCAGGATGCCGGAGTCAAGCGTAATTGTGTGTACACCAACCTGATCCTGATCACAACTTGTGAAAACGATAAAGGATAACAGACATACCAATATGGATGGGAGCACTTTCTTCATACACGTAAGAATACCCCCCCCCGTGTACAATCGTCAATCGATAGCGTTTCCGCATTTAATTATTTTTTGCATTTGTGCAACATTCTGCGCAAGCGTATCTTCGTGGTCCGTATCCCTGGCATCCCGGTCGAAGCATAATTAAGGCATGAGTTTTGCAAAGGAAACCAAGGTATGATTGTCTTGCCTGACCTGTGCGAAGCGAGGCAACGGAAAACGAACAGCCACCGTTTGTAATTACGGCAAAGATGATTGAAGAGAATGCACCAATCGCCTTGTCTGCAACCACACCCTACGCAGAACAAACTTTTATTCGCACTATTATTTTGAACAGGACACGTTGGACCTAGGGCAAGTCACGGCAGTCCTAGACGGCAAACGTGTACCAGCGCCACCAAAGGATATAGCGAGGTCAAGAATGCTTACGGAATTTACAAACAGCTGGATACGCTCAACCCCGATTCTGTGGATGAGATGCTGGCCGCGCACGGGATTGCCGAATGAAGTGGCGTCTTCGCAACGGGAACATCGGAGCAGTTGACAGCTATGGACGGGTGCTTCATTTCGGCCCACCATCGAATTACGTTCCGCATCTTGCCGCCGATTTGCTGAACTGGGCAGAAGAAAGCAACATGCATATGTTCTTTCGCGGCTGTGCCGTGCATTATGAGCTATTAGTCATCCATCCTTTCATGGATGGGAATAGTTGCATTGGACGGTTGTGGCACACGATGATGTACTCATGTTAGCGTCGGGAAATCAATCATCCACAATTACCAGAAGGAGCAGCATGAGGCCATCATGGACATGAGCAACGAAGTGATTGATGAAACCTCTTCCAAGGAGCATCGACGCCGGATGAGCATCCTTGACTATATGCGAGATCACGGCACCATTCACCATGACCGTTTTCTTTGCGTTGTGTCTTGACAGAAGCGATTTCATTTTATTTCGGTCTTGTTGTTTCATGTCCACCGGCCATATGCGCTCTGCGTGCATGCTCACCGACCGCGATCCAGCGCAAAGTGGAGTCCTTGGCATCATGCTCCAGGGTATTATAATGCAGATGCTTGATAACGGCCCCGGCCAACGAATCTTCCGCAACATCAATCGCACGGAAATGGTGACCCATTCCCAGAATATCGTCCACAGGCACTCCGTCTCTGGCCTTGTCCGATTCTCCGTGGATGTGGTTGGAATTGTAGGTCATCCGAACCTGCAGCTCATGGTATATCCCGGTCTACTCTTCTTCACGCAGAATTTGAAGAATCGCATTCGAGGAATTCTCCCTGCATAGAAGCTCCAAGAAAAGCAAAGGTTACCCTTCCCTGGAAAGTCTGGTTTCCCCGAAATGGCCGTAGCTGGATACTGAGCGTCTCAATGATGTTCTGCACAAACTGCCAAACATGCCGAGGCTTGCCTTCTATTCCCTCACGCTACCATCGAGAGTCACGAAACACGTCAATCGGGTTGATGCGTAGCCGCACCAGGCAATAGAGGAAAGAGACCAAAAGCCCCCCTAGGTGGGTAAGATGGCTGACTCCTCCAATGGCGCCGAACACTTCGCTGTACAGTTCGATTGCAGTATAGAGCAGCACCAGAACCGGGGCGCGGACGGGAAAGATGCCGAAAACATAGATCCTCGCATAGGGATAGAAGACCGCAAAAAGGAGCAGCACTCCATAGATTGCACCCGACGCCCCAACGAGCACCACATTCCATCCGAGCAGAAGATAGATCAGGAACGAAAGAACCCCGCTTCCAAACCCAACCACCAGATAGAAAAGAAGGAACTCGTTCGAACCGAGCCTATGCTCCACAGCTCTGCCAAAGATATAGAGGGAGAGCATGTTGAAGAGGATGTGGCTGACTCCCCCATGGACGAACATGTAGGTGAATGGCTGCCAGATCCAACCCTGAAGCACGAAGGAGGGAATCATGGCCAGACGGTATTGCAAACGGGGAAAGGCGGCGCAAAGGACAAATACGGCAAGGTTGGCGATAATCAGCTTCTCGGTCATACCGGTTTGGGTATACCTGAACGTGCGCATGTTTCTCATGCTTCAAAAGTAGACATCACCCCGCCAAAGGTCAATCACAACCGCACCTGATAGGAAGATTCCTTCCCCTCCTCGAATGCAAGCGCCGCATCAAAGTTGCTCTGGATTTCCGCCGTGAGGTTCCCGTACGTATAGAAGGCGATATGGGGAGATATCAGCACGTTCTCCATCTTTCGGAGAATCCTGGTCTCCTCATAGGGAATCTCTTTTGCCCGAAGGTCCATGTAGTAGAGACCGTCCTCACGCTCCTGCACATCCAGTAGCGCATACCCCGGCCTCCCCTTTCGCAAGGCTCCAATCAAGGCCTGGGTGTCAATGAGCTGCCCGCGTGCGGTGTTGACCAGGATGGCATCCCTCTTCATCAAGCTCAGCCTCCTCCCATCAAGGATATGGAAGGTATCCCTGTTGGAGGCGAGATGCAACGAGATTACGTCGCATCTGGCAAGAAGCTCATCCAAGGGGAGAATTGTGGCGATCTTCTCCGCTTGCGGCACGGGGGCGATATTCCAGTAATAGAGGGGAGAACCAAAGCCGGTGAGATGCTTCAGCACGGTAAGGCCGATTCTTCCACATCCCACCACCCCCACCGAAACATCGCTCAAGGCCCGTCCGATTCTCCCCCGTAGCGTGAAGTCCCCCTCGCTGCTTTTCCTAAGAATCTCCGGCATCTTCCTCAGCCCCATCATCATCAGCATGATTGCATAATCGGCTACCCCCTCGGGAGGATATGCCGCATGGTAGACCATAAGCCCCAACTTCTTCGCCGCCTCCAGGTCGACATGGTCATAGCCTATGGAGCGACAGATGATGGCGCGCACCCCGTTTCTGGCAAATGCCGCAAGAATCGGAGCGTCCATCGTGCTCACCGTGAAGCTGATTGCATCATACCCCTTTGCGAGATGAGCGTTATCCAATGAGGGGGAGAGGCCGCTATACCCCAAGGAAAAGCCGTACCTGGATGCAAGATCCTCGCATATGGGCCTTTCGTCGTAATCTCTCATGCAATAGAAGAAGAGTCTCATGCACCAATGATACGGTCTTTTTCCCCTCCGGTGTGAAAATCTTTCCCCTTGTGCAGTATTTGCACACCCGCTTTTTCACTTTTTGCACACTTTGCATGGGGAAAACCTTTTATTTCACCGGATTTGGCTTGATTTCAGAATTGGCACGGTTGTTGCATTGTATCTCTCAGAGCAAAGCAAAAGTTTTTTCATCAACAACCTCCTTTAGAATGAAAATTCTGGCAAGCGCTGGTTCTCCCCCATAGGACCGGCGCTTGTTCTTTAGTAGGCGGCAACCATTCCGTCCGCTCTCGGCTCGGTCGCACCTGCCAACGACTCCCCGTAGCGCAAGATAATCTGGCCGCGCCCCATCTCCCTCCCATGGGGAGCAATGGTAATCTCATGCCCCTTCTTCCTGAGCCCTTCAACTATCTCCTGACTGAAACCGCCTTCAAGCTCCACATGCTTTTTCCCCATCCATTGCCAGCGTGGCGCATCAAGCGCCTCCTGGGGGTTCATGCCGAAGTCCACCATGTTGGTGACCACCTGCAGATGCCCCTGGGGCTGCATGAACCCTCCCATCACTCCAAAAGGTCCTACCGGTCTCCCTGCCTTGGTAAGGAAGCCGGGGATGATGGTATGGTACGGGCGCTTTCCCGGTGCAATGCAATTGCCCGATGCGGGATCAAGGGAGAAATTGTATCCGCGGTTCTGCAACGCGATGCCGGTATGGGGAACAACGATGCCACTGCCGAAGCCCATGTAGTTGGATTGGATGTAGCTTACCATGTTCCCTTCCCTGTCAGCCGTGCAAAGGTAGATGGTGTCCCCGCACCTGGGATCTCCCGGCTCGGGATCCAACGCAACCTCTCCGATGAGGCTCCGCCTCCTGGCCATGTATGCGTCTCCCAAAAGCTGCTCCACCTTCACCTGCATCCATCTCGAATCGGAGACATATCTCCTGCCATCGCTAAACGCAAGCTTCAACGCCTCCATCTGGGCATGCAGCGTCCGCACGCAATCCCTCTTGTCAAAGGAGAACCCCTCAAGCATGCGTAGCGCCATCAGTGCGACTATCCCATGACCGTTGGGGGGTATCTCCCATACCTTATACCCCCGGTAATCTGCCGATATCGGATCCACCCACATGGGTCGGTACTCGGCGAGATCCGCATACCGCAAATACCCGCCGCTCTCGCGGGAATACTTGTCCATCACTTTGGCAAGTTCGCCACGATAGAATGCCTCGCCACCGCTTTGCGCAATCAAGCGAAGTGAACGGGCATGGTCCGCAAGCCTCACCACACTTCCCGCCTCGGGGGCCTTCCCATCCTTGGCAAATGTGTCGAACCAGGGGGCGAAAAGAGGATCATTGAGCGTCCTGGCAAACTCCTCGAACGCCTCCTGCCACAATTGGCTGGTAATCGGCTGCAGGGGGTAGCCCTCGCTCGCATATGCGATTGCATGGTCGAAAAGCTTCTCAAAAGGAAGTTTTCCGAACCGGGAGGAGAGTTCCATCCATGAGGAGACAGCCCCTGGGACCGTGACGGGAATCCAGCCGCGACAGGGGATGGCCCCCATGGCACGCACCTTCTTTACATCAAGGGCCTTCGGGGAAAGCCCGCTTGCGTTAAGGCCAAAGAGCTTTCCCTCCTTCGCCGACCAGAGGATGCAGAAGGCATCGCTCCCTAGTCCGTTGCTTGTCGGTTCCAGCACCATCATGCTGCTCGCAGTGGCAATCGCGGCATCAATGGCGTTGCCCCCTTGGCGCAGCACATCAAGTCCCGCCTGAGCGGCCAAAGGTTGCGAGGTGCATACCATCCCGCCACGAGAAAACACTACGCTCCGTCTGGAAGGGTAGCGATACGATAGCATATCCATCTCCTTACTCCTCGAAGAAAAATTTCCGAATTCCTTTCGCGACTCCGTCATTCTTGTTCGTGTCGGTGACATATCTGGCTTTCCGCTTGACAACATCCACTCCGTTAGCCATGGCGACTCCATAGCCGCACGCTTCAATCATGCCAGCATCATTGTCATAATCCCCGAATGCCATGACACGGGAGGGAGAGATATGGTAATAGTTGCAAAGCATATCCAGCGCCCTAGCCTTGTCCACCCCTTTGGGGACCGCCTCGACGACAAAGGGGGAGGAACCAAACACGGCCAGCTTCTCTCCCATCCTCTTTTCAAGCGCATCGCGCACCTTGACTGCAAGAGTCACATCCAGGCTCTTGGGAATGCATTTGTACAAGGGATGGCGGTTGTTCTTCCACTCTTTAAGCGTTTGCTCGATTTCCACCGCGTGGCCGCAAAACCCGTAGAGGGAGGATTGCTCATCATAGAGCTTCCCTCCCTTCTCGGCGTACCACTGGTCAAGATCGAAAAGGATGCATTCGACACCGAACTCATGTGCGATATGCACCACTTCCTTGGCAAGGTCATAATCCATCAGCTTTTCATAGATGGGCTTTCCCTCAATCTCGATATATCCTCCATTGAAGGCGCAAATTCCCACCGGAGCGGGTATCTGGCGGGCGATGAGGGAGACGCCGCTACGCATCCTGCCGCTGACAATCACGAACGGAACATGCTTCTCAAGCACCAAGCGGGAGACCCATATCCTGTTTTGCTCCGAGACAAGAGATTTCTCATAGGCGAGCGTTCCATCCACATCGCACAGCACCAGGCGGCAATCAATCATACCGCATCTTACCATCCCGCTTTGGTTTCTGCTAGGATGGAGGCATGGCGAACATCAACAGCAGAAGAGACAAGGCGGACAGGTACACGCAGAGGGCCCATCGTGAAGGGTATCCCGCGCGTAGCGTCTACAAGCTGGAGGAGCTCCAACAGAAGTTCCATCTCATCCACCAAGGATCCCATGTGCTTGATGTGGGATCTGCTCCTGGCTCCTGGACCCTTTTCTGCGACCGGGTGCTCCTGAAGGGAAACGGCTCCATCGTCTCGGTGGACTTGAACCCGCTAGGCATCTCCCCCATCCCTCCCTCGGTGACGCACTTTGTCGGCGACGCTTTTTGCAAGGAGATCCGCGCAAAGCTGGTGGAAAACGGTCCCTATGACACCATCATCAGCGATGCCGCGCCCATGACCACAGGCAACCGGAGCGTGGACACCAGCAGAAGCGAATGGCTTGCGGAGCAAGTGGTCATCCTTGCCGAAGAGCAGCTCAAGCCGCATGGGAACCTTGTCCTGAAAATCTTTCAGGGAGGAGGCCAGGTGGAAATCCTCAAGAGGATGAAGGGGCTCTTTGCGAAAGCCAAACCGTTCAAGCCACAGGCATGCAGGGAGGACTCGTTTGAAATCTACCTGGTGGGGCTGGACAAGAAAGAATCCTAGGCTTTTTCAGGCGGGATGAGGTGCACGTCCAACTGGTCGTAGGGCACATCGATTCCCGCATTGGTCAACGTATCGTACCACTGGGCCTGGAACCTCCAGCGCACTTTCCAGTAATCGGATGGCTTCACCCAAGGGCGGACTACAAACTCGATCTCGCTGCCCGCCAATGACCCCACCTCGACTGTCGGAGCAGGAGAAGGAAGAACTTCAGGATAGCTCAGGATCAAGTCGGTAAGGATTCGCTTGACCTTCGCAACATCGCTCCCGTAGGAGGCGGATGCGCTCATGTCAACCCTGCGCCGCTGGACGCTGGAGTAGTTGACAATCGGATTTCCCCATACGAGCTTGTTGCTCATGGCGATGCGCTTCCCGTCCGGGGAGGAAAGCTCGACTCGGTTCATATCCATGTCCGTGACCGTTCCGCCGAAAGAGCCAGTCTCGATATAGTCTCCTATGTTGAAAGGCTGGTTGATGATGATCATAAGTCCGCTGAAGAAGTTGCCAAGCGTCTCCTGAAGCGCAAAACCAAGGACTACTCCCGTAACCCCCAATCCGGTGAGCAAAGGCTTGAGGTCAAACCCCATATGGCTGACAAACCAGATGAGAATGCAGCCGAAACATGCCCAAAGAAGCACCTTGCGCAAAAAGCCGCTGAACAGGCTGGTGCGGTTGTTCTTCCTGATTGTCCGGACAAGCAGGACGTCAACCCACTTGAGCAATCCGAGCATCACCACCACACCGACTATTCCGGATAGCGTCCTGGCAATCAGAGGTCCCCATGCAATCTGGGTGAACTCAGCCAATCCCTCCCTCACTTGCTGGGAAAAACCCGAAAGCACAGGTTCGGCTTCATACAACATAGCTTCTCGTCTCCTGGGGAAAATGTAGCAGGAGGGAAAAGGAAAAGGCAAGGAAAACCCTTGCCTTTTCAATGCAAACAAGCCTTGCTTGCTTATTTGGAGAGCAGCTCGTGCAGCCTCTTGGTGAAGGCAACCGGATCCTTGGGCATCACCCCCTGGGCGAGAAGTGCCTGGTCCAGAAGCACGGTGCACCACGCATCTATCGCTTTCTGGTCGCTCTCACCATCAATCTTCTTGATGATCGGATCATCGATATTGATCTCAAGAATCGGCTTGGACTCGATGACAGGCTGTCCCATCTGCTTGAGGATTTGCTGCATCTGCACTGTCGGTGCCGCATCATCAACCACGATGACTGCAGGAGTATCGCAAAGCCTCAGGGAGACCACGACATCCTTCACCTGCTCTTTCAGGCTGTTCTTTATCTTCTCGACTACCCCCTTGCCCTCTTTCTCCTTCTCTTTGGACGCCTCATCCTTCAGGTCATCCATGCTTCCGCTCTTGTTGATTGCCTTGAGCGGCAGATCCTGGTAGGAGCCGATGGCGCCTGCGACAAACTCGTCGATCTCCTCGTCGAGGATTAGCACCTCATACCCCTTCTTGGAATACGATTCGATGAGCGGGCTCGCCTTCAAAGTCTCTTCCTTTCCACCGGAGATGAAGTAGACGCTCTTCTGCCCTTCCGGCATGCGGCTCTTGTAATCCTTCAGGCTCACATAGCCGTCAACCTTCGAGCTCTTGAACCGAATCAGCTCCAAAAGCTCGTCGCGGTTCTCCCAATCGCTGTAAAGTCCCTCCTTCAGAGGTCGGTTGAACTGCTTGATGAACTCAAGGTACTTCTCCGGCTCCTGCTCGGAAATCCGCTTGAACTCGGAGAGAAGCTTCTTCACAGAGTTGGACCGAATCGAGCTCATGATCTTGTTCTGCTGCAGTATTTCACGGCTGACGTTCAAGGGAAGATCCTCACTGTCGATGATGCCGCGGACAAAGCGGAGATAGGTCGGAAGCAGCTGCTTGTCGTCATCGGTGATGAAGACACGTTTCACATACAGGCGCACCCCCGGCTTGTAGTCGGCATAGTACATGTCGAACGGAGCCTTCTTCGGCACATAGAAGAGCGTGGTGTACTCAAGGGACCCCTCCGCCTTGGTGTGCAGGTAGCACATAGCGTCATCCGAATCATGGAAGGTGTTCTTGTAGAAGCTCTGGTACTCTTCCGGCTTCAATTCGCTCTTGGACCTCTTCCACAAAGCCTGGCAGCTGTTGATCTGCTCCACCTTACGGGTAACCGTCTTCTTGGCGTTTCCCTCCTTGTCCTTCTCCTTGTCATCATATTTCACATCGTCATAGGCAAGGAAAATCGGGAAGGAGATGTTGTCGCTGTACTTCTTGACCAGCTGCTCGAGCTCCCAGCGGTTTGCGTAATCGGACCCCTCCTCGTTCAAATAGAGGGTGATGGTGCTGCCCTGGCTCTCCCGGGTGGCGCTCTCAATGCGATAGGTGCCCTTGCCGTCGCTCTCCCACTTGTACGCCTTCTCCTCTCCCGCCTTGCGGCTAACCACCTCGATACGGTCGGCGACCATGAATGCCGAATAGAATCCGACGCCGAACTGGCCGATCAGGTCGGAGTTCTTCTTCTGCTCGTCGCTCAGCGAAGCGAGGAACCGCTTGGTACCGGACGAGGCGATGGTGCCGAGGTTGTTGTTCAAATCCTCCTCGTTCATGCCGATGCCGTTGTCGGTGATGGTGAGGGTCCTCTTCTCCCCATCGGTGAAGCTCAAATCGATGCGGGGCTCAAAAGCCAACGACTTGAGCTTGTCGTCGGTGAGCGTCAGGAACTGGAGCTTGTCCAATGCGTCGCTCGCATTGGAAATCAGTTCCCTGAGGAAAATCTCCTTGTTGGAATACAGGGAATGAATAATCAGATGCAGCAGGTCGTTGACCTCTGTCTTGAATTGCATTTCTGCCATAGAATGCCTCCACTTCTTGACTAAGATAGACAGGTTTGGAGAAATCGGCAACTTGCTCCGGGACAAAATAAAACCGCTACCCTCTGCGAGAATAGCGGCAACCTCCTAGGCTTGAAAGCTGGAACAATCTTCCAAGCAAACGAAAAACAACGACAAAAACTATTATTCCACGTTTTTTGCAGGTGTCAAACGATTTTTCACCGAGTGCACATAATCTCCCAGAAGCCACATACGCATAAGTACCACAACCATCATTGCGCCAGAACTTCTCACACCCTCTTTCATCAATAATTGCTCTTTAATAACAATCAGCATTTTTTGACAGAAAATTAGCAATGTTTATTCTCGGCTTCTTACATGACTTCGTACAAAATCGGGAAAGAAACCTAGGCAATGAGAATGCTCGATGGTATGATTTTCCTCATAAAAAAAAGTAATGGGGGCCAGGGATGTTCAATCCTTTGAATACGGAGACCAAGTCAACTACGATTGCCAACAAGCTTGAGCAGATGATCCTTGCCAAGCAATTCAAGGCGGGGGAGCTGCTTCCCAGCCAGAAAGAGCTTGCCGAGAAGTTCAACGCCTCATCCCGCTCAGTCAGGGAAGCCTTCAAGAATCTCGAGGCGAAAGGACTCATCCAGGTAAGCCAGGGAAGGAAAGCAACCGTCAAGAGCAACAACCTCGACCAGTTCGTAGAG
>CAVESN010000065.1:0-938 GCA_963618365.1 Bacteroides uniformis
GGATATCAGGATTCTTCTTGCGCATGAGAAGCATCTTGACCTTGCCCCCTTCGATTCCCTGGCTTAGGAGGAGAAAGCCAGACCGACAAAGGGAGAAATCGCGATATTGTCATTCAAACCGCCGGGATAGCGAGCATGGAGGCCCTAGAATACAACAGGGCTCTCCTTGGAAGAGGAGAGCCGGAGATTGTGCGCTCAATAGGCAAAGGCACAGCCAATGAACGGGGTGAGTGCGACAAAGCCACTGTCCAAATCGACATCTTGTGAGTCTGATTTTGAGGAAGAGTAGTAATAACCACTGCTATGCTCATAGGTATCTTTCCAATAGTCGAAGATGGTAAGGGTATTGACGTCTATGCGAACTCCTGCTCGGAGAGCAAGGTGTCTCACAGGCTGGAAAGCAATCGCGATCTTCCCGCTTGCGCCAAGGTTCGTATAGGTAAACTCAACATCGGATGAGGTGTATCCATTGACATAGAAGAATCCCCCGAGTCCCACATCAAGGGAAAGCTTGTCTATGAAGTAGTGCTGGAAGGTGAAGTAGGTGGCAATCCTTAGGCCGCAACCAGGGTCGTTTTCCGACAGGCCGAAATAGGAGTAACTTCCATCAGATCCCTTTATGCTCAAGGTCGCTTCTTCCGAGAAAAGAAAATCCACGTCGTAGGTCACTCCGAATTTGCGGCTTGCTCCAAAGAATTGGCCACCTTCAAATCCCATGACAAAGGCGGTCTCTTCTTCGGTATGCGCGCCGTTGTACAACTCTGAATCTTTCAAATCATATTCCAGAGTGTTGCTTCGCACTCCGAGCGTTTGTCCGATCCATCCTCTTTTTGCCGATTCTGCAAAGAGCATGCTTGTAGTTACAAGCAGCATTGCAATCAATGCGTAGTGTTTTTTCGTCATCCTTGTCTCCTTTTGGTGTGGGTTTGAGTATGAAG
>CAVESN010000065.1:948-9324 GCA_963618365.1 Bacteroides uniformis
TTTTGGAAAAGAAGGCTCTCCTCCGAGGTGAAGAGCCATGGGATGCGGCATCTTTCTGTCAGAAGGCATACGCGCAGGTGATGAAGGGGGTGACGGCAAAACCGTGGTCTAGGTCTACTTTGACTATGTTGGAGATGTCGTTACCATATGCACCTCTCTTGAGGTTGCACTCAAATGAGGAGAAACATGCGACATTGATTCCCATTCCGCTATGGGGAGCGAGATGGCGCACCGGTTGGAGGGTAATGGCGACTTTGCCGCTAATGCCAAAGTTGTGTATCGCATAGAAGTAATCGCTGTTGTTGTCATCGATGAAAGTGGCATATCTATAGTAGGCGCCGACTTCCGCGTCAAGGGAGAGTTTATCCATAAAGAAATGCCGGTAGGTGAAGTGTGCACCGAGTCCATCCCGCATGTCCATTTCAGAAGAGTTGTCATGTTTTAGCTTGGCTTCAACGGGAAGTCCTAAGCCAAGGTTGTAGCTCTCGCCAATCATCCCCCTTTCTCCGAAGAAGTTGGCACCTTCGATATCATGGAATGTGGTGCTTTCCGTCTTCTTTTAGGCGCCTGTCATGCCATCCTTGACAATCTTAAACTTCGTCGCTGCGCTCTGGTGTCCAAAAGATCCTCCAATTCAATCCTTCTTGGCACTCTCTGCGAAAAGGGGGCGGAAGCGATGGGAATCATTGCAATCAATGCTACTGTTTTTTCATGGATGTGCTTTTTGCCTTTGAGTATGAAAGCTTGCCATGAAGCTGTGAAGATGCTGATAAAATCCGTATGTCTCAGAGCTTTTGCTGAATCGGGGAGGGGTAGTAGCCGTGCTCCCACTTGAAGAGGAGCATGTCGCTGAGCGCTTTTCCAAGTTCCCGGAAGGAGGGTGCGACAGTCTTGATGGGTTTGAGCCCCTCGAATTGGAGATAGGTATCCTCCGCATCATAGGCAAATACGTTGCGTGGTTCTTTCTTGATGCGGATGCAAAGCGATGCGAAGAGGTAGGTTGCGGCATAGTCGCTGATGAAGAAACCGGTATGGTTGTCGGCTGTGCGGATGGCGTCGCTTACGGCTCCCATGCCCATGTGCTTGGAAGAGCTGAGGTCAAAGTAGGAAAGCATGCATCCCCCTTCGTCCAGTGCCTCCTTCAGGCCTGTGTAGCGCTTGCTTCCCGGAGGATAGAAGCCGATTTCCACCACATGGGAGCATCCCCTTCTGAGGAACTCTTTCCCGGCCTCGTAGGCGTGCAGGTAGTTGTTGGTTTGTATGGCGGGAAGGGTGGGGAGATCGTCGATGATGAAATCGCTGACGATGTCGATGCCGCGGGTCAAAAGGTGGTAGAAGGGAAGCGCGGAGTCCCCGAAGGAGAGCGCAACGATTCCGTCAGCTTCCAGCCCTTCCAGGTAATGGCCGAAGCCAAGGCTGGTGGTGTCGCCGTAGGTGTTGAGCATGAAGGAGGTCTTGACGCCGTGCTTCGCCACGTTGGAGCTCACTCCTTCATAGAAGGCTTCATAGAAGTGGCCGTCCTGTTTGTTGCTGATCACGACAATCCTCTTCCCTTGGAGCGAGGTGGGAGCCGAGGGGTTCTCTATGGTGATTCCCTGCCTCGCACGGGTGGTTACGGCCCCTTCCTCTTTGAGTTTGGCTATGACTTTCTGCACCGATTGGGTGCTCGCTGCAAACTTGGTGGCAATTTCCCGGATTTGCAGGTACCGGTCTCCCTTTGCATAGTTTTGATACATGTCCTGTTTGACGGCACGGTACAGTTTCTCATAGATCTGCTTGGGCATCTTATCAACTCACCTTGTTGTGAAACTTGGTTTACAGTGTAAGCATAGCTCACTATTGTGGCGAAAACAACAAGAAAAAACCCTTTCAAAAGTGCCTGTGTGTTGTTTCGTGTGTTGATTCCTGCAAACTGCTCTCATTCTTTTCTTTACAGCCATGGAAAAGAGACTTTCAATAGCGATACATATTTTTAAGGAGAAATACACATGAAAAGAAAAGCATTGCTAGTGGCTAGCGCCTTGCTTTGTGCGAGCGCCTTGTTTGCCGCCGGTAGCTCGGAGAAAGCTTCTGCTTCGAAAGGAGCCGAGAAGGATCCCTACAAGCAGCCGAGTGGCAATTTTGTCCTGACTCCGGAATTGATCGGATACGAGAATGCCGAGATTGAGCTCACTTGGCAGCCCAACCCCTCCCAGTCTCTTACTTCCACCATGCAGGGGAGAGTCGATGATTTGAAAGTGAAGCTGGAGAAGTGGGTGAAGGCGCATCCCAACGTAAAGGTTGTTCCCCTTGGCACCACCAGCAACATCAACGACAACATGGCCAAGCTGCAGATTTCTGTTGTCGAGGGCAACGCTCCCGACCTGGTCGCAGTCGACTCGTTCGTCATGCCCCAGTTCATGGAGTATGCCCAGCCGATTTCCGATGTGGCCAATGAGCTGGGATTCGACTACAACGACTACTTCCCCTATATCAAGGAGCAGGTCATCCAGGATGGCGTTCTGAAGGCGCTGTGGTACACGACTGACGTGCGCGCACTCTTCTACCGCAAGGATTGGATCAAGAATGCTCCCACCACTGCCGACGAGTTGATTGCCGAAGGCAAGAAGCAGGCAGAGCAGGGTCGTACGGGATTCGTCTTTGTCGGTGGACGTGGTGAAGGGTCTGTCAACAACCTCTGGGGCATGTACTGGTGCCAGGGCGCCAAACTTGTTGATGAGAATGGCAACATGGCCCTCGAGGAGCCGAAGAACAAGCAGGCCCTTACCAACCTCTTCGCGTTCGTGAAGCGTGCGGTCGACGAGGGCGTCTCTCCCAAGACTGTCATCAACTATCCTAGGGATGCCGCCATGTTCGGCGATATCGCCGCCGGAAACGTCGCCATGTTCCTCTCCAACACCAGCGCGATCAGCAACCTGCGCGAGATCATGGGTCAGGAGGCTTTCGATTCCGTGTGGGGTATGGCGGCGACGCCTGTGATGCATGCGGGTGAGACCAGCACTTGCAGCGCCGGTGGTTGGACCAACATGGTCTTCGCGAAGGACGACCTCCATCGCCGCCTAGCCGCAGACCTCGCCATCAACCTCTACTCCAGCGACGAGGCTGCCTACTCCTGGGGTGTGAAGGAGAGTGCGCTTCCCTGCACCAACAAGCAGTTCCAGACCTTCGACTACCTACAGCATGACCACTACTTCGTCACCGAGAAGGCGTTCCTTGAGACAGCTTCCACTCGTCCGGCGGCCGCTGTCTACAGCACGATCAGCACGGAGTGTCAGGTTGCGCTCGGTTCGGTGATTACTGGAACCTTGACTCCCGAGCAGGCGGTTGAGCAGGTGATTGCCAACGTCAAGAACAGTCTCTGAGTTCTTTTACAAAGGAGTGGCATATGCAGAAAAAGAATGTAATCCATAAGCCACTTCCAAGAAGGGTTTCCTTCAGCCATGGCCCGCTGCCATGGCTGTTGCCCTTGTTGGCGGTGCTTGCCTTTGCGTTTATCTATCCGACCATCGAGGTGATCCGCTACAGCTTTACGGATGCCAGCCTCGTGAAGAAGAGCTATACCTACACATTGAAGTCATATGTGACCATCTTCAATAATCCGAACACCTACCTGATTTTGAAGAACACCTTTGTCTTCGTCTTCTTCAGCGTGGTGTTTCAGACTCTTCTTGGGTTTGTGATTGCGCTTGCGGTGGACAAAGGCGAGCATTTGCATCTTCACGGTACGGTCATGGTGCGTGTGGTGGCATTGCTCTCCTGGGCGATTCCCGGCTCCATCATCGGTGTCGTGTGGTCCTTCCTCTTCAATGAGACGGGAAGCGGCATCCTTGTCGCGTTCCTTGCGAAGCTTGGCATTTCCAACGTGACCTTCCTGACCAATCCGAAACACGCCCTGACATGCGCGATCATCGCCAACATCTGGCGGGGAACGGCGCAATCCATGATTCTGACCTATGCGGGATTGAAGACCATCCCGAATGACTTGATCGAGGCGGGCAGCATTGACGGCGCCAACAGCTGGCAGCGGCTCATCCATATCATCATTCCCTCGATCATGTCGGTTATCGGCACCAATGTCATTTTGAACACGATCAACACATTCAATACCTTCGACATGATTGTCTCGCTTACCGGAGGCGGCCCCGGACGCGCTACCGAGGTTCTCGCGCTTACCAGCTACAGCTCAATCTTCTCCAACCGCATGCTGGGGCGTGGGTCGGCGTATGCGGTGGTATTGCTCTTCATCAACTCGTTGATGGCAATCGGATATTTCGCTGTGCTGAAGCACCGCGAGAAGAATTGAGGAGGATGGCATGGCATCACGAATGAAACAAAAACATATGGAGGCTACAGGGCTCTACATCCTGTATGCGCTTATCATCCTGTTCTTCCTGTTCCCGCTGCTGTGGGTTCTCTCCTTGTCGTTCAAGACGGTACCCGAGCTTTTCTATGTTCCGCCGAAGCTTCTTCCTGAGCACTTCTCCTTCGAGAACTATGAGCAGGTGCTTTGGAAGAACAACATCTTCCGCTATCTCTCCAACTCCTTCAAGCTTGAGGTGGTCACCATCATCGGCACGCTCCTCGTCATCATCCCGGCCACCTTCGCGCTCAGCCGCTTGCGCTTTCGGGGAAGGCAGGGGTTGCAATTCGGCATCCTGACGTTCCAGATGGTGAGTCCGCTGGTCATCGCCATCCCGCTCTACCGCTATTTCAGCAAGATGCGGCTTCTAAACAACTTCTGGGCGTTGGCTTTCGTCTACATCGCCTTGAACATCCCCTTCGCCTGCTGGTCCCTCAAGGGATATCTGGACACCATCCCCATCTCGATTGATGAGGCGGGTACGATCGACGGATGCTCGAAGATGCAGACCTTGCTTCTGCTCTTGCTACCGCTCATCGGGCCGGGGATTGTCTCTGTCATCATCTTGATCTTTGTCCGTTCCTGGGCACAGTTCATCGTTCCCTATATCCTTTTGAGCGACCAGAAGCTCTTTCCCATCAGCGTAGGCTTGGTGAACCTCCAGAGCACTGGCGAGACCATCTCCACCCATTTCTTGGCCGCGGGATGCGTGATTGGCATTGTCCCGACGGTGCTCATCTTCATCCTCTTGCAACGGTTTATTGTCTCGGCGCTCACTAGCGGTGCCGTGAAGGAGTAATACATGTATTTCTATGAAGACAAGTTGGAGCGGAGAATCGCCGAAGTCGGCTCGACCGTCTATCAATACGAGCTGCCCGTCCACCAGTTCATGGTGAAGGAAGGGAACGACAAGAATGATGCGTACAGCCCCATCGACGGCTCGTGGCAAGAGAGTGATGATGCCACCCAGTGGGGCGGCTATGCCTGCTACCAATGGTTCCGCTTCGAGGTGCGCATCCCCGACGAATGGGAGGGAAAGCAGGTCGCGCTTGTGGTCACCACTCCGGGCGATATCGCATGGAAGGTGAGCGCCGAGTACACCGCCTACCTTGACGGCATCCTCCGTGCGGGGCTTGATATCTTCCACCATGAGCTTCCGATTGCCTTTTCGGCGAAGAATGGGGAGAGCCATGAGGTGAGGCTTATGGGTTTCTCCGGCTACAACCAGCGCCGTCCCGTCATATCGGTGAAGCTTGTGGTGGTGAACCAGCTTGCGCGGGACTACTACTACAACTTGAAGAACGCCTTCGAGGCGACGGTGGCCGCACCGGACGCAACTTCTCCCGAGAACATCGAGATTGAGGAGCTTGTGGACCAGTCGATCAACCTGGTTGATTTCCGCATTCCCAAGAGCGAAGCTTACTACCATTCGCTCGTGGCTGCGAACGAGCTTCTTTTGAAGAAGGTCTACAGCCGCCATACACGCAGTGACATCACTGTCAGCGCCATCGGGCACAGCCACCTTGATGTGGCATGGCTGTGGAGGCTTATGCAGACGCGCGAGAAGGCGGCGCGCGCATTTGCCACGGTCGACCGGCTCATGGACAAGTTCCCCGACTTCAAGTTCGTCCAGAGCCAGCCCCAGGTGTACGACTACGTCAAGCATGACTATCCCGAGCTCTATGCCAGAATCAAGAAGCGAGTGGCTGAGGGAAGAATCATCCCGGAGGGTGGCATGTGGCTGGAAAGCGATTGCAACCTGGTTAGCGGAGAATCCCTCATCCGCCAGTTCCTGGTGGGGAGGAAGTTCTTCCGTGACGAGTTCGGCAAGGAGAACGAGGTGCTCTGGCTGCCAGATGTCTTCGGGTACAACGCCGCACTTCCCCAGATTCTCAAGGGTTGCGGCATCAAGTACTTCATGACCATCAAGATCAGCTGGAACCAGTTCAATCCGCTTCCGATGGACACCTTCTGGCTGCAGGGGCTTGACGGAACGAAGGTCTTGACCCATTTCATGACCACTCCCTCCATTGGGGGGGAGACCAACCCCAGGGCGCTTCCCTTCAAGAAGACCTACAACGGCAGGGTGTGCGCCCAGGTGATGGCTCATGGTTGGGACACCTACAAGAACAAGGAGTCGAACCATGACCTGCTCATGGCATTCGGCTACGGCGATGGCGGTGGCGGTCCTGATGACGAGATGCTGGAGAACAGCGTCCGCCTGAAGGATTTCCCCGGTATGCCGAAGCTCACCTGGGAGAACCCCGCGCTCTTCTTCGAGCGACTTGAGAAGCAAGTGGCAAAGCACCCGCTTCCCACCTGGGTGGGAGAGCTCTACCTTGAGTTCCACCGTGGCACCTACACCTCCATGGCGAAGAACAAGATGTATAACCGTAGGAGTGAGTTCCTCTATCAGGATGCTGAGGCGGCTTCGGTCCTTGGACAGGAGCTTTGTGCCCTTCCCTATCCAGAAGAGGAGCTTGATGCCAACTGGAAGGTGATTCTTCTCAACCAGTTCCATGACATCATCCCCGGCTCCTCCATTCGGGAGGTTTACCAGGACTCCTGGGCGCAATACGAGAGTGTCATCGCCAATGGAAAGAGCATGCTTGGTCGCGCCCTCTCCTCGATAGCCGAGAAGGTTGATGTTCCGAAGGAAGGGGTGCTTGTCTTCAACCCGAACAGCGCTTTCGATGCGGCGGAGGTTGAGATTCCCCTCTCTTGCGAGGCCTTGGAAGATGAGCAAGGCAATGTCTATCCCGTGCAAACGTGCGAGGGAAAATCTATAGCGTACTTGGAGAAAGTGCCCTCCTATGGGTATCGCACCTTCTTCCCTGCGAAGAAAACAACTTCCCGCTCATCCCTCAAGGTGAGCGAGAAGCGGATGGAGAACCGCTTCTTCCGCCTCACCTTCGACAAGAAGGGGGAAATAACCTCATTGTTCGACAAGAGGCTGGGAAGGGAAGTGCTCGCATCGGGTGAAAAGGGAAACAGGATTCTCTCCTTTGAGGACAAGCCGATGAACTACAATGCGTGGGACATCGACATCTACTACACCGAAAAGTGCTGGCCTGTGGACAGCGTCGACTCCATCGAGGTGATAAGCCAGGGTCCGGTGGAGGCGGTGCTGCGCATCAAGCGCACCTACCTCAGCTCGACCATCGTGCAGGATGTGGTGCTGTATGACCAGATTCCCCGCATTGACTTCCGCACGACCGTCGATTGGAAGGAGCAGGAGATTCTGCTTAAGGCCGAGTTCCCGGTTGATGTGCTTTCCAGCAGGGCGACCTACGAGATCCAGTTCGGTGCGGTGGAGAGACCGACGCACATGAATACAAGCTGGGACGTGGCGAAATTCGAGGTGTGCGCTCACAAGTGGGCGGACCTCTCCCAAAGCGATTGGGGTGTCTCTCTGCTCAATGATTGCAAGTTCGGCTACGACATCCATGGCAACAAGATGCGGTTGACGCTGCTTAAGAGCGGAATCTATCCCAATGATGAGGGGGACAAGTACCTCCATCACTTCACCTACAGCATCTACCCCCATGAGGGGACATGGGTGGAGGCGGATACGGTCAGCCAGGCGCTACGGCTCAACAACCCGATGGTTGCGCAAGAGGCATCTTCCCACCATGGTGTGCTTCCAGGCCACTTCTCGTTTGCATCGGTGGACAAGGGGGCTGTGCTGATTGAGACCGTGAAGAAAGCGGAGTGTGGCGAGGGCACGGTTGTCCGACTCTACGAGAGTGCGGGAACCTCCGCAAGGACAACGCTCCACTTCTACAAGAAGGCAGCTTCCATAAGCGCCTGCAACATGGTCGAAGAGGACCAAAAGCTTCTTGCGAAGGATGCGGATGCTCTTTCCCTGCAGTTCCGTCCCTATGAAGTGAAGACATTCCTCGTCCAGTGGTGACAAGAATGCCCGCCCAGTTTTTGCTGAGCGGGCTTCATCTTTTTTCTTTTCAAAATTTTATTTTCTCAACCTTGCAAGGGTTTTCTCTGCAAAAATGGCTCTC
>CAVESN010000065.1:9334-10880 GCA_963618365.1 Bacteroides uniformis
CCATAGCCTTTTCCTCCGGTAGGTCGGGCTCTTGGTGGTTGTTGTCATAGGAGGCCATCTTTCTCACATAATTCCTCATGGGATCGTTCTGCCTGTCCTTGATTTGTTTCTCCGCTTCAGGGGCGACATCCATGACCGACAGGTAGGTGTTGAAAGGGTACTCATCGAGTCCATATTCCCCGAATACCACATTGCGGTGCTTCTCTTTTCCAATGTTTTTCAGAAGCCTGTAGAGATAGCTTTCCTCCCCCTGGTGGATGACTCCGTACTTCCAGTCGCTGTTGTACAATTGGACCATGTTCAGGATGTCGATATCCTTCTTGTTAAGGAGGCATACCCCCTCCTTCTCTTAAAAGGTGTAGGTTTCCGGATCGTAGAGGCAATGCGCCCTCTTCGGAGAGAGGGGGAGGATGAGGATCGCACCCCAAAGCCCGAAGCAGTGGGGAGCATTCGATTGTGGAATGACCGGGTGGCGGCGCCTGTAGTAGGGGTTGAGCATGGCAAGCGGGTTGGAGCCAAGGATGAACTTACCCGCATTGAGAAAGGATTTCCTGATCTCCGACACCACGAAGGTTTCGAATATGGCCCCTTTCTTGCTGCTCGTCTGTAGGCTTTCCCCGGAGGGTATGTCTCCGAGAAGTGCGCAAGGAAGAGCTGTGTCGGAGAAGTAGAGCTTCGAAGATTTGGTCAATCTCTTCTCGCTGTTCCCAAAGTAGGGCTGAAGGAGGAACACGATGCCGCTCTGCTGAAGAATTCCAATCCATCCATTCACTGTCTTGTCGTTGATTACAAGTAATGAGCCGATATCGGTGTAATTGATGATATTGCCACTTCCCGAGGCAAGGATACGGATGAAGTTCTTAAAGAGGGGAAGGTCTTGAATCCTTGTAATTTTCCCCAAGTAGGTCTGGATGTACGAGGAGAAGAATATGGCGGGAGGAAGATGCGGATTGCTGGCAAGCTCGGGGAAACTCCCGTGTATATCTTGTCCCATAGATTCGGTATCGCTTTTTTACCACTTCTTCTTCCAAGATATTCCCGAGAGGGGAGAAAAGGCCACAGAAGGTTTCCTCTATCTCTTCCCTGAGGGAAATGCACGGCATTTCCAGGATGCCGATACGGCCCGCAAGGTTCTCGGAGATTCCCTTCATGAGCTGGAAGGATTGGCTTCCAGTAAGGAAGAATGAGCCGTGTATCCTCTTCTTGTCGACCTCCATCTTGAGATGGGGGAAAAGAGAGGGGACGTATTGCACCTCGTCTATCAAGAGAGGCGGTTGGTGGATCTGAAAAAGAGATTGGGGTCGCTTTGCGCTAAGCTTCTTGCCCGAAGGTCGTCAAGGGTAACCGTGCTGACATGCTTGTCCGAGAGTTTGGCGTTAAGCAATGTGCTTTTCCCTGCTTGCCTGGTTTCGCTCAGCAACACGATGGGGAAGTAGGATGCATAAGGTATCTCTTCAAGAAAAGAAATCAAGATATATTCCGAAAAATTCGGGCTCTTCGGGGATATCTGTGGGTAGAACAAAAGCCATCAAGCAGACTTCTTCTG
>CAVESN010000066.1:0-6383 GCA_963618365.1 Bacteroides uniformis
AAATATTCCTTCTGGACTTTGAAGCAGCATCCGGAAATTGCCAAGGGTTTCCTTCCCACTTGGATCGGCATGGGGCTGAGTTTTTCCCCTTTCTCTCTGATTGATGGGCGCAAGACGGAACTGAAGCTTTTGGTGGGCGCCGGATATTCCCAGAGAAAAGCATGGTACGACCCAACGACGGGGCTGATGCTGAGTGACGAGAAGCGCAATCCCTTGATTTTCGATGTGGAGGAGTATGACCTCCGTGTGCAGCTTTCCCAGGGTTTTTTTGCATCATGGGTCCCCAAGAAGGATTTGATTACCCTGTATGCCGGCTATGACGGCATGTTTACCCGCACCCATGACTCGATGGTGGAGGGCAAGATGCGGGAAAACGGTTCCGCCTCTTCCAAGCAGGAAGTGCTGGGAATCGATGAATGGTTCTCCCAATATGGCGTTTTCTCAAAAAACAATCCCTATTATCCGGATATGGGGGAGACTCTCGCTACTACGTTGTATGGCGGAATCAAGCTGGATGCCATGCGCGATACCATCAGCACCCAGGACGGTTTCTCCACGGAAGTGAATGTCCGTTACATGCCGAAGGTTTTGAACGATGTCATGGACGGAAAAGCGGATTGCTATAGCGTCACAAGCAACACCGTTTTGGCACATACGCTCTATTCCTTGAAGGATTCCCGTGGCAGGAATCTCCTCGGAGTCGTTGTGGTGGATCGGTTCAACATGAACTGGACAACAGGCGAAGCCGTGCCGCTGAGCTTGCAGGAGACGACGGCGTTGGGACGCAAGGTGCGCGGGTACAGCTACTGGAGTTACGATACGGAATTCTCGGTGGTCAACAATGCGGAAATCCGCATTGCGGGTCCCGAAGTGCTGATCAAAGGAATAATGCCGCGGTTCAATTTCTTCTATGACGTGGGATACGGATGCGGCAATTACTACAACACACAGGTGTATGACAGCAACTTCCTCTCATCGGTGGGCGTGCAGGCGACGGTGACGATGTTCGATTTCTTTGACCTCGGGATACAATATGCCTACCTGTTCGCGGGAGAGGATTATATCCACTACGGTGACTCAATCACCATGCGGGTGACTTTCTTCCTGGATTTCTAAATCTTGCAACCAAGGGTTTCTCTGTTGCATACTCTCCACAAGGAGAGAGAACATGCCTTTAGATCTTTCTTTTCTGCATATGCTTCAGTCGCTGCGTGAGGCTACGGGAGGCTTCTTTACTCCCTTCTTCGGAGAGGTCTTGGAGCTCGCTTCCAGCCCCATCTGCTTTTTCTTGATTGTGCTGATCTACTATTCCCTGGACAAGCGTCTTGGACGGAGCATTGTCACCAGCTTCGGGGTAGCGCAACTGTTGGGAGGGTTTCTGAACCTGCTATGCTGCACACCGCGTCCCTGGATCAGGGACCTGTCCCTCGTTCCTGCGCCGGAGGCACTTGCGTTCTCCCAGGGGTTCTCTTTCCCCAGCTGCCATAGCGCAAGCATGGGTGCACTCTATGGTTCGATTGCTTGGGCGGAAAGAAAGCACCGTCTTGTCGCTGCTCTCTCAGTAGTGCTTCTTCTTCTCGTGCTGTTCTCCTTCAACTATCTTGGGATCCATGCTCCGCAGGATGTGGTGGTGGGTGCCTTGATCGGTCTATTTGCCATCATCATTGCAGAGAACCTCCTGGTATGGGAGGATGTGATGCATGGGCATGATGTGTATGTCTTGCTGAGTGCCATCTGCCTGGCAGTGCTTGCCATGTTTTTTTTCAAGACGAGAAGCTATCCGTGGGATGTTGAGGCCATCGCCATCCAGTCTCAGGCCTTCGGGGGGATCGGCATATTCCTGGGAAGCTGGAGCGGGATGATGTTTGAGAAACACTATGCCGGCTTTGTTATCGAGCAGGCTAGCGGTCTGAGGAGGTTGGGAAGAGTGCTTGCCGGAGGGTCGCTCTTTTTTGTGATGCGCTATCTTTTCTTCCCTCTTCTTTCCCTGTGTGTCCCTCCGGAGATGGCCTCGTTCGGCTTCAATTTGTTCCTTTGGTTCTTCATGGCGGGATTGCTTCCCTATGGGTTCACCAAGTGGGACGCATCCCATCCGGAATGAAGGCTATTTGTAGAGGAGGGGATTCTCCTCGCTGAGCTCCATGATGGAGCTGGTGTCGATGCCAAGGGCCTTGAGGGTTTGCTTGGTTTGGTCCCGGCGGGCTTTGCGCACCCATCGCACGGTTATGCGTACAAGGCCGCCCGGGGTGAGCTCCGCATAGGGCCTTAGCCCGGCTTTGGAAAGCTTGTCATAGATTGCCAAAGCATTATCCACATTCCCTGTCGAGAGGATTTGGTATTTGTACCATCCGGTATCTCCCGGGCGGTTGTATTTGCTTTCCGGAATTTCCGGTTCATAGAGGATGGTCAAAGTAACCGGTGCTATTCCCGCCTCTTTCATTCCCAGCTCTTCGGCAGCCCTCGGGGTGAGGTCGATGATGCGTCCTTCCACGTAGGGTCCCCTGTCGTTGATGCGGACTTCGATGCTGCTGCCTGTGATGCGGTTGGTCACTTGCACTCGTGTCCCGAATTTCATCGTCTTGTGGGCTGCATTCATGGAGTTTGGGTCGAACACGTCCCCGTTTGCAGTAAGCGCGCCCGGGGTATCTGCGGTGTACCAAGAGGCGTACCCGGCTTCGGTCTCGGCTGCGAACAAAGGGAAAGCGGCAAGAGAGGCTGTCAGCAGAAAGAGTGCAAAACGTTTCATAGCCATAAAGTATAGCTATTCGGTTTTGGGGTGGCAACGGTTGTTTGTTTTAAATCGTTCGATTATACTTTCGGGCACTATGGCTAACAAGAAAGCACAGGCCCCGAAACATTGGGCCGATGTTTATGCAGAAAAAGTAATTCGCGAGAAGGGGGAGAAGCCCTTGTATACCTGCGCAAGCGGAATCACCCCTTCCGGAACGGTCCATATCGGCAATTTCCGTGAAATCATTTCTGTCGATCTGGTGGTCAGGGCCCTTCGGGATTTGGGAAAGAATGTGCGCTTCATCTACAGCTGGGATGACTATGACGTGTTCCGCAAAGTGCCCAAGAACATGCCGGATCCAGAGCTTTTGGCCGGATATCTGCGCTATCCCATTACCCTTGTCCCCGATACAACCGGAAGAGCTGACAACTACGCAAGGGGCAACGAGGTGGACGTGGAGAAGGAGCTTCCGAAGGTTGGCATCCATCCCGAATACATCTATCAGGCGGCCCGCTACCGCGCGAGCGAGTATGCCGATGGCATCCGCATGGCGCTTGAGAAGAGAGATGAAATTAAGGCTGTGCTCGATAAGTATCGCACCGAGCCGCTTCCCGACACCTGGCTGCCTGTGTCCGTCTTCTCCTCTTTCACCCACAAGGATACCACGACGGTCCTTTCCTGGGATGGACAGTGGGGAATTACCTACCGTGACGATTCCACGGGAGAGAGTGAGGCCATCGATCTTCGTACCACCAGTCTTGCCAAGCTTCCTTGGCGTGTTGACTGGCCGATGCGGTGGAAAAGGGAGGGTGTGGACTTTGAGCCTGCGGGGAAAGATCACCATTCGGAAGGGGGGTCGTTCGACACATCCAAGGAGGTGGTCGAGATTTTCGGCGGCCATGCTCCCGTCTCTTTCCAATATGATTTCATCTCCATCAAGGGACATGGGGGAAAGATTTCTTCTTCCAGCGGCGATGTCGTGTCGCTTGCCGACGTGCTGGAGATCTATACTCCCGAGGTTACCCGGTACATGTTTGTCGGCACGAAGCCCAATTCCGAGTTCTCCATCAGCTTTGACCTTGATGTCTTGAAGCTGTATGAGGATTACGACAATTGCGAGCGCATCACTTTCGGTTTGCTGCCGGTCAAGGAAGAGCGCAAGGCGTACGAGACCCGTATCTACCAGCTCTCGCAGGTCGGTGCGGTGCCCGAGACCATCAGCTACCAGATACCTTTCCGCCATTTGTGTAATCTGCTGCAAATCCATGGCATGGATGTCGACAAGGTCATCGAGAGCCTGAATGATGTGAGGCCCGACCAAAAGGAAAGACTTGTGGCCAAGGCAGTGTGTGCCCGCGCATGGATTGAGAAGTACGCACCCGAGGATTTCAAGTTCCATCTCCAGACGGAAGCGGATGGGAAGGTTAAGGTAAGCGATACGGAAAAGAGTGCCATCAAGAACCTGGCGGCCCTTGTGGACCGCATGGACGGGATGGAGCGCAAGATGTTCACCGAAGCCATGTATGCATGCGCAAGTGATGCCAAGCTTGAGACGGGACCGTTCTTCACGGCCGTCTACAAAGTGCTCATCGGCAAGGAGAAGGGGCCCAAGTTGGCCGACTTTATCCTTACCTGTGGCAAGGAGAAGGTGCTCCCTATCCTGCAAAGATATCTCTAGGAAGGATGGCGCCATCTTGCATGAAGAGGGATGGCGCTTTGGTTTTTTCCTTATTGTCCTTCGGTCTTGTCGAGGATCCTGGCAAGCACCTGGTCGTTTTTTCTCCATTTGTCTTGGGCTTTGACGCGTAGGTCAAGCTGGAGCTTTCTGCCTGGAAAGATTTTTTTTATCTCCTTGAACGAGGCGACTCGGATACGCTTGATGTTGGCTCCGCCCTTGCCTATGACTATTCCCTTCTGGCTTTCCGTTTCCACCACGACGAATGCTCTGATCCAGATGGTATTTGTCGCTTGCTGGTTCTCTATGTCGGAAAGCTCCACGTAGATTGCGTGGGGAAGCTCGTCGGTGACGGTAGCGATTGCCTTTTCCCTGATGGTTTCGGAGATGCGGAACTCAAGGCTTTGGTCTGTTCTCTCGTTTTGCTCGTAAAGCATTGGTCCTTCCGGCGCATGTGCATAGAGCGCTATGAGGATTTCGTCCACTCCCTCGTCCTTGAGCCCTGTGGCCTTGAGTGTTTGGGCCTGAGGAAGATGCGTTTTTAGGAAATGAAGTGCTGCATCTTGCTCAGCCGAGGTGGCGATGTCGCTTTTGTTGATGACTGCGACTATCGGCGATTTCACTTTTCCAAGCAGCGCGCATATCGCCTCTTCCTCTTCTCCTCCCTTTCGTGTGGGATCGAGGACATAGAGCACCATGTCGCTCTCCGAGAGGCTCTCGATTGCGGTTTTTTGCAGTTTTAGGTTGAGTTTCTGGCCACCGAGATGGTAGCCCGGAGTATCGGTGAAGATGAGTTGACCCCGGGTGTCGGTGTAGATGCCACGTATTGCGTTGCGGGTGGTCTGGGGTGTCGCCGCGGTGATGGAGACCTTCATCTCGCATATGGTGTTCACCAAGGTGCTCTTGCCTGCCGACGGGCGGCCGATGATGGCCACGCTTCCACATTTCATGCTATGCTCCTTGCTCATGAAATATACTGGCAGACAGGGGTGATTGCAATCACGTTCCTCTTGCCAATAGAAAAACTTTGTGTTCTATTTAGCACTAAAAGGACATGGTCATGGCAGAAGAAGAGAAGAAGGCTCAAGCATCGGATCCCGCATTGGCGGACAAGCTTCTGAAAACCCGATCCATCATGGTGAGCGGGGAGATCAACAAGGAGAGCGCCGATGCGTTCATAAAGCAATTGCTCGTCCTGGACAGTGAGAGCAATGAGAAAATCACCGTTTACATCAACAGCCCCGGAGGGGATGTGGATGCAGGCTATGCCATGTTCGATATGGTGCGATTCGTGCAAAGTCCCGTGGTGATGGTGGGGTGCGGTCTGGTTGCCAGCGCCGCAACGCTTCTGTATCTGGCCGTCGACAAGGATCGGCGGTATGCGCTTCCCAATTCAAGCTACCTGATCCACCAGCCGATGAGCGGGATGAAGGGTGTGGCTACGGACATCCAGATCCATGCCAGGCAGATGGTCCGCCTCCGGGCAAAGCTGGACAAGGTAATCAGCGACCAAACGGGGAAGAGCCTCGATGAGGTTACGAAGGATACTGAGCGCGACCATTGGCTTGACAGCGCCGAGGCCAAGGCCTACGGCATTGTGGGAACCATCGTCTCCCATAAGAAGGAAATCCAGTAGCGGCCGTCATGTATGAACGGGACAAAATATCTTCGGGAATCTGAAAAGCAGGCTGGCCGGAGAGCAATGCTGGTTGAGGAGTGTGTCAACGGCTTAGCCTATCCTCTTCTCGGGGATACGATTGTGTACTTGCTCGCAGTGCAGTTCCATGCGGGGAACATGGCGTTGGGGTACATCTCGTCCGCCTCCTATATCGCAGGAGTCGCGCTTCCCCTTGTTCCTCTTTTGTTCAGGGGTCGCAATCAGGTTGGTTGCCAGATGTTCTGCTGGTATGTCCGAGCCTTCTTTTGCCTTTCCTACCTTTTCCTGCCCCATGTGGACGAGCGCTTGGCAAGGGTGAT
>CAVESN010000066.1:6393-10732 GCA_963618365.1 Bacteroides uniformis
GTGGCATTCACCCTCTTTTGCATGTTCCGCATGATTGGGATTGCGTTTAACGACTTCACCATCAAGAGCATCTCCTCCTCTTCAAACCGGGGCAGGGTGGTTGCCGAGGTCAACATCGCCTATCAGGGTTCCTCCATGTTCTTCCGCTTCATCACGGGTATTGTCATGAAGCTCTCCTACTTCACTTCGGTGAGCGGCCTGGTCGCGCTGCAGATGGTGGGGGTCGCGGCGAACATGGTGAGCGCCGCGTTTGTCGGCATGATTCCCTGCCGCTCAAAGGTGGAATATACCAAGGGCCATGGCGTGGTCTACCAGCTGAAGCTGGGATTGAAGAGTGACAAGCTTCGCTGGCGGCTGGTGCTAAGGTGGATCTCCATCATGACCATGGTGGTTTTCAACATGTCGGTCCCCTTCCTTCGCATAGAGGCCCGTCTCTCCCAGAGTCTGGTCATGTTCTACAGTGTCTCGCTGGGACTGGCGTATGTTGCTTCCGGCGTTGTGACACGTTCCACAGCAGACAGGCTGGGCTCGAAACCCCTTGTCGTTTTCTCCAGTTTCTTTGGAGCCATGACGCTCTTTGTGTGGGCTACCATACCTTCCTCCGCTCCATTCGGATGGTTCCTGGTTCTTGGCTTTTTCACCAATTTCTTCCTCTCTTCTGCCAATATGCTCTGCATTCGCCTCGTCACCCAGGTCATGCCGGACGAGGAGAGCGTCAGCTTCAACGCCATGGTGAATTTCGTCATTGCGCTCTTCGCTTTGGCCGCTGGCTTGATAAGCGGTTTCTTGGCGGGAAAAGTCAATCCCTGGTTTGTTGGCAACGCCTATTCCTTGGTGTATGCGTTCGCGCTTCTTCTCTCTTTGGTGATGTTGGGGCTTTGCTGCACGCTCAGGGAAGGCGGGTCGGCAAGCATGCATGATGCGGCAAGTGTCGTCTTCTCTCTGCGTGGAATTCGGGCAGTCAGCACCATGGACCACCTGTCCAAGGAGAGAGATCCCATCAAGCGCCGCGCGCTCTTGCTGGACCTGGGCTCCAACATGAACGGGCTTGCCACCAGCGAGCTTAGGGAAATCCTGGCAAATCCTTTCGCTCCGGACACGGAGGAGGCAATCCGTGCCCTTGGCGAGCGGCCTCGGCCGGAGCTCCTGGATGATTTGATCCGAATCGCGAAGGATGATGACTCTTATGTCCAGCTGGAAGCCATCGGCGCCCTTGGTTCGTATGAGGACAGCTGGAGGGCAGTGGACGCGCTTGTCTCCTTGACAGAGGACTCCATCTCTTCGGTTCGGTCGATGGCATGCCGCTCCCTTGCCCGCATCACCCGGGGAGACCTCCGCTATCTTCCCCTTGTGAACAAGCTAAGCAAGGAGGCGCAGCATACAGATGAGGAAATCGACTATTTGATTGCGAAGCGGATGATGGACAAGGAGGGAGTCTTCTATGAGGACTTTTTCCTTCCTGTGCGGCAGCGGCGCAGCGCCACTTTCCGCCAGACACGCTATGCGGTCCTGGCGAGTTTCCTTCTTTTCGGTTCGCCACGGCTTGCCCATTTGTATGAGATGATGAACAACGGGGATGTGGACGACTTCCTCTCCGGCTTCCTCTCCGATGCGAGGGACCTGACTGCCATCGATTCCCATTACGAGCGCATCGTGCAGATGTTTGTCGGCCAGGATTGGGAGGGTGTCAGGCTGTTTTGCATGGAGATGCTGGAGCAGTCGGACGTGCGATGGAACCATCAGTTCGAGCACTTGAAGCAGGGCTTGCTTCAGGCGAAAGAGATCGATCTCTCCCTGTTTGATGTGCAGGATGCGCTTGCCGAGCTCTATTTCTGTTATTCGCTGGCAAAAAATTCCCGAAACTGAGATGAAAGAGGAAAAATGCCGTATTGGTAGGTATGAGGTGTTTTTTCTTGTTGTTCCTTGTCGTTTCTCTTCTCTGCTCCTGCAGGGAGAAGGAGGAGGCTCCCTCTACGTTTCGGGTGACTGCCTACAATGTGCAGAACCTGTTTGATGCAACCCTTGACGGCACCGAGTATACCGAATACCAGCCCAGCTCCAGCTGGACGGAGGAGGCATACCTGCAAAGGATCGACCAGCTGGGTTCGGTCCTTCTCTCGGGCATTCTTGCATCTTCTTCCGTTCTCTTTCTCGAGGAGGTGGAGAACCTTGGCGTGGTGGAGACGCTAGTTAAGCGTAAGCTTGCTTCCCATGGGCTTGGGTGCTACGCCTTTGCCAAGAGGGAGGGGGATGCAATCGGGATTGCCATGGTCAGCCGCGCAAAACCCGATTGGGTGAGGAGTCACGGCGTGGAGGGCAGCCGTCCGGTATTGGAGGCCGCGTTTGATGGGGGGAAGGTGATCTTGCTGGGCTGCCATGCGAAAAGCAGGATTGACGGAGGGGAGGAAGAGCGCATAGCCCTTTCCCGGGCAATCTCCCGGATCGCCGAGGAGCATCCCTCCTCCTTGGTGATCGCATTGGGCGATTTCAACGAGAATCCCACCGAAGGATATGCGAGCGAGGTGCAGACTGCAATGGTACCCGTAGGATTGAGCCAAACGGCATTGTGGTCCTCTTTGGGTTCGGTTGTGGTGAGCGGCAGCAGGCATATAGGCCCCTCGGTCTGGTACAATCCGTGGATGGATACCACCTTGGTGCGCCAGAAGCCGGGAAGCTATGTCTACGAGGGCTCATGGTGCCAGTACGACCAGATTCTTGGCTCGTGGCGCCTGTTTGACGGCGAGGGATGGGAGTTCTCCTCCTTTGCCGTCTATGGAAAGACCGATAGCGACGGTACGCCGCTGGCTTGGGACAGAAAGCTTCTTTCCGGGGTCAGCGACCACCTTGCGGTGAGTATGGAACTCTACTCCTTGTGACCCATCGCAGGGAACTTCAGCTCGTAGAAGATTTGCTCGAGCTCAAGGGCTATGTTGATGTTGTGGACAACAACCACCGACCCATCGTCCTGCCCTACTGGTTTTAATGTGACCGGGCTGAAGTTCAATATGCCACGCACCCCCGCTTTCAGAAGCCTGTCGTAGCTCTCTTGCGCCGCCACTTCCGGGACGGTGATGACGGCAACTTTGACTTTCAGCGCGCTGACTATCTCATCCAGGCGGTTCAGCGAGTAGAGGGGAATGGGGCTGGATGAGTCGGTGTAGACGTTCGGGTCGCTGTCGAATCCGGCGACGATGCGTATACCGTCGGGCTCGAATCCCGTGTAGTGGATGAGGGCCTTCCCTATTCTTCCGCAACCGACGATGATGCAATTCTGCGGATCCCCCTTTCCGAGCAGTCCTCCCAGCACTCCGATCAGGTCGATGATTTCGTAACCGCCCCGTTTCTGGCCGTGAATGGCCAATTGTGAGAAATCTTTCCGTACGATGGCGGGGCTAACCCCTGCGGCGTCGGCCAGATTGTGTGCGAACACTTTCTCAAGGCCGATGGTCCTGAGACGATTAAGCGCCCGATAGTATCTCGTGATTCTGACAAGTTGTTCGTTATTCATGATGTCCTCGCTTTGTTTATGTGATTGTTATAACATTAACTGCAGATTTCTTGCAATAAAAAGATATCAAAAAGAGTGGAAGTAGGAAAAATATTGAATAATACTGTGCAAAATGCAATTTGCTCGGCTATAATGGGTGGTACTATTATTACTATCCAATGGGTTGGAGGGTCCATGTCTGAAAAGAATATCGCGAACTTTTCCTCGGCTCTGATTGCGTTCATCGAGGAATGGAAGCCGAAACCAGGAAACCTGGTCATGGTGCTCCACAAGGTTCAGGAAGAGCAAGGCTACATTTCTCCCGAGGCTGCCACTGAGGTTGCCGAGATGTTGGATGTGCCTCTCGCCAAAATCTGGGGAGTCATCACCTTTTATCACTTCTTCAAGTTGAACAAGCCTGGCAAGTACAACATCCAAGTCTGCCTTGGTACCGCTTGCTATCTCAAAGGTGGGCAGGCGTTGATTGACGAGCTGAAGAGTGCAGTCGGTTTGGATGTCGGAGGATTGACCGAGGATGGCCGGTTCTCCCTCGATGCTGTTCGTTGCCTTGGCTGCTGTGGTCTTGCTCCGGTCATGACTGTCGCTGGCGAAGTCTACGGAAAAGTCACCAAGGCGCAAGTGGCGGGAATCTTGGAGAAATACAACTGAACTGATGCATCGATTCATCTGTGATTTCCTCCTGGACATCGTGCAGAACTCGTTTGAGGCTGGAGCTCCTTTGGTTGCAGTCTCCCTCGTGGAGGACGCAAGGCGTTTCTCCTGTACGGTGGCGGATACGGGAAGAGGCATGGATGAGGAGATGCGGCATCGGGTGCTGGATCCTTTTGGCTG
>CAVESN010000067.1:0-10725 GCA_963618365.1 Bacteroides uniformis
GGCTCCCAGCCCCTTCATGAAGCACAGGAAGGCGGTGTGGTAGTACCTCTCGTCCTTCAGGTGCTTCTCCGTTTGTTACAGAGTAGCAACATTTTCAGGGGAACGCAAAGCCTCTTCTCCTCCCTTTTCTTATTGGTTACAGTAGGGGCATGAAAAAGCTCAAGCCTCTTTCCTGGGGCATTATTGTGTGTGTGCTTCTTGGACTCATCTTCTGGTGGTCTTGCTCACTTGCCGGATGGAAAGACCCGTATACCAACACACTCCCCCTGCCCAATGCGGATGAAGTGTTTGATCCATCCTGCAGGCCTGTCCACATCGAGCAGGGAAGCGACACCGCCCTCTTCCTTGTCCACGGGTTGAACCACAGTCCTCAATGCTGGGAGCTCTGGATTCCTGACTTCATAAAAGCCGGATATGATGTCCATGCGCCATTGATATCCGGTTTTGGCACATCGATGAAGGAGTATGAGAAAAGTTGCTACCCGCAATGGTACGAATCGGTCAAAACCCAATATCTCCTGGTACGCAGCAAGTACAAGCATGTCATCTACATCGGCCATTCGCTGGGAGGGATGATAGGGCTCCAATTGGCGGAGGAGACAGAGGGAAATCCTCTCAGTCCGGACATGCTGGTCACCATAAGCGCCCCTGTAGTGTGCAATTCACTCAAGGACGGGGCAATCAGCCAGCCTTTCCTCTTCATCGCCCGTCCGCTTAGCCTGATTGCAAATCATACCCCCTTCGCTCACCTTCAATCACGCAAAGAGGCAACACACAACTCCGACGGCCATGAGACCTGGACCGGTTACAGCGGAACCTTTTTCAAACAGGCTCTTTCCGTTGTCTTCCATATGCCCATGGTGCGTAGCGGACTATACCGAATCACCATCCCCGTCCTCTCCATCCAGGACAAGAGGGACCGGACAGTCAGCTCAAAAAACCTTTCCATCATCCAGAGCGAGATACGTTCCAAGGAGAAAAAGATGGTGATGACCCATCTGCCTTTCGGGTATTGGCACACCTATCATTGCCTCCCGCTCTATCATGCCCTTCATAAAGAGCTGATTGATGGTATACTGTCCTTCTTGGAGGCACACCATGAGTGACAAACGAGACGATTACCTTTCCTGGGATGAATACTTCATGGGCATAGCGGTCCTGAGTTCCCTGCGCAGCAAAGACCCCCACACGCAAGTCGGAGCCTGCATTGTCAACCAGGACAAACGGATTGTTGGAGTGGGCTACAACGGCTTTCCCCGTGGATGCAGCGATGACGAGATTCCCTGGTGCCGAGAGGGAGATTGGGCAAACACCAAATATCCCTATGTGTGCCATGCGGAGCTCAATGCCATCCTCAACGCCAATGCCAAGCTGAACGGATGCACGCTCTATGTCGATCTGTTTCCCTGCAATGAATGTGCGAAAGCTGTCATCCAGTCTGGAATCACCCATGTGGTCTACCTCTCGGACAAGTATAAGGACTCGGACTCCACAAAGGCTTCAAAACGGATGTTTGACGCCGCGAAAGTGACCTACACCCATCTCGAGGTCTCCCACAAGCATATTACATTGGACTTTGCGAAGAACTGAGGATTGCCAGGTCCAAGCCATCTGAAAGAATAGCCGCCCCGAGAAAAGGGCGGCTGTAAAAACATCATGCTTTCTTTTGTTTTGCCCGCTTCATGTCCGCAAGAATCGGATAGACGATGGCGGCGATGGAGATGACAAAGAGAATGACCGTCATGGGTCTTTGCACGAATCCAACCGGGCCCGTGACCATCAATGTCTGCACATAGTTGGTCTCAATCAACTTGCCAAGCACCAGGCCAAGGACGACAGGAGAGGATGGATAGTCGAATTTCTTGAACAACCATCCCACAAGACCGAAGGCAAGGCAGGTTCCCACATCAAACATCGACTTCTTGATGGAGTAGCTCCCGAGTATTGCAAAAGCGAAGATCAGGGGGTACAGCATGGTCTTCTTGATATATCCGACCCTCACCCAAAGCCTTGCGCCATAGGTTCCGATGAGCACCATCAGCACATTTGCCACGAACATGGAGGCGAAAAGACCGTACACAAGCTGCGTCTCGTTGACAAAGAGCTGTGGTCCCGGATTCAGGTTGTGGATCATCAAGGCGGAGAGAAGCACCGCAGCGGTAGAGCTTCCGGGAATACCCAGGGTGAGGAGCGGAACCATTGCGCCTCCGACAGAACCGGAGTTCGCGGCTTCACTGGCGACCACCCCTTCCGGCGCTCCATGGCCGAACTCTTCGGGATGCTTGCTGAAACGCTTCTCCACATCATAGGAGATGAAACTGGCAATCGTGCCACCCGCACCCGGGAATATGCCGATAAGACATCCCACAAGGCCGGAGCGGATGATGCTCCACTTCAAATGCCAATAGTAGGAGAGTTTCGGGAGCTTGTAGGAGACAACCTGCTCTGTCTTCTTCTCTTCGGGACGGTAATGCTCAAGGTTGTTGAGCACCTCGCCAAGCGCGAACAAGCCGATGAGGACCGGCACCATCTCAAAGCCGTCGAAAAGACGAACCACGCCGAAAGTGAAGCGCTTGATGCCGAACGTCGGGTCAAGCCCCACCGTGTTGAGCAGGAGCCCGAAGAGACAGGTGACCAGCGCTTTCTGCCAATTGGATCCGCCGAGGGTCGCCACCGTGGTAAGACCCATGATGCACAGTGCGAAGTATTCCGACGGCCAGAAGTTAAGCGCCACCTTCGAGAGGGGGACGGAGAAGAAGATAAGGATAATCGCCCCGATGATGCCACCGAAGACCGATGCCCAGAGGGAGATACCCATTGCCTCCCCCGCTCTTCCTTTCTTGAGCATGGGGTACCCGTCAAACGCAGTGACTGTCGCCGAAGGAGTCCCGGGAGCGTTGATGGCCACAGCGGTAATGGAACCGCCATAATTCGCACCGATATAGATTCCCATCAGCATGACCATGGCGAACGTCGGGCTCATGCCGTAGGTCATGGGGAGCAGAAGTGCTACCGCCATGGAAGGAGAGATTCCGGGAATCGCACCACCAAGGATGCCGATGCACACTCCCACGAAGATGGCGAAGACAGAAGAGAAATTGGCAATTACCCGAAAGCCCAATCCTAGATTACGTACTATTTCACTCATCGTTCTTTCCTCCTTAGCCCAACAAGCCCTGCAGCAGCAATCCGGTTGGCAAAGAGATGAAAAGCAACCGATCGAACACGATGTAGGTGAAAAGGCACCAGACAATCGGGGTGACGATCAATTGCACCTTGCTTTTCTCCTTCATGGCCACCATCACCAGAACGATGAAGAGAGCACTGCTCAAGTAGTAGCCGATGATGGAGAACATCATCACGCTGAAAATCGAACCGACTCCCACCACTAGCGCGAATGCCCATCTTTGGAACGGCTCATCACTTCCCTCGCCATGCAAGATGGCGAAAAACGCACCGATGGAGGCGAAGAGCATCAAAAGCGCCCATAGGCGGGGCATGGTCCTCGGAGTCGCACCTGCGCTTTGCGCCAGCTTGCTGACCCTCAGGGAGAAGGTAAGGAGATAGAACAAAAGCGTGATCAAATCCATGGCGCACAAGACCAATAGCTGGATGCGCACCCTCTTGGTCCTGGGAGAGAGACCAAACACGAAATAAAGAAGGAGAAGCAAGAGCGCGATGACGCCAAGGCTCACCCCATACGGAAGAGAAGACAACCAAATGGAAAACGTAGACATATAGGAAATCCCTCAGATATTGAGCCTGCTTGCATGCAAGCAGGCCAGGAATCCACACCTCAGCGTGAATATTGCTCGGAAATCTGTCCGACACTCTTCAAGACCCTGATGGTGCTCACCACCTCGTTCTCCACCGTCTTGGTGAAGAGTTCGGTCTTGTCGGCAAGCACAGAAATCATGAAGCTGTTCATGTAGGAGATCCATGCCGGGTCGCTGGAGACCTTGTCGCAAAGATCCTGAAACCAGACGATCATGCCTTGAGGCGTCCCCTTCTTTACCGCATACCCTCTCCACATGGAGATGTCATTCAGAGCGCTGCTGTAACCAAGCTCGCTATAGGTCGGAACATCCTCCAGACCCTTCACGCGCTCCCGATTACCCACGACGAGCGCCTTGACTGCATATTTCTTGGTGTCTCCAGGGTTTCCCACCGATGCGACGGTCTGCCCTCCGAGAAGCGCCGCGAAGTTCTGCTTGGCCGATTCATAGGAGATGGCCTGAAAATCAATGCCCACTTCATCAAACACTTGGACAGCATCGATGTACTTCGCTCCGTAGTTCGGCTCGGATAGCGTGACCAGATTACCCTTCTTCGCCCAGGCAACCAGCTCCTCGAAAGTATCGAATTTCGGTTTTCCCGCAGCCGGCTCGATGGGAACCAGCACACAATAGGGATCCGCCATCAGGTTGTAGACATAGGTGAACCCGTCCACATACCGCTTGCAATCCAGCTCGGATTGGATGACTGCATCGAGGTAAGTCGGAGCAAGCGCAAAGACGGTAAATCCGTCCGCAGCCTGGCCGAGCACCCATTCACCCGCAGTCAGCCCTCCGGCTCCCGGATTGTTGTCAACCACGAAGGTCGCATCGGTATATTTGGCAGCAATCTCCACCCACTTGCGGGAATAGAGATCCATGGCTCCTCCCACGGCGACGTGGTTCATGATGGTGATGGGACGATTGGGTTTCCACTCCTTGTCCGCGGAGCCCTGCTCAACAGCACCTGTGGCAAACAACGCGGATGCACAAAGTGTCAACAAAGATGCCATCAAAAGCTTTTTCATGCGTTCCCCCCTGCAAACAACTCATACAGAAGACCATGGCGTAGTCCTCTGTCACTGACAATCAGCTGCCCGGCGCCCGTAAGCTCCAACACGTTCTTCACTATCAATGCGCCAGCCAAAATCACATCAGCGCGCTTGGGTTGCAATCCTACTATCTGGCGACGCTCATCCAGCGTCTTTACGGCATACTCCTCAATCTGGCTCTTCACATCATCCAGCGTCAAAACAGAGCCCTGGATAACGTCCGGGTCATAGGTTGCCATCTTGTGCTTGACTGCCGCCATGCTGGTAACTGTGCCGCCCATGCCGACAAGGAACTCTACCGCAGTGGTGACTCCTCCCTCCGCAAGTTCTTCCCTGACGGCCTTGTCACAAGAGGCAAGCTTCTTTTTTCCCACAGGCATCTGTGCAAGATACTGCTCGGTGAAACGGACCGCTCCGATATTCAAGCTGAATTTCCTCGAGAGTTTCCCCTTGTCGCCGAAAACGAACTCTGTGCTTCCTCCTCCGGTATCCATTGTCATCAGCTTGCTCCGGGATGCTCCCTCTATTCCCTTGACCACCGCAAGATAGGAGAGCTGTGCCTCCTCCTCGCCGGGGATGACCCGTACCTCAAGTCCCGCAAGCTCCTTGACCCTGGCTTGGAAATCGGCGGCGTTCTTGGCGGTACGCAGTGCCATGGTTCCCACCACGGCAATCTCCCCGGCCCCCTCTTTCCTTGCCGTCTCAGCAAAAGCCTTCACGCTTTGGGCATTACGCTCCAACGCCTCCTCGCCAATCAGGTGCGTATCTTTCAATCCTTCCCCGAGTCTGGCAATGTCATTGGCATCCTTCAGGATTACATACCCGCCCTTGCCGTCGCCTTCGGCAAGGCAGAACTTGATGGAATTGGTTCCGATATCGATGACTGCTTTTCTCTTTGCCATATCACTTCAGCCCTACCGACTTCTTCATCGCCTGGATGTAGTTCATGTTCGGTTCCTTCTCCATGCCGAGTTTCTTGACGATGGAGATAACCAACGCGGGATCCTCATGCTCCACACACATGGTGCGCCACTCGACGCCATTGAAGCTTGTCTTTGCAATCTCGCTTGCCGCACCGTCAATCTTGTAGATGTCGCGGTCCTTCTTCACCTGGACAACCACGAGGTCCTTGTGCGGTTTGACAATCTCGTCGATGAACTGCTCATGCGTGTAGCTCTCCCTCTCCAAGTGTGGAACATCAACCTTCAAGATGGCAAACAATTTCTTGATGTTCTCCTGGTCGATAGGGAAACCTGTCTTCATCACCGGAAGCCATTGTTCCAGTTTGTCCTCGTTGACCTTCTGCAGCGCCTTCACATCCACCAGGTCGAAGCGAATCTTCACATTCTCGTCACTCTTGCGTGAGAGGATGTACTCCTCCTCAGTCTTCTTGTTGGACCCGAGGGGAAGCGCGCGCATCGCAATCTCTCCCTTTCCGAAATTTCCTTTACCGAAAGTTCTCCATTCCCAGCGCGGAATAATCTCACCCATACAAAACCTCCATCTGCGGCATCTCTGCCAAACCGTGAAACCATGTGGTTTCCCTCAAGGAAAGCCACAAACCAACCTTTTGTACCTTATTGTGGAACCCCCTTTTTTCCACCCGTCAATTGTATTCATCAGTGACATAAGCAGTCTTGATACGAGCGAAATAGCCATAACAAAAATGGTATGGTTTACATGACAATCCATCCGATATAATGATTGCAGGAGGAGTGTATGACCCTGCACAACCTGCAAGTCTTTTGCACCGTTTGCGACGAAGGTTCCATGACGAAGGCGGCAGTCAAGTTGCACATGACCCAACCAGGAGTGAGCCGCATCATTTCCGAACTGGAGAGCTACTACAAGACAATCCTCTTTCTCCGCAAGGGAAGAGTGCTCACTCCCACCCCTCAGGGTTGCCAGTTCTACCATGACAGCCAGCAAGTGCTGCAGGCATTCCACCGCCAGGAGGCGAATGTGCGCCAAGGGCAGAGAGTGAGCTCGGTGACTTTCGGATGCACCACCGGCCTTGGGGTTTCCATGGGTTCCTTCCTTGCGAGCCTCTTTGCCAAGAAATACCCCCAATGCAAGCTCTCGTTCCATGACAATTCCTCACGGAACATCCAACAGATGGTGCTCAAGGGGGAATGCGACCTTGCCATGGTGCAAAACGTATGGAATGACGACAAGCTGAAAGAGGAGGCGCTGCTCACCGACAGCCTGATTGCAGTCGCCAGCCCGTCATACAAGCTTCACGCCTCGACAAAAGAACCGCTTGACATCAAAGCGCTTGCCAGGGAGGATTTGCTGCTCATGGAAAGGGGGCGCACCACCCGCAACATGATTGACAAGGTTGCCATGGAAAGCAGCATGACGCTGGACCCTGTTTGGACAAGCGCCGCCATCGCGAACCTGAAAGAACTCGCCATGCAAGGCCGTGGCGTCACTGTCATCTTCGAAGTCATGGCCAAGAGGGAGCTTGCAAACGGTGTTCTGGCGCGGATTCCCACCACCTTCACTCCCAGCAAGACCTTCCACCTGATACGAAGGAAAGACACCTGGCTTTCCGAGGAGGTGGAGTATCTGATCTCCCTCTGCAAACAATATGTGCAATCCTGAAGGCTCTTCCTTGACACCCGAAAAAGGAGAAAGGACAATGCTACCATGACCTGCACCATCAACGGCAACCCAGTCTCCTACGACGGGCCGGACATCAAGTTACTGACTCTGCTAAGAGACCACCTCCTTCTTACAGGAACAAAGGATGGTTGCAGTGAGGGAGCATGTGGTGCTTGCACAGTCTTGGTCGACGGCAAGAAGACGCGTGCGTGTGTAATCCCACTCTCCAAACTGGAAGGGAAGCACGTCACCACCATCGAAGGACTCTCCGAGAGGGAGAAAGAGGTCTATTCCTATTGCTTTGCGGCATGCGGGGCCGTGCAATGCGGGTTTTGCATCCCGGCCATGGTCCTCTCAGCCAAAAGCCTGATTGACCAACAGCCGAATCCGACAAAGGAGATGGTGAAAGAGGCAATCAAGGGCAACATCTGCCGCTGCACGGGATACAAGAAGATCGAGGAGGCGATTCTGATGAGCGCCTCCTATTTCCGTGAAAACCTGCCAGTTCCCGAAAAGAGGAAAGAGGAAGGAATTGGCCTTCCCGCCCTCCGCCTCGATGCCAAGGAGAAGATTCTTGGCACAGGCAAGTATCCAAACGACATCCACATCCCTGGCATGGCTTACGCCAAGGCCAAGCGAAGCACCCATCCGAGGGCAAGGATCCTTTCCATCGACGTGACGGAAGCGGAAAAGCACCCTGATTGCATAGCAATCCTCACCGAAAATGATGTCCCCGAGAACATGCTGGGGCACCTTGTGCCCGACTGGCCGGTACTGATTCCCGTAGGAGGAACCACCTGCTACATTGGAGATGCAATCGCGCTTGCCGTAAGCAGGAAGGAATCATCACTGAAAGAGATTCTCAATCTCATCCACGTCCAATACGAAGAGCTTCCCGCAGTGTTCACTGCACAGCAAGCGTTGAGGGAAGATGCCCCATTGGTACATGCCTCTGGCAATCTGCTCGACACGGAGATTGTCAGGAAAGGCAATGCGGAAAAGAGTCTAAAAGAGTGCGCGCATGTGGTGCACAAAGTGTTCCACACCCCTTTCACCGAGCACGCATTCATGGAGCCGGAGTGCGCCGTCGCCACACCTGAAGGGGATGGCGTGAAAGTCTATACGGCAGGGCAGAGCGTCTATGACGAGAGGCGGGAGATCAGCAGAATGCTTAAGCTTCCCCCGGAAAAGGTCCATTGCCACTCCATGCTGGTAGGGGGAGGATTCGGAGGGAAGGAGGACATGAGCGTCCAGCACCATGCCGCGCTTGCCGCATGGAAATGCCAAATGCCGGTGAAAGTGAAACTCTCCCGGCAAGAGAGCATCAACATCCATCCCAAACGGCACCCCATGGAGATTGACTTGACTTTGGGATGCGATGAGAGGGGGATGCTCAAAGCGTGCAAGGCCAGCATTGTCGCCAACACAGGCGCCTATGCATCGCTAGGAGGGCCGGTACTCCAGAGAGCATGCACCCACCTTGCGGGACCCTACAACTACCATGACATCGACATCATCGGCAAAGCAGTCTATACGAACAATGTTCCCGCGGGAGCCTTCAGGGGGTTCGGCGTCACCCAAAGCTGTTTTGCGGTGGAAAGTACCATCAACCTCCTTGCCAAGGAGTGCGGCATCGACCCCTTCCAATTCCGCATGCAGAATGCGCTTAAGCCGGGAGACACCATGCCAAACGGACAAATTGCGGGAAAGGATACCGCCATCATCCAATGCCTCAATGCAGTCAAAGAGGCATACTATGCAAACCCCTACACGGGAATCGCATGCGCCTTGAAGAACAGCGGGGTGGGAGTGGGTGTGCCCGACTGGGGAAGAACCATCCTCAGCATAGAGGACCAGAGCATCCATATCCGCACATCCGCAGCCTGCATGGGCCAAGGAGTGGCCACTATCGCCTGGCAGATTGTCAGGGAGACCATCGCTCCCCACAAACTCCCCATTATCGTAGAGAGCCCGGACACCCGGAGAACTCCGGATTGCGGAACCAGCACGGCAAGCAGGCAAACACTCTTTTGTGGCGAGGCAACACGCAGGGCGGCACAAAAGCTGAAAGAAGAGCTCGACAAGACGGAAGTGGCGAATCTTGAAGGGAAAGAGTACCTCGGAGAATTCCTAGGGAAAACCGACCCGATAGGCTCAGACAAACCCAACCCGGTAAGCCACGTCGCATACTCCTACTCCGCCCAGGTTGTCACCCTGGACGCAGAGACAGGGAAGGTGAAGAGCGTCACCGCCGCATGCGACGTAGGAAAAGTGATCAACCCCCTTTCCTGCAGCGGCCAGATAGACGGCGGGGTGGTCATGGGACTGGGCTATGCCTTGACAGAGCACTTTCCCGTAAAGGAAGGGGTTCCCCAAGTCAAGTTCGGCACACTGGGCCTCTTTCGTGCGCCCGATGTCCCTGAGATCAAAACCATCACCGTGCAATCCGAGGAAAGCTCCCCCTACGCCTACGGTGCAAAAGGGGTGGGAGAGCTATGCACCATCCCCACGGCCCCCGCATGCCAGCACGCCTACTTCAAGTGGGATGGAACCTTCCGCACCTCTCTACCCCTAAAAGGGACACCGTACGGGAAGTAAGCGAGGCGGGAACTCCTACTTTTTCTCTTCCAATACTTCGCACCTGAATCCCTTCAAAATCTCAGGCGATGAAATAGCAGGGAAATATCCATCATATTGAACAGAATCAGATTGAAACCAAATCGAAGTTAATGGCATTTGTCCCTTCTCTATCGTTTCGCCTGTATCGATTTGCTCGGCCATAGGACAGGAGAAAACGATAGAGACATCCTCCAAGCTTTTCGCACCCTCAGCTCTTCTCACCTCGTAGGAATAATCCTCGCAGTTGTAATCATAATTTCCAACGATATAATGAAGATGATCTTTTCCCGGATTAAATTGCTCCGAGAGGAACAGGAAGTATTTGGCAGGAACAGTTATTTCCAAAATTCCAGCCTTCCTAAACAGAAGACCTTCCTTCCTGTATGTTACTTGCACATGTTTCGGCTCTTCGGCCGGAGAACCAAACAGATGCTCTTGCGAAAACGAATCGCACAACAGACGGGCACATTTTTCCCGTAAGGTCCGATCAACGGAATCTCCTCGGTAACCACCGGATTCGACCAACTCTGCATATTCCTTATACATCGAATAGAGCAACGTGGCATTTGGTGGCAAAACTTGGAGTTCAGCCTTCTCCGCTTTCTTTTTGTTCTCCTTTAATCTCTATTTCCTTCGAGTAATCTCTGAGCACAATCCCTCATCATTTCAGTTTCAAG
>CAVESN010000068.1:0-913 GCA_963618365.1 Bacteroides uniformis
CTTCCCTGGAGGAGGCGATGGTCTATGCGCCTCTTTCCTCCTATTTCGGCATGGTCGGCAGGTGCGCGCATGTGCTTGCCAAGGCGGCAAGGATGCTTTTTGAGGAGGATTCCTTTTCTTCAGAGCTTCGTGAGGCATTGGTCTTTGTGGATGTGTTCAGCTCTTCTGTCTCAAGGCCTGTGGTGGTGATGTTCTGGGGCCTAGACCGAAGCTCATTGCTCTATGAGAACGGGAAGCGGGTCTCCTCTTCGGAATATCTTGACTCGGTGGTGGGGAAGGAGTGCAACTGGATCTACACCAGGCCGCTTTACTTGTCCGATGGTATCGAGCTTGGCATCACCAAAAAGAACAAGGAAGAGTTCATCAGCGTCCTCCGGGAGTTTTTTGGCAAGCCGGATTTGCAACCGGTTGCGTGAGAATATTCCCCGGCTGCTCTTTTGTGGCCGGGGATGTTTTTCTTTGAAGAGAGGGTAGCGTTTCCTCGACTTTCGTGCGTAAGGGAAACATGCATTCCCTTACGGGGCGGAGAATCTAGGAATCGAATAGCTTGCAGCCACATTTATGGGGGTTTCCCAACAGTTGCTTCGTTGTGATTTGCAATCATTGAAGAACCTGACTGAACGTGGGGTGCCATTGAAATCAAATTGGGCTCATGGGGAATTGACCATGGTGCAAGCACTTTTTTGAAGGCGGACAAGGCCGTTTAGGAAAAGGGCTTCATTGTTGCACTCTCGCATCGCACGCCTACACAAGGGAGGATGAAGTCTGTTTCTAGAGCGCAAATGCCGACTGGTAGTCGTTGATGTCGGAAAGGAGCACCTCTTTCGCTTCTCGGAGATTCCGTTCCCTTAGTGCGTCCAGGAGAAGGAAGTGCCTTCCCTTTTTTGCTTGCGCGGGTGATATGTCCCTGTCC
>CAVESN010000068.1:956-7214 GCA_963618365.1 Bacteroides uniformis
CATCGCCTCCAAGGTGCTTACCATGTACTTGTTGCCGCTTAGGGCGCACAGCGAGGTATGGAACTTCTTGTTGGTCAACCAGCGGCGAAAAGGATCCGCGGTGGCAATTTCCGTATGGGCGCTCGTCGCATTTGCCTCAATCACATTGATTTGTGCATCAGCCATATGGGTGAAAGAGATGTCGAGTGCGGCAAGCTCGATGAGGGACCTGACCTTCAATGCATCGAGGAGCTCCTTTTGGTTGAGCGGTGCTATGCGGTAACCAGAGCGTGGAATGCTGGACAGTATGCCCTCGTTGCACAGTTCGATGAGGGCTTCACGCACGGGGGACTTGCTCACATGGTATTTCTCGATGAGCGATTTCTCGGTGATGAGGGAATCATAGTCGTAGATCCTGCGGATGATGTCTGTGAAGACTGCTTGGTGGACGAAGTTCTTTTTCTGAGCGCATTGGTCAGCCATGGTTTCAGTGTAGGTCCATAGATCCTTTTTGGCTAGTAATCATATCAGCCTGTACAAAAGATAAAGAAACACCGGGCACCCCAAAAAGAAGTGCCCTACAGAAATCACATCACTTATCTTGTTTCTCAAGAAGGGGGAGAATCTCTTCCTGCTCTGCTGGAGGAATCTTCAGGTATTCCATGGCTTTCCGGTAGGGGATGCCAAGAGACAGGGAAAGCGATTTTACATTCTCGGCAGCATTCAGCAGTTTGCCCTCAGATTTGCCTTTCTCCTTTGCCTGGTCCCAAAGCGCCTGACCCGCACCCTCGAACATGCTCATATCCTCCGCAGTCTCGAGCCCGATGTCGAAGTCCCATCCCTCCTTCAGCCTCTCCTTCTTCTGCACCACGCTCAGAAAGGGGGAGGAGTAGACTCCTATCAGATCCGACGGCATCCCTGATTGTACCCCCTCAAGCGTCGGAACGCAAACGGCAAGTATCCTCTTTCCTCCTTTCCTCTTTTCCGGTGTGTTCCATCTCACACCTCCTCTTATCAATACGGAGTTTTCCACGATTCCGATGAGTTTCGGGGAAATTTGTTTCTGAAGGTTGCGTGATGGTGTTTCTCCCGTCCTAGGGGAGGGATTTGCCTGTTGACAGGAGGCGGATTTAGACTAATCTGATAATATCAGTAGTCGTATCAGGAGTTTGCCATGGATAGGAAGGAAAGGCTTCATGCCTTGTTGCAGGGAGAGGAAATCGACAGGGTGCTTTGCGCCTTCTGGCACCACTATGCGCCCGAATTTGCCTATGGGGAAGCGTCGGTGAAGGCGCACTTGGATTTCTTCCGCTCTGCTGCGTGTGACATCTTCAAAGTCATGAACGAGCATATGTTCCGCATTGATGAGACGATTGAGAAAGCCTCCGACTGGAGGAAAGTCTCCCGTATCCCCTTTGAGAATGGCCCCTATCCGGGTCTGATAGAGGAGGCTAAAGCGATACGGAAGGCACTTCCTGCCGACCTCCCCTTGTTTGCGACGGTTCATGGAGTGCTCGTTTCCGCATACCATGCCACCGACAAGCCGGGAAACTTCGTCAATCCGGACAACAAGGTCTCTCGGCACCTCCGCGAGGATCCCGAATCAGTGGAAAAGGGGCTTGAGGTGGTCGCTTCTTCCCTCTGTGAACTTTGTGACCGGCTTATCGACGCTGGGATGGATGGCATCTTCTACGCCGCGCTTGGAGGAGAGGATTACCGCTTTGACGCTCCATTTTTTGAAGCGCATGTCAAACCATGGGACAAGATGGTGATTGACCACATCCGAAAAAAGGGCGCGCTCTCCATCCTCCATATCTGCAAGCCCCATGTCCGACTCCCCGTCTACCAAGGCATCGATGCCGATATCATCAATTGGGATGTGCATGACTGTCCCTATGGTTTGAGCGAGGGGAGAAAGCTGTTTCCATCCAAGACGCTTCTCGGCGGATTCGATGACCGTAGCGGTATCTTGGTGGAAGGGGAGAAAGGGGAGATTGAACAGGAGGCCTCTCGCATTGTTGCGGAGGTGGGAAGAAGAAGGTTCATCCTCGGAGCCGATTGCACGCTTCCCGAGGATGTGGCTCCCTGGAGGATTGAAACGGTCGTGCATAAGGCGAGGAGCCTTTAGGAGAGAACACCCCGCCTGGCGGGAAAACAATACAAGGAGTTGTGTATGAGAAAAGCAATGGCATTGGCTCTGATGCTCATGGCATCGGGAGCGCTCTTTGCAAATGGCACGAAGGAGAGTGCAAAGGCGAGTTCCTCGGCCAAGACATTTCCTTCGGGAACCATTCATGTCTGGTCCACAGGGCAGCCCCAGTTCAGAAAGATCTATTACCAGGATTGGCTGAGTCGCCACAGTGACATCGCGCCCAACGTGGATGTCGAGGTGGAGACCATCAAGACGATGGCGGACGGGCAGCAGAAGATCTCGATGTTCGCCATGGCCGGGGACTATGACTCGATGCCCGACATCATCATGCTCGACCGCGTGGGTATCGTGGAGCTCTCCGCAGCCGGCCTCTTGCAGGATATGGCCTCCTATTGGGAGCCAATCAAGGACCAGTTCGTGGAAGGAGCTGCCGCCGACATGACCATCAAGGGAAAAGTCTATGGACTTCCCGACGCGGTGCGGCCGCAGGTCATGTTCTACAACAAGAAGATCTTCGACGAGTACGGCATTGATCCCGCCCGCATGGATACCTTTGACGGATATCTCGAAGTGGGCAGGGAGCTCAAGCAGAAGAGTGGAGGAAAAGTCTACCTCTCCTATGTGGACCCGGGTTCCTACACCTGGAGATACTGGGGCCGCAGAGGGTTGATGCCGCAAGCAGGCGCCCGGATCTGGGATGATGATGGCAATATCGTCATCGGCAGCGACAAGGGAACCAAGCTCGCCCTCGGCTATTTCGACCAGCTGATGCAGGAAGGGCTTTTGTACAAGACCACCATGATGAAGACGCCGATCTACGAGGCGACGGACAACGGTACGATTGCGACCTTCTACATCGGCGCTTTCTGGGACGAGTTCCTGCGCAAGAACCTGACCAAGACCGCGGGGGACTGGAGAGTCCAGAACGCACCTGTCTTTAGGGAAGTGGGAACTGGCGGAGCTCCGGTCACGACGACCTTCTGCTTTGTCGACAAGAAGAAGAACACCTACACCGACCTCTTCTACCAGCTCTGGTATGATTTTCAGACCGATACAGCCACCCGTAACGCATGGGTCAAGCAGATGGACGAGATGAAGGGCCCCTACAGCAACCCGGTCGCAAAAGATGTCCTTACCGATCCCTTCTGGCAGGAGCCGTCCGATTTCTATGGCGGGCAATCCTTCCGCAAGGCTGAGGCCGACGGACTTGCCAACCCCTCGAAGAACCTCGAGGTTACCGCAAGCGATGCCGAGGCGGACACGATCATCTCCGCTGAGATCGAGAAGTATGTCGCCGGAGAACAGTCCATGGAGGTGGCAATCGCCAACATGGACAAGGAGCTGAAGCTCCGCATCAAAAAGGCGAAGATGCCCTGATTGTTAACTCCATGCGGGGGATTCCCCGCATGGCCATTTTCGGAAAGAGGGAAATATGCTCAAGACGCTCAAGAAACACAAGTGGCCCTATTTGTTCATCAGCCCCTTCTTCGTGCTCTTTCTGGTGTTCCAGCTGATTCCGGTCGTTTGGACCGCCACCATCAGCTTTACTGAGTGGAACGGCCTCAATAGTCCCGTTTGGATCGGATGGGACAACTACAAGCTGATGATGCAGGACTACATGTTCCGCGATGCTCTTATGAACAACCTCTACTACTGGATATGGGGCACCATCCTCATCATGGGGACCTCCCTCCTTGTCGCACTCTGCCTCAAGCAGGAGGGGCTAAAGGGGAAACGGTTCTTCTCGACAGTCACCTTCCTTCCGTATGTCTGCGCATCGGTAGCGATGGGACTGATCTTCGGCATGCTCTTCGAGGAGAATGTCGGACTTGTCAATGAGATCATCGTCCACCTCGGAGGGAAGCGCATTCCCTGGCTGAACACCTCAACCTATGCCAAGATACCGGTGCTGCTCCTCTTCTCCTGGAGAATCACTCCCTGGTTCACCGTCATCATCTTTTCCGGGCTCCTCAATATTCCCGGTGAGCTGTATGAGGCGGCGACCGTAGACGGTGCGGGACCGGTGAACCAGTTCTTCCATATCACCTTGCCGCTACTAGGGAACATCCTCTTCTTCTGCATGATCACCATCACGGTCGATTGCTGGAAGATGTTCAACGAGTCCTTCACGCTCCATGGGCCGGGCTCGTCGAACATGAGCCTTTTCCAGCTTGTCTACCAGTATGCCTTCAAGACCTTCAAGCTCGGATACGCATCAGCCTACGCGGTGGTGCTGATTTTCATCCTGCTAGCCATCTCCCTTGTGCAATTCAAGGTCCGCCGTAAGAGCGGCGAGCTCTAAGGAGGCCAAAATGAAACTGTTGTCCAGACAGGAGAAGGCGCTTGGGTGCCTCATCTACCTCTTCCTCTCCCTTGCCGTCCTTATCTGCCTTTTCCCGGTGGCCTGGATGTGCGTCATCTCCGTCAAGTCCATCGGGGAGCCGATTTCGGGCTTCGACGCATTGAGGATCGAGCATTTCACTTTGGGGAACTTCGCATATCTTTTCACGCTGATTCCGATGATGCAAAACCTCTTCAACAGCATGTTCACCACGGTGGTGGGAACGCTGACCACGCTCTTCTTCTGCTCCCTTGCCGGTTTTGCGTTCGCAAAGTACCGCTTTCCGGGTCGCGACTGGCTTTTCTGCTTCGTGATCGCCACGATGATGATATCGAGCGAGGCGGGAGCGATTCCTCTTTTTGTCATCATGCGCAAGATGCACCTGATCAACAGCCTCTGGTCCCTTATCATCCCCCGCATCGCCACCGCGGTCGGCATCTTCTACCTGCGCCAGTACATCATCGAGGTTCCCGACGAATTGATCGAGGCGGCAAGAATCGACGGATGCTCCGACTTCGGCATCTACGCCAGGGTCGTATGTCCCAACATCAAGCCGGCATTGGCCTCCTGGGCCACCATCACCATGATCGCAAGGTGGAATGACTTCTTCTGGCCGTTGATCTTCCTCAACAAGAACACCAAGTACACGCTGATGGTGTCGGTATCCATGCTTCCGGAAAGCGACGGCATCGCCACTCCGTGGCAGGTGATCCTCGCGGGATGCACGATTGTCATCATCCCCAGCATCGCACTCTACCTGGGAATGCAGCATTTGACCAAGTCCGGCGCCTTCGATGGTGCCGTGAAGGGATAAGAGAAGGAGAAAAGAATGAACAAACGAGAGAATGTGCTTTGCGCGGTAAAAGGAGAGAGGACCGACTACGTCCCCTCCGGTTTCTGGCTTCACTTCCCTCAGGAGGCGGCATACGGGGAGAATGCAGTGAAAGCCCACTTGCAGTTCTTTTCCGAGAGCGAAACCGACATCATGAAGATCATGAACGAGCATGTCGTGCCGCATGATGAGCCGATTCGGAGGGCCTCAGACTGGAATCACCTCAAGCCGTTTTCCAAGGACGCACCCTTCATCACAGCCGAGATCGACTTGATGAAGGAGATCATGGATAGGGAGAAAGAGCCAGGCCTCTTTCTCCTGACCGTCCATGGCATTGTCGCCTCCATGTGGCATGCCAGGGGTGGCACGGCAGGTTATGAGACGGGGAGATCGCTCCTTGCCCAACACCTCAGGGAAGATCCCAAGGCATTCTCCAACGGCCTGAAAGTAGTGACCGACGCATTGGTCACCCTGACCGAGAAAGCCATCGAATCCGGTGTAGACGGCATCTATTATGCCGCCCTCGGAGGAGAGAAGAGCCTCTTTACCGACGATGAGTTCGCATCCTTCATCGCACCCTGCGACAAGATGATCCTTAAGGCCGCACAAGGAAGAACTGGCTGCAACATCCTGCACATGTGCAAGGACAACCTCAACCTTTCTCGCTATGCCGGCTACCCCTGCGACGTGGTGAACTGGGGCATCTTCGAAGGGAACCCCTCCCTTCAGGAAGGGAAGAAGCTGTTTGGGGAAAAAGCAATCCTCGGAGGGTTTGACGACCGCTCGGGACTCCTGGTGGACGGTTCCAGGGAGGAGATTGAGACCTATGCCAGGAGCCTGGTGGCCCAGATGGGGCACACCAAGTTCATCCTGGGCGCAGATTGCACACTCCCCACCGAGATCGCAAGAGAACGCATCCGCTGGGCTGTCGGGGCCGCAAGAAAGGGGTAAGCC
>CAVESN010000068.1:7266-10706 GCA_963618365.1 Bacteroides uniformis
GGGTAAGCCCAAAGGGAAACACAAAGGCAGGGGAAAGCCCCTGCCTGGTTTCTCCTTGTCTCAGCAAACCATGCTCATGACGAAGAAGACAAGGATCTCCGTGAATATGAAGAGTAGTTCAGTGAACAATCCTTTGGTCCAGATGAAAGAGTTGTCCACACCCCAGCCATAGAGTATCGGTGCGGTCGAGCTTGCCGCAGTGGTAAGGAATCCGCTTTGCGCTCCGATGGGGATGGTTGCAAGCAACAGCGAGGGATTCAGTGTCCCGTTTACCGCAAAAGAGACGGAAAGCGGAGCTGCAAGGGCCGCAAAGATCGTCATGGTAGCGGAGTTGTTGAAGACGTGGGTCAGTAGCGACACGCCCAAAATCACAATCATGGTGAGCGACCAGGATCCCGCATTCTCCAGCATGCTTCCGAAGGAGCCCACCAAATACTCCTTGATGCCACAGGCGTCGCTGGAGATGGCGGTGCCGAGGACCATGAAGAGCCCGAGCGCGATGGCGATGTTCCAGTTGACTGTCTGCAGATAGTGGGTAAGGTCGAAAAGCTTCACCTTGTTCCCATCCTTGTCCGTGCGCTTCATGAAGGAGAGCGCAAGACAAAGGATACCTGCCACTCCATATTGCCCGATGGTCTTGAGCACCACCCAGCTGGAGGGAATCAGGGCGGAGAATGCGTAGAGGAGGAAAGCTACCAGGAAGATGAGCTGGTACTTGTCCATCTTCGCCTCCCGGATCTCCTCCACTTCACGGAAATCAACGTTGGAGAGTTTTCCGAAGTCGCACTTGAACACATACTTCATGGCCAGGACGAAGAAAAGCAGGAACAGGTAGATGGTGATGATGATGTAGAGGGTGTAGATGCCGAAGTTGAGCGTTACCCCGGTCCCTTTCAATGCTTCCTCAAAGAAAGCAAAGCGGAAGGCGAAGTCAGGCATGACCGCGCTCTTGATTGACCATCCGAGGACAACCGTGAGGAAGAGTCCAAGCTTCATGCATTGCGCATAGGTGTCCCTGTCGTCCACCTCGGCGCGGTCGATGAAGCCGCTGAGGATGGAGTATCCAAGGAGCAAGGCCCCCACGGGGTTCATCAAGAAACCGGTGATGGCGAAGATCCCCAAAAAGCAATAAGAGAGCAGCAGCGGTTTCTTCTGGAAGAACTTCCTCCTCAGGAGGATGGAAGCGATGGTGGCTCCCGCACCAAGCTCGTTCATGGCGTTGACAATCGCCGTGATCAGGAAGAATCCCCAGACCACGCTGGAGCCGAAGATCCCGGAGATTGCGGCGTTGAAGTTCTTGAAGTATCCGCCGAGCGTCAGCGATATCATGGCGACCAAGGTCGGCCAGAATGTCTCACCGGTCGCGATGACGGCGATGATGACGCCGACAAAGCACCCGATGCAATTGACTCCGACCGGGGTGACGCTGTTCCATGGCGGGACAATTTTTCCAAAGAAGAGCATGCACAGGATGGCAAGTGCGCTCCCTACATAGTATTTCATACCTCTCGTATCTGTTTTTGCTTTTGTCATAATCTTTTCTTCTCCAAATGCATTTAGTGATGATATCCTTTCCTGTATGTCACGTCCCATATTCGAATTGAACGACCTGAGGGTGCTGGTTTCGGTGCATGACACGAAAAACATGTCTTCCTCTTCCGAGGAACTGGCTACCAGCAGGCAGACAATCTCCAAGACCATCGCCTTTCTGGAAACCCTTTCGGGACAGGCCCTCTTCCGCCGCACCTCCACCGGGGTGGTTCCCACACCCTATTGCGATGAGCTCTACCAGAAGGCGCTCCGGCTTTTTGCAGACCTTGCCTCCATCGAGCAAACCATCAGCGAGGGGAGGGAGTATGCCACGTTTCGTGTCGGCCTTATCGGGAAGAACCAGCGTAGCAGCGCCATCGAAAACCTTCTTTCCGAGTTCTGCCAGCAGCACCATGGGTTGCGCATCCAATACTTTTCCTACGAATGGCCCGACATCATCGAGGCTGTCGTGAAGAAGGATGTGGACTTCGCCTCCTCCATCATCGTACCCTCCCTGTTCCCTGACGAGATTGCGTGGAGGGAGACTACGGCGGAGCCGATGCTGGTGGTCTCTCATGAGCAGAGCAGGTTCTTCGGCCGTGATGTCATCTCCGCCAAGGAGATTGAGAACGACCAGATTGTGCTGTATACCCATTACTCGATCCAGGCGGACCTGCTTCGCGAATATGCTCTCGAGCATGGTCTTTCCTTCAAGGATCCGCTTACGACCATGGATGTCTTTCTCATGTCGGACTACCTGGAAAGCGATGCATATACAATCCTTCTGGAACAGCATGCCGCATATTCCAAGATCTTCAACACCGACATGTACCAGAAATCCCTTATCGATCCCCCCTTCATGCGTCGTTCCGGCATCATCTTCCGCAAGGACATGGTCCAGAGCGCACTTGTCAGGGAGATGTTCTCCATGCTTGAGAACAAGTTGAAATGGGGATGACCTCCTTATGCGTAGTATTCGGGATTGATGGTCCTCATATCCTCCTCGGACAACTCGAAGTCGAAGATGTGCAAGTCGGATATTTGTTCCATGACAATCGAGGATCGGGGGATGGAGCCGATGCCGAGCTGGTAGTTCGACCTGAGCTGCACCTGCGCCCAATGCTTGTTGTATTTTTTGCCAATCCCTGAGAGCACCTTCTTGATTTCGGTCGTGTCCGCGAACGTGCCCGGCCCGGTCGCCCCGCTCAACGGAGAGTGCGCTATCGGAAGAATCCCTTTCTCCTTGCAGAACTTGATCGAGTCATAGTTCCTTACGGCAAAGTTGCTGCGTAGCTCGTTCACCATTGGCACCTGTCCGCAATCCCCAAGGAAGCAGCTCATTTGCGCCACATCGAAGTTAGAGACGCCAATTCCCCTGAGCTTCCCCTCCTTCATCAAGTCGGTAAGCGCATACCACAGTTCCAAGGTGACCGAAAGGTCCATCTTCCCTCCCTTCGCCGCAACCGCATTGTCCACCGCCTTGTGGATGAGGAACATGTCGAAGTACTCAATCTGCAAATCCGCCATGCTCTTCTCTACCGCTTTCCTCACCTCCTCGGGGGAAGTGTTGAACGGCGCCCTGTTGGGAATCTTGCCCATGATGAAGAACTCATCACGGCAAATCCCGCTCTTCTTGATGCACTGGCCAATCCCCGCCTCGTTGCCATAGGCCATGGCAGTATCAAAGAAGCGGTATCCAACCTCAATCGCGGAATCCATCGCAGAAAAGTCACCATTCAGCTCAGACTTGAAATCCTCGCTGTTGGCCCTTCCGAAAGTCAACGTGCCCGATCCCACCGCAGGAATCTTGTACCCGCTATTCAATGTGAAATATTCCATATGATCCTCCTCTTCAACCTTACCACCGGCCATAAAGGGGAGATATAACCAAATCCATTGAGTTGCTGTAA
>CAVESN010000069.1:0-10571 GCA_963618365.1 Bacteroides uniformis
ATACGAATTTGTACAATCTTGCCCAAACTGTAACAGTTTTGACGGGGGGGGGGAAGGGTCAATGTCCCGTTTTTTGCCACATTTTCACGAATGGGTACTTTACGGAAAGATGAACGTAGGCAGATATACGCTGGGAGGTATGTTTCCCGCAAAGGAGCAGGGTATGAGGACTCTTTTTATCTCAAGGTTGACCGGACGGCCAGGGTGGCGAGTGTCCCTAGCGGAGTATGACTCCTAAAAGCGTGGCGATGTCGGCGGCTGTGGCGATATCTACTTCCATGCCTCGTAACTCATGATAGTCGCAGCTGAGTGAGATGTGCCCGAGGGAGGATCCTGCAAGGTTTTGTTCCGAGAAGGATGTTCCTGTCAGGTTCGCCCTTTGGAGATTGCATGTTTCCCAGAGTGTTTTCGCTAGCTTCATGTGGCAAAGTGTCATCTCCTCCATGTTGTACTTCAGAAAGGAACACCCTTTCTTCAGCACTGCGTTTTCCATGATGGCGTAGCGCATGTTGGTTTCCTTCCATGTGGTGTGGGTGAAGATGCATCTTGAATAGTCCACGGCCTCCATCTTGCAACCTTCAAAGGTGCAATCCTTGAAATGGGAGCCATGGAAGGTTGCCCGGGAGAAATCACATGCAAGGAAGCTGGCATGGTCGAAGGTGCTGCCGGCAAAGTCGGCCATCTTGAGGTTCGAACCAGTGAGCGTTATCTGGAAGAAGCGGCTCTCCCTGAAATCCATGCCCTCAAGGCACTCTCCAGTGAGAACCGCATCCTCATAGACCCTGTCGTCGCAGGGAATCATTTGACGACAAGGTTGACCAGCTTTCCGGGGATCACAATCTCCTTGATGATGGTCTTGCCCTCGATCCACCCTTTGATCTTCTCGTCATTTTTGGCAAGGGAGAGCAGCGCTTCCTTGCTGATGTTCGGCTCGGCCATGGCTTTGCCTCTCACTTTTCCGTTGACCTGGAAGATGAACTCCTTCTGGGCGCTTTGCGTCTTATTCTCATCATAGCTCGGCCACTTCTGGCTTGTGACGCTCGGCTCTTTCCCCATAAGGGCCCAAAGTTCCTCTGCGAGGTGGGGGACATAGGGAGAGAGCATCAGCACCAAGTCCTCATAGACTACTTTTTGCAAGCTCTCTCTCTTGTACATCTCGTTGACCAGCACCATCATCTGGCTGATGGCGGTGTTGAAGTTCAGCGATGAAGTGTCTTCCGTCACCTTCTTGATTGTCTGGTTCAGGAGGATCTCCATCTCGTTGTCGAGAGCATTGTCGGTCATCTTCTTCTCCTCGTGGAGCCGCCATACGCGATCCAGGAAGCGGGTGATGCCGATAAGGCCTTCGGTGGACCAGGGCTTGGAGACCTCAAGGGGCCCCATGAACATCTCGTACATGCGCATCGAGTCCGCTCCGTAGTTGGAGACGATCTCATCCGGGTTGATGACATTCTTCAGGCTCTTGGACATCTTCGCCGTGACTTGCTGGAGCACCTCTCCCGTCTCTTTGTCCACGTAGCTTCCGTCCTCGCGCTTCTCGACCTGGTCTACCGCAACCAGGGCCTTGTCCTTGCGCTGGTAGGCGAAGCTGGTGATCATGCCCTGGTTGATCAATCTCTGAAACGGTTCCCTGGTGGAGACAAGCCCTAGGTCATAGAGCACTTCGTGCCAGAAGCGGGAGTAGAGCAGGTGGAGCACCGCATGCTCCGCTCCTCCCACATAGAGGCTGACCGGCATCCAGTATTTCTCTTTCTCCTCGTCAACGAACCGCTTGTCGTTGTGCGGGTCGATGTAGCGCAGGTAGTACCAGCAGGATCCCGCCCATTGCGGCATCGTGTTGGTCTCCCGTTTCGCCTTCGCACCGCATACGGGGCAGGTGGTGTTCACCCATTCATCAATCTTTGCAAGCGGGCTCTCTCCCGTTCCGCTCGGCTCATAGGATTTCACATCGGGAAGCATGACTGGCAATTGGTTCTCGGGAACGGGAACCACTCCGCAGTGGGGGCAGTGGACCAAGGGAATCGGCTCTCCCCAATAGCGCTGCCTGCTGAAAATCCAGTCGCGGAGCTTGAAGTTGACGGTGCGGTGTCCGATATGGTGCTCCTCAAGAAAGGAGAGCACTTTCTCAATGGCATCCTTCTTGTTCAGTCCGTCGAGCCAGTCGCTGTTGACATGGATTCCGTCCTGTGTCCAGGCCTTTCGCCGCACATCAACCTCGCTCTTAAGGACCTCGATGATGGGCAGGTCATATTTCTTCGCGAACTCCCAGTCCCTCTCGTCATGGGCGGGCACTGCCATGATGGCTCCGGTGCCGTAGCTGATCAGCACATAGTCTCCCACCCAGATGGGGACCTTCTTCCCGTTCAGGGGGTTGATGGCATAGCTGCCGGTGAAAACTCCCGTCTTCACTTTCGCCAGGTCGGTCCTCTCTAGGTCACTCTTATGGGAGGCTTGGTCGACATACGCCTCCACGGCGGCCTTCTGTGCCTCTGTGGTCAATTCCTTGAGCAAGGGATGCTCGGGGCTGACTACCATGTAGGTCACCCCGAAGAGGGTGTCGCAACGGGTGGTGTAGACTTCGAGGGTCTTCTCGCTTCCGTCAATCGCAAAGAGGACGCTGGCACCGGTGGAACGGCCGATCCAGTTGCGTTGCATGACCTTGACAGACTCCGGCCAGTCAAGCGTCTCTAGGCCTTTGAGCAGCTCGTCGGCGTATGCGGTGATCTTGAGCACCCATTGGCGGATATTCTTGCGTACCACAATGGTTCCACACCGTTCGCACTTGCCCTCCTTGACCTCTTCGTTGGCAAGTCCCGTCTTGCAGCTCGGACACCAGTTGATTGGACTTTGCGTCTCGTATGCCAGTCCCTTTTTGTAGAGCTGGAGGAAAATCCACTGGGTCCACTTGTAGTACTCGCTCTCGCATGTGGATATTTCCCGGGACCAGTCATAGGAGAACCCGAGACTCTTGATTTGGCGTGTGAAGTTGGCGATGTTCTTCAGCGTCGTGGTCTTGGGATGGGTTCCTGTCTTGATGGCGTAGTTTTCTGCGGGAAGGCCGAAGGAGTCGAACCCCATCGGATGGAGGACATTGTATCCGTTCATCCTGAGATACCTGCTGTAGATGTCGGTGGCTGTGTACCCTTCGGGGTGGCCGACATGCAGTCCTTGTCCGCTGGGGTAGGGGAACATGTCCAGCACGTAAGCCCTCTTCTCTTTTGGATAGGAGGAATCCTCAGTCACTTTATAGGTCTCGTGCTCTTGCCAATACGCTTGCCATTTAGGCTCGATTTCTTGAAAGGGATAGCTCATATGGTAATGTCTTACCTCTTTTGTGGAAATAAATTAAATATGTATTCAATGCGTGGAATCCACTCAATCATACACGAAAGCATGCAGGGTGTACAGTTCTCATTCCTCGCCCTCTTCTTCCTGCTGTTCGTCCAGTATCGGAGTGAACAGGACAGTGTCCATCCTGTTGCGTGTCATGGTGAGCACGCGGAATGTGCCGAAGCGGGTCTCGACGCTCTGCCCCGTTTGGGGGATGTCGCCGATGATGTCAAGGAGGAAGCCCGCAACGGTGCCGTCGGTGTCCTCCTCCTTGGTCGGATGCAAGTCGAACGAGTCGGCAAGTGTCATGAACGGCATCTCCGCCTGGATGACATAGGAGCCGGGGTAGCTGGAGGATTTGACCATCAGCTCCCCCTGAAACGCCTCCTGCTCGTCATACAGCTCGCCGAACATTTGCTCGACTATGTCCTCCATGGTCACCACTCCGCTGAAACCACCATATTCGTCTAGTGCGATGGCGATCTTCTGCTTCTGGTGCTTGAACTGGAAGAAAAGGTCATCCATGTGCATGGACTCGGGCACGAAATGGGGCTTGAGGGCCAAGGCGGAGAGGGGAAGGTTCAGCCGTCCCTTCTCGTTGACATCTTTTCGGAGCAGCTCCTTCAAAAGCAGGACGCCGGAAATGTTCTCCCTGCTGCCGTGATAGACGGGAATACGGGAGAATCCGCTCTGGACAATGCGTGAGTATGCTTCCCTGTAGGTAATGGTGTCGGGAAGGGAGAAAACTTCGGTGCGGTGGGTCATGATGGCTTTGACTTGGGTCTCGGAGAAGTGGATGGCCCGCTGCATCAGGCCGTTCTCATATTCGTCCACGACTCCCGCATCCTCGGCCGCGTCGGTAACATGCCTGAGGCTGTCCTCGGTAAGTTTCCCCCGGGTCGAAGTGCCGAAGATGTGGTGTAGCAGAATCGTCAAGCGTGAGAAAAGCCAGATGGCGGGGAAGAGGATGATGCTGACAAACCGCATCGGAATCGCCACCATGAGCGCGATGGGGAGGTTGCGGTACATGGCGATCTGCTTGGGAGAAATCTCCCCGAAGATCAAGAGGACAAAGGTCAGGATTCCCGTGGCTACGCCGACATAGGTGCTTCCCAGCTTCTCCATCGTGACCTTGGTGACCAATGCGGAGAGGGAGATGTTGACGATGTTGTTGGAAATCAAGGCAGTGGTGATGAGCAGATCGGGATGCTGGCAGAAGTAGAGAGCGGTTCTCGCACGTAATCCTTTCTTTTTCTCAAGTTCTTTCTGGTCAATCAGCGTGAGAGAGGTGAAAGCGGTTTCCGATCCGGAACAGAAGGCCGAAAGGGCCAGCAAGATGAGGGCGAGCGCTATTTCCATGGCACCCACCTCGTACTAGGCAGAGGAACAGATGAATCATCCATGCCCGTATCCTAGCAAGAAAAAGTGGGGTATACAAGAGAGAGAACAAAGGAGCTGGAAGGGAGTACTCCCCTCTTGCTATGATTGGTCCGGATGGAAAGAGATGTGGGAATATACCGATGAGATGATTGGACTGCTTGCAAGGGCAGGAAGCGCGGGTTCCGGTTGGAAGATCCTCGCCAGGACCATCGGGCCGCATGTGGGCTCCACACTAGTCGAGATCGGGGGCGGACTTGGTTTCCTTGCGAACGAGCTCAAGGGGGATGTGTCCGTCATAGAGAAGGACGAAAAGGCGTTCTCTTATCTCTCCTCGCATGCTTCTTCCCATGTGCATCCCGTCAAGGGTGATGCGCACGTTCTCACGCCCCGGGAAAGGAAGGGTGATGTCATTTGCTGCCGTTTCGGCTCGCTTCTGGAAGATTTGGTGCTCGCCAGAAAGTGGGGGGACGGGAAGCTCGTCATGGTGGTGCGCCACGCTATGCGTACCCGTCTTCTCCTTTCCTCCCTTTCCATTCCATTTCGGGAAGAGAGCCTCTTGGTGGAGATGGGCCAGCCTTTCGCAAACCAGGAGGAGGTGCAGCTTTATGAGCGTCTGTACGGAAAGCGCATCGCCGCTTTTCTCAAGAAGAGTGACGGGGAATTTCCCTTTTGGCTGGAGAAAAATTGTCTCTTTTCCCTCTTTGTCATCGCCATCCCCGACATTCCCGATCTTGTCCAGAGGAGTACGATGCTAGTTCAGGGGGCGCAGGGGATAGGAAAGAGCACACTGGTGCGAAGCATTGCAACGGCGGCTGATGGAGGGTTCGAGACCAAACGGGTGGATGGGAGAGTGTACCTCAATCCGCTTGGCGAAAGCACATATGACTTAGCCCATCAAGTCGGCATCTGCCATAAGGGAGGAGATTCTGCAAGATTTGATGCACTCGGATCGGAAATCCTGGATAGGCCATGCTCTCTCAGGGTGATGGACGAGCTGGGTTTCCTGGAGAGGGATGCCTTCATCTTCCAAGATAGGGTTCTTCGTGCCGTAAAGGATAGCGTTCCGACAATCGCGGTCATCAAGCCCGCGCAGGTTCCTTTTCTGGATAAAATCCGCGAGAGTGAGAAAGCGTTCAGGATTTGCCTCTCCCCGGAAAACCGTGACGCATGGAAAGAGGAGCTGGAAAGGGCCATCCGAAATATCCCCGAATGGCCCCTCCTACACAGCTTACTTGCCTAGGAAAGATTCCAGCTGCTCTTTCGTCACATCCTTGGCGAAGAAAAGCTTAAAGTATTCCCTTAGTTCCTCCTCCAAGTCGAAATCTCCCCCATAGGCCACTTTGTCAATCCAGATGATTCCCGCGATACGGTTGATGGACGGTGGGGCCACCAGCCAGTTCATCGGCAGGTTGGGAACCAGGAGCATCTTGTGGTTCTTCACTGCGTCGATTTGGCTCCAGAGCGGGTCTGCCTCAGCTTTCTCGTAAACCTCCCGCGCATCTCCCGCAAAGAGAATGTACGGGGGATTCCACTTCATGATTTGTTCCATGTCGACCTGGTTGCCTGTACCCTTGGAAGTGGGATTCTCGACGACGGCGAGGTTGTCGATGACGCTATCAAGCACTCCTCCCTGATAGCTCCCTTTCGCCGTGACATTGATTCCCTTGCTCCCTTGCACATAGATTGCGGGAATCTTGCCTTTTTGCGTCAATTTTTCGTTCCGTTTGGTCACCCTGGTGATGAAGGAGGCGATTTGCGAGGCTTTCTGCTCTTGGTCGAACATTTCTCCGAGTCGGGCATAGGTTTCGGCCATGGAGGTGAAATCCGTATCCAGATGGATGAAGGGGATTCCAAGTTGTGCCTCTAGCTTGTCCAAATCCTCCTTCATGTTCGCCTTTTGTTCTCCGATGTCGATGACCACCTGGGCATCAAGGGAAAGAATGGTTTCCGGGTTCAGGGAGCCTTTTCCTCCATAGAGTTGTCCGACAATCGGCTTCTCCAGGTACTGTGGGGAGAGAAAGGATTCGGCCGCCTTGCTCCAGGTGACTGCTCGTCCCACCATTTTTTCGACCGCGATCGGGGTCAGCATATACTCAGTCAGCGGACCGGATGCCACCACCCGTTCCAGTTTTGAGGGGAGTGTGACGGTGCGGCCGAGATCGTCTGTGAACTCATAGGTCGACTGGGATTGCACTTCCTTTGTCGGTTGTGCGCCGAGCATGCCCATGGCAAGCGCTATGGCCGAGAGCATCAAACTGATTCGTTTCATGTATGTTCCTCCTCGGGAATGCAAATGCGGATGGTGTCGTCGGCAAGAGAGAACACCTTCGCATCTATCCCGTACAATTGCGTGACAAGAGATGCATTGATTATCTGCTTCGGGCATCCTTGCATGAGTATGGAGCCATCTTTCATGGCGATGATATGGTCGCTTATCCGGTATGCCTGGTCGGGATTGTGGCTTGTGAGGATGATGCAATATCCCTCTGTGGCAAGATTCCGTATACCCCTGAGCACCCGCACCTGGTTTGCGAAGTCGAGGCTGGAGACCGGCTCGTCCATCAATAGCGTCCTAGCCCTTTGCATGAGGCTCCTCGCGATGAGGACAAGCTGCTGCTCTCCTCCGGATATCTCCCAGAAGAGATGGTGTGCAAGGTCTGAGATTCCTACTTTCTCCATCGCCTCCATCGCCTCTTTCTTCTCTTTTTCGCCGGGTATCCCGTAGCGGCCGAGCCTTGCGCTGGATCCCATCATGACCATCTCGATGGCCTCATAGTTGTAGGACACGTGGCACTTCTGCGGTACATAGGCCATCAACTGGGAAAGTCTCTTTCTTTCTAGCTGGCGAATCTCCTTTCCATTGATGAGAATGTTTCCTTGGTAGGGCAGAAGGGCGAGCATGCAGCGGAGCAAGGTAGTTTTCCCTGTTCCGTTGGAGCCTATGATGGTGGTGACTTTCCCGCCCTCCATCTTGCAGCTGAGATGGCTGAGAACCGGATGCCTTTGCGTGTACCCGAAACAAAGGTCTTGGATCTCAATGCTCATGGCGGACCTCTTTATGTGCCATGAGCAGAAGGAAGAAGGGAGCTCCTACAAACGCAGTGAGAATGCCCAGAGGGATCTCGCTTTCCAGCAAAGTCCGGGAGATGTCATCAACCAGGAGGAGGAATATGGCTCCCAGCAGCATGCTGGAAGGGATGACCCGCTTGTGACTGGAACCTACGAGCCTCCTTGCAAGGTGCGGGATGACCAACCCCACCCAGCCGATCGAGCCACTGGATGCGATGATGCTGCTGCTTGCCAAAGTGGATGCGACGATGATGGTTTTTCTCAGCTGAAGGGGATCTATGCCTAGCGATGAGGCCTGTTCGTCTCCGACACTCAGCAGGTCCACTTTCCAGCGCAGCAAAAAGAGCGGCAGCATGCCAAGAAACAAGGGGAGGAGTATTGTGCGGATATCCTTCCATGATGTTCCCGAGAGACTTCCCATCAGCCAATAGGTGATGGCGGGGAGCTGACTGTTGGGATCTGCGACCAATTTGAGCAGGCTGGTCGCACTGGTTGCCAAAGATCCCACCATGATGCCACACAAAATCAGGCCGGTGGTGTGCTGCACCCGCATCCGTTTCGCAAGCAGATTGACACTCCAGACCACGAGGATTGCCCCTAGGAAGGCAAAGAGCATGACAAGGAGGGATGAGAGGCCGAGGATGATGGCGAGGGCGGCGCCGAAGGCGGCTCCGTTGTTTGCCCCAAGGATGCTCGGGGAGGCCATGGGGTTCTGGAAGACCCCTTGGTATGCGGCTCCCGCGGCAGAGAGGGCCATGCCTGCAAGCATGGCCAGCAGGAGGCGCGGCAATCTGATTTGCCAAAGAATCCTGCTGGCCATCAAAGAGAGTGGCATTGTGATGCGATAGCGTCCAATGGAGAGGGAGAAGAGAAGGAGCAGCGCGAGCAATGCTGAACCTCCAAGCCAGAATGAGCGGTACCGATGGAAAGCCATGGCACGAGTCTATCATTGTTTATTTGGAAATACAATGAAGTCTACCATTGCACCTTAGCTGGTGAATGGGTTTAAATATTGATATGAGCAAGATTCAGATGCAGACTCCCTTGGTGGAGATGGATGGCGATGAGATGACCCGCATTCTCTGGAAGATGATCAAGGAATCCTTGATTCTTCCTTTTGTGGACCTGAAAAGCGAATACTATGACCTCGGCCTGCCCAATCGGGATGCGACTGACGATCGGGTGACGCAAGAGGCCGCTTTGGCGGCCAAGAAGTACGGGGTTGCCGTCAAGTGCGCCACCATTACTCCCAATGCTGCGCGCGTGGAGGAGTATCATCTGAAGAAGATGTACAAGAGTCCAAACGCCACCATCCGTGCGGAGCTTGATGGAACCGTGTTCCGTACCCCTATTGTCATTGACTCAATCCGTCCGGCCGTTAAGACTTGGAAAAAACCAATCACCATTGCACGCCATGCCTATGGGGACCTGTACAAGGCCACCGAGTTCCGTGTTCCCTGCCCGGGAAAGGCGGAGCTTCGCTTCAGCGGCGTGGACGGGACGACTTTCAACAAGACCGTCTATGACTATGAGTGTCCCGGGGTGCTCCAGGCCCAATACAACAAGGACAGCTCGATGGAGAGTTTCGCCCACAGTTGCTTCAAGTATGCGATTGCGGCCAAGGAGGATTTGTGGTTTTCCACTAAGGATACAATCAGCAAGCAATATGACCAGACATTCAAGCTGGTCTTCCAGAAGCTGTATGATGAAGTGTACCGCAAGGAATTTGAAAAACTTGGGCTGACTTACTTCTACACGCTGATTGACGATGCGGTCGCCAGAGTGATTCGCAGCCAAGGCGGTTTCATTTGGGCTCTCAAGAATTATGACGGTGATGTGATGAGCGACATGGTCTCCACTGCTTTTGGCAGCCTTGCCATGATGACGAGCGTGCTTGTCAGTCCTGATGGAAAATATGAGTACGAGGCGGCCCACGGCACGGTGACTCGCCACTACTACCGCTACTTGCAGGGAGAGAAGACCTCGACCAATCCCATGGCCACCATCTTTGCGTGGAGCGGAGCGCTTCGCAAACGGGGTGAACTGGACGGGATTTCCGACTTGTGCGCATTCGCGGACAAGTTGGAGAAAGCTTGCTTTGACACGCTTGGCAGCGGAATCATGACCAAGGATCTTGCCTCCCTCGCGGAAGGAGTCACTGTCACCCCGGTGGACAGCGAGTCTTTCATCGCCGCAATACGGAGCAGATTGCAAGGGTGATGGAGACTAAGCAGGACAACTTGGGAATTTAGGTATGTCTAGGCTGACAAGCCATCAAGCTTGACGCCGAGCGACTCAAGGAACTGCTGGGTTTTTGTCTTGCAGTTTGTGCAGATCCACTTGCCTTTCCTTTTGTTAAGCTTCACCAACCTGGCGCAGAGCAACGCGTTTCTCAGCCCGGGGTTTTCTTGTGGCTCCTGATGGCCGACACAACTCTCGCATGTATCATGCCGCTGACCATCAGGACAAAGGCAAGGCCCTGCACCTTGCAGTAGTCCAGCATGTGGAACGGTTCGTTTCCCGCGCTGTTCTTGAAGTAGTTGTGGAACGTCTCTATCCTCCAGCGCCTCTTATATCAGCAGAACACATCCTGTGCGGACATGCCAGTGTCGTTCGTCTTCAGCACGTAGACGCCGAAAAGGTCCCTCACCCTCTCAAACCCCTCCCTGGTGTAGCTGCCTTTCCCCATCTCCATCTGGTGCAGGTAGTTGGAGCATTCCTTTGCGGCCTCGTCCTTCCCATGTTCTTCACAGTAGTCTGTTGGAAAGTCAAAAGATTCATGGTCAACCTTC
>CAVESN010000070.1:0-10273 GCA_963618365.1 Bacteroides uniformis
GCGTGTAGGTGTGTATGGACTGGGAAGGTTCGGGTCGTTCTGGGCCCGGGTGCTGAAGGATCACAAGCTTGAAGTGTGTGGATACTCCCGCCATGCGAGGGAAGCTATTGACGGGGTTCCCATGGTAGGGGAGGATGAGCTTTTGCAATCCGATGTCATCTTCCTTTGCGTCTCCATCAGCAGTTTCAGCGAGGTGGTTGAGCGGATCAAGGACCGGATCAAGCCGGGTGCCTTGGTGATGGACACCTGCTCGGTGAAGCTGTATCCCGCGGATATCATGCAGAAACGGCTTTATGGGAAATGCAACCTGATTGCCACCCATCCCATGTTCGGGCCGGACAGCGGCAAGAATGGAGTGAAGGGGCTTCCCATGATCATGTGCCCGCTCTCCGCTCCCGTGGTGGAAGTGGCGCGTTGGGAGAAGCTATTCAGGAGTTGGGGCTTGGAAGTCATCCGTATGAGCTGTGACGAGCATGACAAGCAGGCGGCCTGGAGCCAGGGGATTACCCATCTTGTCGGGCGTGTGCTTGGCGGGATGGATTTGAAGGATACGCCGATAGCGACGGTGGGGTTCAAGGCAATCCGCGCCGTGGAGGAGCAGACATGCCATGACCCGCTGCAGTTGTTCTATGACCTTCAGCGCTACAATCCGTACACCAAGGAGATGCGCTCCTCTTTCCTCAAGTCCACCGATCGGATCATGGATGCTCTGAAAAGGGAGGAGCAGCGGTGAGAGGGGTATGTGTCTATACGCTTGGCTGCCGCCTCAACCAAACGGAGAGCGAATCGATCGCTGATGCGTTTGCCAAGCAGGGATGGAGCGTGGTCGACGAGACAAAAAGTGCCGATCTCTATGTGGTCAACACATGTACGGTGACCAGCAAGGCTGAGCAGAAATGCAGGCGCATGATCCGCCATTTTAGCCAGCGAGGTCCGGTTGTGGTCACTGGCTGCTATGCCGAGCTCAATCAAAGGGAGATAGAAGAGCTCGGAACGAATGTGGTGGTCTTCTCTCTGGAGCAAAAGTCCTCGCTGCTCAAGCTTCCTCACTTCCTGGAGGGGGAGATGGAGGAAGGGAAGGATTTGCTTGATGCCCTTTTTTCGTTCCACGCTGGGGAGAATGCTCCTTTTGCATTTGACGCCAACGAGTTCTTCTATCACAGCAGGGCGTACTTGAAGATCCAGGACGGATGTGACAACGCATGCGCCTATTGCAGGGTCCATGTGGCTAGGGGAAAGGGTGTCGACCTTCCTAGGGATGAGGCTGTGCGGCGCGCCCTTGCCATCGAGCGCAAGGGCTTCCATGAAATCATGCTCACCGGGGTGAACTTGACGATGTATGACCATAACGGCGCCGGTCTGGGAGCCTTGGTGGAAGCGCTATTGGAACATCTTGGACCGGACGTGAGGATCAGACTCTCTTCCATGGAGCCGGATCATGTGGATGACCGTCTTCTCAAGACATTCAAGGACTTCCGCATGCAGCCTCATTTCCACATACCCATCCAGAGCGCAAGCCGCAAGGTGCTCAAGCGGGTCAACCGGTATGATGACATGGACCATGTCCGGTACATCCTGGATCGGATACGGAAGGTGAAGGATGACCCCTTCATCGCCGCTGATGTGATTACCGGCCTTCCCGGGGAAGGGGAGAAGGAGTTTCAGGAGAGCTATGACTTTTTCAAGGAAGAGAACTTCTCGATGATGCATGTCTTCCCGTTCTCCCCCCGTCCCGACACTCCCTTGGAGCATGCGAAGGACAGGGTGCCTGAATCGGTCCGCGACCAGAGGGCGAAGATACTCCGCACGCTCTCCGATACCCTAAATGCCTCCTATTGCAATCGTCAGGAGGGCAGGGAGACGGAAGCAATTCTTGAAACGAGAAAGAACGGCCTTTGGTGGGGAACTACCGGCAACTACCTCGAGGTGGCTATCCAAAACACCGCACCCTTTGCCAAGCGGGGAGATTTGGTGCGAGGCATCTTCGGCAAGGATGCGAAAAGCATCGAAATAGGCTGATTCGGCACAACCCTTACGGTGAAGCATGAAGTTTCTGCCTCTTCTTTTCTGAAAATCAAAAAATGCGATTGTGTAGTGGACTATGAGCTCAACTCTTGATTGATATATAAGGAGCTTTTTGATGAAAAGAATTGTTGCCGCATTTGCCATGGCTATGTTTTCTCTTTCGAGTGCATTTGCCGGTTGGGTGGGAGTCTCGACAAACGTGCTTGACCTAAGCATGTATAACACCAAGAGAAAAGTCACCTGTGACGGGGAGACTCTCAGTGACGAGAGCTTGGGATTCACCACCCGCTTCGATATGTTCCGCGGGTACGTGGGTATCACAGGTGCGAACTATTTCGACCCGCGCCAAACGATTGGCATTTCCTATTCGCTTGTCTTGGACCCTGCTCTTTACGTCTACTCGAAGGACGTGAGCACAACGGTGAGGTCTGATGTCACCTCGAAGGTCGCATTCTCCTACCGACTTCCCTTAAGGGAAAAGCTCAGCATGGATTTCCATGGTGGCATTTTGCTTGGGTCGTACTTGTCTAATTCCGATGGTGATTACGAGGATGATTACATCGAGTGGAATTTCGGCCTTGATGGGGGATTCGGAGTCATGTACGACGTCTGCAGCCATTTTGCTCTGAGAAGCGGATTGAATGTGGAAATTCCCTTGGTCGGTTGGGGGGTCGAAAAATACAAAGGATGGACGTACGATTTTTCTTTTGTCCACCGCCAGGCGATCTTCTCCATCCCCATCGGAATTGTGTACAAGTATTGAGGCTTAGTTCGCGATAAGGATTTTCAGCCTTTTGGCTTCCAATGCCTTGGCCTGGGTTGCATCGATCTTGTTGTCTGTTACCAAAGTGTCAACCAGTTCTATCCCGCCCAGGGAAGAGAACTTCACCTGCCCCATTTTGGAGGAGTCTGCAAGCAGGATGACCTGCCGGGAAGCTTGTATCATCTTCATCTTGATCATGATGTCGGTGTCTCCCGGATAGGTAAGTCCCTCCTCCAACGTGATGCCGCCGGTTGCGAGGAACATCTGGCTGACGTGGATTCCCTCAAGGATGCCAAGTCCCTTCTCTCCCGTGAGCGAGAGGGTGGGGAGCTTGAGCTCTCCTCCGATGAGGATGATCCTGTTGGAAGGCTCCTTTCCGAGCATGAGTGCGATATTGATGGCATTGGTGATGACGGTAAGGTTTTTCTTCTCTTCCAAAAAACGGGCGAAGGCGGTTGTAGTGGAGCCGGAGTCAATGATCAGGTTGTCTCCGTCATGGACAAGGGAGGCGGCCTTCCTGCCGATTGCCTTTTTCTCTTCCTCGTGTCCTCGGGGCTCCAGTTCCAGCGCCGCATGCTCCTGTGAGGTGTTCAGGAATGCTCCCCCATGCTGACGGGTGAGCTTTCCCTCTTTCTCCAACGCCATGAGGTCTCCCCTGATGGTGGGTTCGGAGACGGAAAACTGCTTGCAGAGGTCGGTCACATGGCAAACCCCGTTCTCTTGAAGCACTTCTAGGATTCTTGCTCTTCGTACAGCCTGAAACATATGGATACCCTATCACAAATAAACGTACATTTCCATCTATCGGTAAGAGCGGGCGAAGGCCACTGCGTTAAGCCATAGCGCATACTTCTTGTTCCTCGGTTCCCATTCCATTTTCGGCTTGAATTCCCCCCGGGGAGGAAGGGAGAAGATACTCTCGTCATAGAATCCGATGGCAAGCCCTGCGGCGATGGCGGCACCGAGCGCGGAAAGCTCCTCGATGCGGGCGATTCGTACCGGAATTTGCGCGAAATCGCTCTGCGCTTGCATCAAGAATGCATCGCCGGTGGGCCCTCCATCCACATGGAGGCAAGTGAAAGGTATCCCTGTCTCCCTCTTCATCGCTTCCAGGATGTCGGTGACCTGTAGTGCGATACTCTCCTCTGTTGCCCTGACGAACTCCGCCTTTCCCACCGTCCGGTCCATGCCGAGCACACATGCCCTTGCATTTCCGTCCCAATAGGGAGCGCCAAGTCCTGAGAATGCCGGGACGATATAAAACTGAGGTGGGAGCGGTTTGGCGATGGCTGCAAGCTTACCCGCTTCGCTTGACGACGCGATGAGATGAAGGTCTTCCTTGAGCCAGCTGGTGAGAGCTCCGCTGTAGTTGATGTTCCCTTCTGCGACATAGGAGAGCTTTCCCTGAATCTTCCATGCAAGGGAGGTGACGAGCGTCTTGGTGGGGCGGAAGGATTCACCTATGTGCATCATCACCGAGGAACCTGTTCCGTAGGTTGCTTTCACCATGCCGCTTTTGAGGCATCCTTGGGCGAACAGGGCGGCCTGGCTGTCTCCGAGCAGTGCATGCAGGGGGATCTTGTGCGGGAGGACACCCTCGAAATCGGTCTGCGTGAAGAGCGAGTCGGAATCGCAGACTTGGGGCATCATCCCTTCCTTGATGCCGAATGCGTCTAGGAGTTCCTTGTCCCAACTGAGCGTGTGGATATTGAAGAGCTGGGTGCGGCAGGCGTTGGAGTAGTCTGTCTTTACCTCCTTGCCTCCCGACAGACGGCCCACGAGGAAAGCGTCGATGGTGGAGGCGACAGGATCGGAGCCTGCAGGGATGGTGACATGCTGGAGAATCCATGCCATCTTCGCCGCGGAGAAATAGGGTGAGAGCTGCATTCCTGTGGACTTTTTTACCTTCCCCGCAATCGGCTGAAGCCTGCCACAGATTTCCTGTGCTCTGCCACATTGCCATACGATGGCATGGTAAAGGGGCTTCCCGCTCTTTCTGTCCCAGAAAATGGTTGTCTCCCGTTGGTTGGAAAGACCCGCTGCGACAATCTGCTTCGGATCAACTTCCCGAGAGACCTCCTTCACCACTTCAATCAGGTTCTGATAAATCTCCTCCCCGTCATGCTCGACCCAACCCTTCTCGTTGACATATTGGCGATGGGGGAGGTTTTTGCGCGCATGAAGGTTTCCGCTCTCGTCAAAGAGCATCGCTTTCGTAGAGGATGTGCTCTGGTCGATGGCAAGGATGTATCTCATCGCAATGATTCCTTTATCTTGTTTGCAATCCCCACTGCATCAAGACCGTAGGCATGCTTCAGGTCGGGGCTTTCCCCGAGAGGCAGGTATGCATCGGGAAATCCCATGCTGGCAACTCGAACCGGCAAAGAGGAAGCTGTCACTTGCGCTACTATGGCTCCAAGTCCCCCGAAGATGCTGTGCTCCTCGACGGTCAGGATCAGAGCTGTCTCCTTTGCGGCTTTCCTTACTGCCTCCTCGTCAAATGGCTTCAGGCAGGGGGAGTCAAGTACGCGTACCGATATCCCCTCTTTTTCCAAGGAGAGCGCGGCCTGGAGGGCGGGGTGTGTCATCTCCCCGCATGCGATGATCGTGCAATCGCCACCTTCGTGGAGGAGATTCATCTTCCCATAGGTGAATGCGTTCTTTTCATCCTCATATAGCGGTGTCATCTTCGCCTTGCCCACGCGGATGTAGGCGCTTTGCTGCCGCTTCTCCCCATCCTTGATGATGGCAGAGGCTTGCATGCCGTCGCTGGGAAGGAAGATGTCGAGCTCGGGGATGGCGCGCATGACAGCTATGTCATGGAGGCTGTGGTGGGTTGCTCCAAGCGATCCGTAGCTCACGCCTCCGCTCACTCCGAAGATTTTCACATTGGCATGCGAGTATGCCACATCGACTTTGATTTGCTCAAGGCTGCGTGCGCTCAAAAAGCATGCGGGTGCGCATACATAGGGGTGGAGCCCGACAAGCGCAAGTCCGCTTGCCATGCCGATCTCGTCCTGCTCGGCAATTCCGCACTCGACAAAATGGTCCGGATACTTTTTTGAGAAATCAGCGAATCCTGCCGAGGAGCGGGAATCGGAGCAAAGTACCATGATGCGGGGATCATCGTTTGCCAGAAGGGAAAGTGTCTGTGCCACCGCATCTTTGCATGAAATCGCTTGTTCCATCATCCTAACTCCTTCTCGATTGCATCGAACTGCTTGAGTGCGCTCAGATACAGCGCCTCATCAGGGACTCCATGGTGCCACCTCGCCTGGTTCTCCATCTCCCTGACACCCTTTCCCTTGATTGTGTTGGCGATGATGACAAGAGGTTTGCCGGGGTGACTTGTCTTGAGCGCGCGGACCACCTGCTGCATGTCGTTTCCGTCAATCTCCATGACCTGCCAGCCAAAAGCGGCATATTTCTCCTTGAGACTCTCGAGGGCCATGACCTCCTCCGTGTTTCCGCTGATCTGGAGGTGGTTTCGGTCCACGATGGCGATGAGGTTGTCAAGCTTGTAGTTGGCGCCCGACATGGCTGCCTCCCAGACAGACCCCTCCTCCTGCTCCCCGTCCCCCATGAGGACGAAGACCTTGTTCTTTTTCGCCTGCCGCTTGAGACCGAGTGCAATTCCCACCGCGATGGAAAGCCCGTGTCCGAGGGCTCCTGTGTTCATCTCGATGCCGGGGACCTTGTTGGTCGGATGGCCGAAAAGGCGGCTGCCAGGCTTCGAGAAGGTCTTTAGCTCTGATTCCGGAAAAAATCCCTTTCTGGCGAGGACCGCATAGTAGGCCTCGACGCAATGGCCCTTGGAGAGGATGAAATAGTCCCTGTCGGGGTCGTCGGGGTTTTTCGGGTTGACCTTCAGCACCTCGAAATAGAGCGCGGTCATGATGTCGGCCGCAGAGAGGGATCCTCCCGTATGGCCTGTCTTCGCACGAAAGATCATCTCGATGATGTTGCGACGGGTATGCACCGCCTCACGAGAGAGCATAATGGTTTCCATACAGTTGCTTCCTTCTAGAACGAGACGTCCTCGCCTCTCAGGTAGGCTTCCACCTTCTCCTGGATCGGGTCGTAGAGGTCCGGTTTGACGCCGATGTACTTGCAGGCCTCATAGAGGATGGGGATGATGTTGCCATGCACGCCAACGCAATGGTGGATGTACGGTCCGCACACCACTTTTGCCTCCAGCCGCTTGATGTTCTCCACCTCCACCCAGAGATAGGTCCCCATTCCTTTTGGTCCGTCGATTCCCTTAGCTGATCCGAGCAGCAGCGAGTACTCTCCACCATCCCCGTCAAAGCGGCATAGCGTGAGGTCCCCATGGCGTGCCTCCGCAGTAAGGGATCCGGGATAATCGAATGCGAGGGGATAGCCCAGAGTCGGTTTCTCCTTTGCGACGGAGAGAGGCCAGGGGCCGCAATGCTGCAGAAGCTCCCCGTTCGGATTGTCCGGATGGCGGATCGTCCAGTCGGCGAAGAAGGATTTCCTGTCATCCAGGCATGCCGCTTCCGCCATGAGGGCGGTGATGGCACCATGGATGTCGGTTTCACACACGACCGGGATTCCCTCGTCATTGATTAGCGCATTGGATGCACAAGGCATGATGCCAAGCTCACCTTGGAGCGCATTCCAGCATTGGATGGCGATGGCGCCGCATCCATATTTCTTGGCAAGTTCTTTCATCGCAACCTTCAGGGCTGCGACGTTTGCAAGCTCCTCTGGTCCAACTGCCACATCCATGTGCTCTTTCACGTAGGCGGTTACTTCGTCGACCTTCTCCTTTTCCTCTTTCTTGACCCGCTTGACCAGGTTTGTCAGTTCCGGAAGCGGAATGGGGGAGAGCTGGATGTTGAATTTCTCCAAAAGCTCCCCTTCGTTGCACATGGTCGACCAGAAGTCGAACGGGCGCGGCCCGATCTGGAGAATGCGGATGGAGCGGAAGGTCCGCACCACCGAGCAAACGGCAAGGAAATCCTTCACTCCTCGCTCGAACGCGAAATCGGTGAGCCTGCAATTGGTCAGATAGGTGAAGGGGATTTGAAAGCGCCTAAGGACTTTTCCGGTTGCGAAGAGACCGCATTGGGTGTCCCTGAGCCTCCTTCCGTCCTTCTCCGGCCTCTCGTCAAGCGGTCCCCAGAGCAATACAGGGACTTTCAGGTCTTTCGCAAGCCGCGCGCACTCATACTCGGTCCCGAAGTTGCAATGGGCTAGGAGAAGCCCGTCCACATGGGCTTGCTTGAACTTCCGGGCGATTTTCTCCCTGTCCTCGTCGTTATAGAGCAAACCTTCATTGTTGATATCGGTGATGTCGACGAACTCGATTCCGAGCTCCTCAAGCCGTTTTGCTGTCAAGTTCCTGTATTTCAACGCATCCGGAGCGCTGAAGATGGATCGTCTGGTGGGTGCAAAACCCAAAACCACATGTTTCATTTGGGCATCCTCCTCCCTGCAAATCCAGCTTATCGGTGAACTTTCGAATGGTCAACAAAAATTTTCGTTTATTTACGGTTTGTGGAGGACTGCTTTCTGAAAAGAGGAAGATCATTACGAGAAAAAGGTGCTATGGAATCCTTTACAACGGGAGAATTGGAAAGATAAATTCGAAAACATAGAAATAATAACTTCAATACATATAATAAAATAGTAACTTATAAAAAGTAAAAGAAAATCAAAACAAAATAAAACAAAAAGAAATATTGACAAACGAAAATTCGGTGATAGATTGAAAGGACAATGATAAAAGGAGGATTAGCATGAGAAAGAAGCTAATCGTGATGGCTGCACTTCTCGCAGTCGGATTCCAGATGCTTTTTGCAAACGGAGCGGCGGAGCAGTCATCGAAGAAAGGAAAGGAGGGTCCGCTTGAAATCACTTTCTGGTCTCTTGAATCCAGAAAAGGTGGTATTCAGGCTGCGGCCGATGAGTTTAACGCTTCCCAGGATAAGATTCATGTGACTTGCTCGTTCTACAGCACCGACGGCATGAAGGATGCATGCAAGGTTGCCGCAACTTCAAGGACACTCCCCAACTGCTGGTTCAACTGGGGTGGGTCGCTTGGCGGTTTCTACAGTGACAACGGGCTTTGCTACGATTTGACTGAATTCGCGAAGAAGCGCGGCTGGGATGACCGATTTACCGATTCTTCCCTTGCTCTTTGCACTCGCAACGGATCTCTGTGGGGATATCCGCAAGCGTTCAGTGTCATCGGAATCTACTACCGCAAAGACATCTTCGAGAAATACGGCATCCAGATTCCCACCACGTTTGAGCAGTTTGAGGATGTGTGCGCAAAGCTGAAGGCCAACGGAATCATCCCCATCTCCACTGCGGGAAAATATGGATGGCACGTGATGCGCTTCGTGGAGCTCCTTTTCGAGCACTATGCCGGCGCCGATCTGCATGATTCGATGAACCTTTTCAAGAGCTCCTATGACAATGAAGCGGTCGTCAAGGCGCTTACCAAATACAAGGAGTTCGTGGACAAGGGATACTTCCCTGACGGCTTCCTCACCATCGATCCGAACGACACCAAGCTTCTTGTCTACTCTGGCAAGGCGGCGATGGACGTGCAGGGGCAGTTCTATGACACTCTCATTCTCTCCGACGACCAGGACCTTTCTCTCTTCGGTGTCTTCCCGTTCCCCTCGGGCGGAACCAACCGCTGCTCCGCATTCGCAGAGATGACGCAGTTCAATGCCTCCAACTCGGATGCAGAGATGGAAGCATGCGCCGATTGGATGGATTGGCTCTACAGCGATGCGATGGTCAAGAAGTACGAGAAGTACTACAAACTTCCTCTGCCGCTGCGCCATGGAGAGCTTCCTGCGAATTATCCCAACGTGGTCGAATTGATCACCGCCGCCGACAAGAACGGTACTTTCACGATTACCGACCAGGCATTCCCGACCCAGGTTGCGGATGCGCTCTTTGCCGCGCAGGATGCAATCGCCAGCGGGCAGATGACTCCGCAGGAGGGCGCGAAAAACATTCAGAACGCCATCTCCCAGTATCTTGCTCAGTAAGCTATGCGTTTCTCATGGTCCTATGCTTGGCATGGGACCATTTCACCTTGAGGTAACACCATGTTGGATAATCGACACAAAAGGGACTTCAGCGCTCTCTGGTTTTTGCTGCCGGCCCTCATTATCTATCTTTCAGTAATCATTGCGCCATTGTTCTATTCGTTCTACATCAGCCTGTTCAAGTGGAACGGCATCGGCAAGATGACGTTTGTCGGCTTGGGTAATTTCCAGAAGCTGTTTTCCAGCGATCCGGTTTTCCACACAGCCATTAAGAACAACATGATCTGGATTGTGCTCTCCACAGTGCTGACCATGCTGGTGGGGCTTGGGCTCGCTCTTCTCTTGAACAAGCATTTCAAGGGTCGGACCGTATTCCGCGGCATTTTCTACTATCCTTGCATTCTCTCCGCCATCGCGGCTTCCCTTACCTGGCGGTGGATCTACGATGCGAATA
>CAVESN010000071.1:0-3865 GCA_963618365.1 Bacteroides uniformis
GCGGTTGCGCAATAAAGATGGCGTGCAAGAAAAGAAACGGCTTGAGATTGACTTTGTGGCGAACATGGGAAGCAAGCGTTACTACATCCAATCGGCTTTTAGCCTGTCGGATGATGAGAAGATAGCGCAGGAAAAGGCATCGCTTGTACTTGTAAACGATTCATTTAAGAAGATAGTCATTGTGAAGGATGTCATTAAACCTTGGTATGATAATGACGGAATTCTCACAATGGGTATTTATGATTTTCTTTTAAATGATAATAGTTTGGATTATTGACAACTAAACGGCCTCGCTCTCGATTCAGGTAACACATAGAACAAGAAAGAGATAGCGTATGCGGAAGGCAGGATAGGCAAATAGTCCGTAATTGTTGGTCGTCATGTTTTTGTCCGTAGCCTTTGTCGTGTACAACCTCTCTTTGTTTGTGGTTAAATAGGCCAGGAGGTTTTAAAGTGGAACGAGACGCGTTGGCTGAAGATATCTTGAGACGGTTTGTGCGCTATGCGGAGGTTGATACCCAGAGCGACCAGCTTGAGGCGGAGAAGGGGAAACATCCTTCCACCGATATCCAATGGAACTTGCTGAGGATGCTGGAGAAAGAGCTGCATGAGCTTGGAGTGGAGAATGTGGAGCTTGATGCGCATGGCGTTCTGATCGGGCGCATTCCCGCTAGCCCAGGGTTGGAAGGGAAGCCCACTATCGGCCTCATGGCGCATGTGGACACGGCAAGCGATGTGGCGGGAAATGGAGTCAAGCCACAGATTGTCGAATCCTATGATGGTGGTGACATCATCCTCAAGAACGGACTTGTCATCAAAGCCTCGGAGAACAAGCAGCTTTCCCAATACAAGGGGTGCACTCTTGTCACTAGTGACGGCACGACCCTTCTTGGCTCGGACGACAAGGCGGGAGTCGCCGAGATCATGAGCGTGGTGGCTTTGCTCTTTTCTGCCCCATCAATTCTCCATGGACCGGTCGAAGTCTACTTCACCACGGATGAGGAGACCGGCATGGGTATGGATCTCTTCCCCTACGAGAAAATCCATTGTGATTTCTGCTATACGGTTGATGGCGGGGACCGGTATGCGATTGAAAAGGAGTGCTTCAGCGCGGCCGGAGTGAAACTGCATATTCACGGCGTCAGCTACCATACCGGCAGCGCCCGTGGAAGAATGGTCAATGCGGTTACTGTCGCGGGCAGGATTCTCTCCTTGCTTCCCCAGGCGGAAAGCCCGGAGGCCACCGACGGGAGGTTCGGCTTCTATGCGCCGATGAAGATTGAGGGGTCTCTTGCAGAGTGCACGCTCTCCTTCCTCCTTCGTGATTTCAAGAACGAGGAGATAGAGCGCCGCATCGGTGTCATGGAGACCCTCGCAAAGGCGATGGAAGCGGCATACCCCGGATGCAAGATTGAAGTGGAAGTGAAGCATCAATACTACAACATGGTTGAAGAGGCGAAGAAGAAGCCATTGGTGCTTGATTGCATCTGGCAAGCGGGCAAGGAGCTGGGCATGCCCCTGTATCCTTCGTTGATCCGAGGCGGTACCGATGGCGCCCGCATGGCGCATGAGCACCATATCCCATGCCCGAACTTGTTTACCGGAGGGCACAATCTCCACTCGGTCTATGAGTGGGCCGCGCTTCCCGCCATGGTTGACAGCGCCAGATTGATTGTCCGGATTCTAGAGGTTGGCGCAAGGTGAAAAGGGGGCTCCTCTTTCTGCTGCTATTCTTCTTGTGCTCCCTGGTGGGCGCATTGGAGGTGCAAGTGGATGCCTCTCTGGCTCCCGAAGCATTGAAGCCTGTGGAAAAAGCAGTCAGGCATGCGACTTGGGGCATCGAAGGGGAGGACTTATATGTCACCCTTTCCTCTTTCATCCAGGATGAACGTGTCACCAGTGTCGAAGTGGAGTTGTCTTGCGGAGGGGAAAAGATCCTCGAGCGTCCCTCGGTTGCAACGGGAGGATGGCAAGGCCGGATGCGTAAGCTCCTGGAGAAGCAGCTCTCCTATGACCTAGGGAAACTGTATCCTCCGAAGGATGATGCTCCCGTTCTCGAGGAGCTGTACATGGTCCGTCCTTCTGAAGGAGATTCCTTTCGCCCGGGTCAGGTGTACAAGGCAAGGGGCGGGAAGCGGAGCACCGGGCTGCTTGTGGTGCGCGACGTCTATCCCGAAGTGGTAAGGCTTGACGCAATCAGCGACCATGGCATCCATATCGGACAGACGCTTTCCCGGTCTTTGGGGTTGAGCGTGGAGGGCTGGTTCAGCATGGCTCCCCGTGGCGGGGAGATTTCCATGAGACTCTCCTGGCCATATCCCTTTGAGCTTTCCTTCGCGCTCAGCTTTCTGGATGACCGGGTGCTTTTCGAGGCTGGTCTAGAGAAAATTTGGCCACTCTCTTCGGTCAGCCACTCCTGGTTTTTGCGTAACAGCTCCCTTGGTGCGGGTGTGAGGATGGGCATCGCATCTCCCTTCGCGCTAGGGGCAAGCGCATCGATTACTTGGAGAATCATGGTGATGAAGGGGCTCTCCCTCGCGCTTGGAGGAAGGTTGCTCTACTATGGGAACCAGGAGGAGAAGAAAGTATGGCAGGACGGATATCAGTTCCTATGCGGCGTTGGCTACAACTGGTAGCCATCGCACTCCTCTCTTTTCTTGCCTTCGGTTGCAAGGTCCTTGAAGGGAACCCGCTACGACCGGGATGGGTGCAGCATCCACCCCGGCGTCAGGGAATCACCTCATTTGTCGGCCACGGAAACGACATCAATGCATTCAATGCCCGCCTTGCGGCGTTGGAGGATATTCTTGCCCAGCTCTCTGGGACTTTGGGCGAGGATGCAGGAAGCCAGGCATACAGAAGCCTCTCCACCACGGGTCAGATTCCGGAGTATTCCCTTTCTGTGGTGCGCGAGTTCTCTAGCGGTCAGGATGTGTGGATTCTCGCCGAGGCGAGGACACAAACCATAGATTCCCTTAGGACTGAGCTTCAGAAGAGGAAAATCGAGCAAAACGGTGTCATCAAGGATCTTCTGAAGGAAGTGGACGGTGCATACCGGAACAACCAGGACGGAGCTGCTGTCATCAAGTTGCTTGATGCCATCTTCGTGTGCGCCACCCAGCCGAACAGCTATGAGAGGCAAAAGCTGGTGGACTTGGCATCTTCCTACATGAAGGCAATCCGTCTCTCCCTTTCCAGAAAGAACCCTTCTGTCGCCCAGGTGGTGGTCAAAGTCAGACGGAAGCAACTGTTTTTGGACCCGAAAGTGAAGGATGCTGCGATTTTGGCGACCTTCGATGCCGAGGATGTATGGGGAAAAGAGCGCAGCGACTCCCTCCTTTTCGGCTCCGGAAGCCAAGGACAGTTTTTGTTCGTCCCCTACAGCGTCGCCATCAAGGACCGGGGGACGGTGGTCTTCTCCCTTGATATCGCACAGCAGATGGACCGACTGAGGGACGTGCTGGATGAGACGAGCTATAAACAGCTGGAGAGTGCATGGAAGGGGAGCGAGGTCTCGTTTTCCTATGCGAAAGTCAGCAAGTACAGCGGAGAAAGGATGCTTGTCGGAGTAGGGGAATGCGGACCGTTTGCAAAGGAAGAGGTCGAAGCATATCTCTCTTCCTGGCTGGAAGAGAAAGGGGTCTCATCCTTTCCCGTCTCTTGGAAAGAGGAAGAAAGAGAAGCAGGCCTTTCCCGTCTCGCCTCTTTGCATCCGGAGAGCCCCTACCTGCTTTCCATGGAGATTTCCGAGCAAAAGGGGAGGGAAATCGGTGATTTCCCGCTGATGGTAGTCAGCGGTCAAATCCAGCTTTGGAAATTGAAGGACCAATCTCTGGTCGATCAAAGCGGAGTGATCACCTTGGTG
>CAVESN010000071.1:3875-8871 GCA_963618365.1 Bacteroides uniformis
AAACAGAGGAAGAGGCCTTCAGGGAGATCATGCAGGTAGTCACCGACAGATTCTCGGAATATCTGTAGCCTGGCTCTTCAGCCATGCGATTTCTTCTTTCCAGAGCGTCTCATCGGGAGTTTCCAGGATCAGGGGGATGCCTGCGGTGCGCTCATCCTTTGCAATCATGGAAAAGAGAGAGAGGCCGATGGTCCCCTTTCCCAGTGGCGCATGCCGGTCCACATGGCTTGCAAACCCGCTTTTCGCATCATTGAGGTGCATCCCTTCCAGCTTGGAGAAGCCGATGATTTTTCCAAACTCCTCCATCATTCTCCCATATCCCTCCTCAGTACGCATCTCATACCCTGCGGCATGGCTGTGGCAGGTGTCGATGCACACTCCGAGGCGCTCGGGATAGGAGCTTTGGGCGATGATGTCACGGATTTCCTCGAACCTCCATCCCACGTTGCTTCCCTGTCCTGCGGTGGTCTCCAGCACCGGATGGACAATCGCCACCCTCTCCATGGCCAAGTCGAGGCTCCTGGCTATCAGGGTAAGCTCCTCTTCTATGGAAATTTCCTTCAGGTGGCTTCCGGGGTGGAAGTTGAGCTTTCCAAGCCCGAGCTGGCGTACCCGTTCAAGCTCATCAGAGAAAGAGTCGATGCTCTTCTTCCTTTTCTCTTCGTCTGGATTGCCGAGGTTGATCAAGTAGCTGTCATGGGGAAGAATCTGCTCCTTCTGAAAGCCAAGACTCTGTATCGTCTCCTTGAAAAGGAGAATCTCTTCCTCCTGCAGGGGAGGTGAGAACCACCTCTTCTGGTTCTTTGTGAAGAGGGCGAATGCGTTCGCGCCAAGCTCGTGGGCGCGCACGGCGGCCTGCTTTAGGCCCCCCGCGATGCTGGTGTGTGCTCCAAAGTAGTGCATGGCCAATCATCTCCTCTTCCGGGCAAGTTGTCAAAAGGTGGTTTTGAGGGTACGGTTACTGCTGTATGCAACACCTAGCGATAGGGGACACAATCGCCCTTTTTACCCTGCAAGAAATCAAGCAGCTTGGAGAATACCAGGCTGTCGGATACCGGTTCGTCCATGCCAGCGGCATGGAAGTATGCTTCGTGGAGAACGAGGATTCCGAGCAATTCTTCAGCTTTGTCTTCCGCACCATCCCCGAAGACAGCTCGGGAGTCGCCCATATCCTCGAGCACAGCACCCTCAGTGGCTCGGCCCGTTATCCGGTCCATGACCCGTTCATGATGCTGGAGAAGGCGAGCGTGAACACCTACATGAACGCCATGACCTACCCCGACAAGACGCTCTATCTTGCCGCAAGCCCGCTCTCCAAGGATTTTGACAACCTGTTTGATGTCTATAGCGATGCGGTATTCGCTCCGCTTCTCAGGAAAGAGGCCTTCCAGCAGGAGGGGGTCAGGCTTGTGGATGACGCTAAGGGTGGCCATTGGGAGGGGGTGGTCTTCAGCGAGATGCAGGGAGCCGCAAGCAACCATGACTCGATAGTTTTCCGAGCAGTGATCCGCTCCCTTTTCCCCGATACCTGCTACGCCTATGAGTCGGGAGGAGATCCCGCCTCGATAGTCGACCTTTCCTGGGAGAAGTACAAGGCTTTCTACCACTCCCATTACCACAGTGGCAACTGCAAGCTCTTCCTCTATGGAAAGAATGACATCACCTCCATCCTCACCCTTCTGGATGAGAGGTACCTCCATGGCAGGAGCTATCGTAAGCCGGTTCCTCCCTCCCCTTCAAGCAAGGCGTGGCGGAGCGACTATCGCATCCGCCTCTCTTCTCCCAAGGAGGCGGGAGGAAAGAAGAGGGATTGCTCGATTGTCATGGGATGGGCATGTTCCAAAAGCGACGACAGTCTGGAGATCCAGACCTTGAACACGATTGTCGACCTCCTTCTCGACGATCCCACCTGTCCCTTGTACAAAGCGCTCCTCGAGAGCGCCTTGGCTGAGGATATCTCCCCGGAATGCGGCATGACGGCCGATTTTCCCCAGATGACCTTTATCGCCGGTTTCAAGGGAATAGAAGCGGGAAGGGAGGAGGAAGTCGAAAAGGTGGTCCTTGCAAGCTTAAGGAAGATCTGCAAGGAGGGAATCGGAAGGGATGCGATTGAGGGAAGCTTGAAGCGCGCACGCTTCAAGCAGCAGGAGATCTCCGGCTCCATCCCCCAGGGCATCAAGCTCCTGGGCCGGTCGCTGCATGGTTGGATGGCGGAGAAAGGTCCCTTTGCAACCATCGAGGCGGCAAGTGCGCTCGACAGGCTTGAGATGGCGCTCAAGGAAGACCCTCTGTATCTGGAACATTGGATTGAACGCAACATATTGGAGAACCACCACCGCGTGACGGTGAGCGTTGTTCCCGACGAAGGGTATCTTCCCAGGCAGAAGGAGATTCTGGACAAGAAAGCGAAAGAGGCGATGCTTGCCTCCACGAAAGAGGAGAACGCAAGGTTTCACCTCTATGAGGAGACGCCGGAAGAAGGGGAGGTGCTTGCAAAAGTCCCCCATCTCCTTCTTGCCGACCTTCCCCTTTCTATCAAGCCCGACACCTACACACAAAAGAGGCTGGGATCCACACCTCTTTGGTGGAAGAGGCAATTCACCTGCGGAATAGAGTATGTGATGATGGCAATCGATGTGTCGGACTTCAGGGAGGAGGAGTATCTTGCCCTCCCGCTCTATAGCAGGATGATGAGCATGAGCGGCTTGGGGGATATGGATGGCCGCATGGTAAGTCTTGCGCTCAAGCGCCTTTGCGGCTCGTTTGGCGTCGCCACCGACAACGCACGGCTTCTGCATGGGCATAAGAGCAGAAGCTGGCTCTATGTGCAGATGGGATTCCTCAGACAAGACAGGAAAGAGGCGCTGGATTTGGTTTTTCGCCTGCTCAGGGAAGCGAAAGTGGATGATCCAAAGAGAATCAAGGTCGCCATAGGGGACCTCAAGGGAGACTACGCCGAGAGCGTCACCTACGCTGCCACCTTCTTCGCCACCCAGTACGCCCAGAGCCTCTTTAGCGAGAGCGCGCAGGATGCGGAGAAGCTGGGAGGAATCACCCAGTGGAAGTGGCTGGACCAGATCGGGGAAAATGAGTACGGTCCCATGGGAAAGAGACTTCTTTCTGTCCAGAAGCATCTCTCCCAGAGAGGAAGGATCACCCTCGGAGCGACAAGCGAGGACGAAAGCTTGCTTGGGGACTTGGAAGCCATGCTTGAGAAGTTCCCGGAAGGAAGAACCCGGGAAGAGGGAAGAAGCTACCATTTGCTGGAAAAAGGGGAGCACCAGATGAAAGCGTTCACCCTCCCGAATGACGTGGCCTATGTGTGCCAGGTGTCAAGGACAGCCGATGCTGAGAGCCAAATGCAGGTGGCCGAAACCCTTTTGGGGCAGATGATGGCAACAGGGGACCTGTGGAAGCTGGTGAGAATGCGTGGCGGAGCCTATGGGGTTGACGCACGCACCGACCTGCTCGAGAGGCTCTTCATCTTCTCCACCTACCGCGACCCCCGCATCCAGGGCTCCTTCAATGACTTTCGGGAAACCCTTGAGAAGAAAGCCACCCAAGAATCCGACCCGAAGGAGCTGGAGCAAGCGAAGATCTCCACCATCGGCACCGAGCTCAAGCCCAGGGGACCCGAGCAGGAGCTCACCCTCTCCTTCAGAAGAAGGCTGTATGAGTATGACGACACGCTTCGCTCGAAGCGGAGGGAATTTCTCCTTTCCCTCTCCCCGAAGGAGATCAGGGATGCCGCAAAGCTCCTTCAGCAAGCCATCTCGGATTGCGATGTGAAGGTGGTCTTCTCCTCCTCCAAGCGCATCAAGGAGGAGCTGGGAGATGTGCAAGGGGAGAGACTGCCGTTGTGACCATCAATATCCAGGACGACATCGCCTACTTCCAAAAGCTGAAGCTTGATGACAGGCTCCTTTCCGACAAGACCATGGGAGCCAATATCATCCATGCCTCCGACGGGAACAAGCAGCAACTATGTCCTTCTCTGTTCCCTCTCATCAAGCCACGCTTCCAAAAGGAAGCGGAGAGCCAGAGCCTAAGGACAAGGGAGCATGCGGAGGTCTTCACTCCCTCCTGGGTGTGCGGGGAGATGAACGGGTATGCCAAAGCGCAGCTTGGAAAGGAGAAAAGTGGGGACGCATACCTCAAGGCGAAAGTCCTGGAGATCACCTGCGGGGAAGCACCTTTTCTGGTAAACCGGTACGACTCGACCACCGGAGAGGTAATTCCCCTCGACAAGCGGTGCGGACTACTGGACGACAAGCTGAAGTTGGCAAGCGAAACATCCATTGACGAGAACCAATGGATGGAGAAGGCACTCATCGCATTACAATCCTGCTACGGCTATGAGTGGCAGGGAGACAGCCTTCTGATTGCAAGGATCAATGTTGCCATGACCATCGCCGAACACATGGAGGGACGATGGGAAAAGCGTCCGGATGTTGTCCATTGGCGAAAGATACTCAACATCATATCTTGGAACCTGTGGCAGATGGACGGACTTACCGGCACCATCCCCTACGGAGAGCCGGAGGACGCACAGGGACAGTTGGATCTGTTTTCACTACCTGACACACAAGCCACAACTCCCCTATGCAGAATATATGATTGGCGCAATGACAAGAGTATGGTGTATAGTACCAAAGGGAGCAAACATATGAAGTTCGATTTCATCATAGGCAATCCGCCGTACAACGAGGATTTCGAGAATTCCGGTGACAACGGGAATTTCGGAAAGCCCATCTACAATGACTTCATGGACGGTGCCTACCAAGTAGCCGACAAGGTAGAGCTCATCCATCCCGCACGCTTTCTGTTCAACGCAGGCTCCACCCCCAAGGAGTGGAACCAGAAGATGCTGAGCGACCCCCACTTCAAAGTTCTGAAGTACGAAGCAGACAGCAAGAAGCTCTTTGACGCTGTCGACATTAAGGGGGGGGTGGCTATATCCTTCTATGATAAGCAGTTACAAGGCAATCCTATTGGC
>CAVESN010000071.1:8881-10268 GCA_963618365.1 Bacteroides uniformis
CTATTGGCACATTCACTGCATTTGAGCAGTTGAATGGGATACTGGAGAAAGTTAAAACTCAATCAACATCCTATCTGAATACGCTTATTTCTGGCCGTGGTGTCTACAGACTCTCTCCTAAAGCAGTAAAAGAACATCCAGAACTGGAACAAATCCAATCAAAAGGTCATATAACAGATGTTGGAACAGGAGCTTTCCGTCTGCTTGATTCTCTCATCTTTTTCCAGGAAAGGCCACACGCGGAAGGGTATGTGCAATGTCTTGGTCTTATTTCCGCCAAACGGGAATATCGTTGGTGCAGACAGGATTATCTGAACGTGCCTGATAGTTTTTACAAATATAAGGTCTTTATACCCAAAGCAAATGGAAGTGGTGCACTTGGCGAAGTTTTAAGTACACCCCTTATCGGGGAACCCCTTATCGGGGCAACTGAGACCTTCTTGTCCATCGGAAGCTTTGATACGGAGGCGGAGGCGCAAGCTTGCATGAAATATGTGAAGAGCAAGTTTGCAAGAGTGATGCTGGGAATACTCAAGACTACGCAAGACAATACAAGCGATAAATGGCTTTATGTTCCCCTCCAAGATTTCACCTCCCACTCTGACATTGACTGGAGGGGGAGCGTGCATGAGGTTGATGTGCAGTTGTTCAGGAAGTATGGCTTGTCTTTGGAAGAGATCTCCTTTATCGAGGAGAAGGTGAAGGAGATGGCGTGATGAGGGTGTCGGAGTATGTGAAGAGTTCGCGTCGTGTGATGCCGATGATCTACGCCTATACGACTCCTGAGATCCATAGGCATGACGGGTGGCTCAAAATCGGGCAGACGGAGCAGGATGTCTCGAAGCGCTTGGAGCAGCAGACCCATACGGCTGATGTGAGGTATGAGCTCAAGTGGAATGGGGTTGCCCTCTTTGATGATACGGGAGAGAGGTTTACCGACACCGATTTCCATCAATTCCTACGCAAGAAAGGTATCGCCCAGCAGGAAGGGAAGAACAACGAGTGGTTCCAGATTGATGCCGGGTATGCGAAGAAGCTCTACCAGCAATTCAAGGAGAACCATGGCGTTATCACCCATTTGGGGGTGGTTCCCTACAGGCTGCGCGATGAGCAGGAGAAGGCAGTCTCCCAGACACTTTCCTTCATCAACGACCACCCCGGAAAAGAGTTTCTCTGGAATGCGAAGCCTCGCTTCGGCAAGACGCTGGCAGTCTATGACCTGGCTCGGCGCATGCATGCCTTTTCCGTCCTGATAGTGACCAACCGCCCTGCAATCGCCAACTCCTGGTATGACGACTATGCGAAGTTCGTCGGCCCCGAGAACGGCTATTGGTTTGTAAGCGCGGTGAAAGGGATTGCGGACAAGCCACTTGTCCACAACCGGCAC
>CAVESN010000072.1:0-6321 GCA_963618365.1 Bacteroides uniformis
ATGACGGCTACCTTCTGGATGACTTGCACATCTACAACCCGAGGGCGGTCGTGAGTGTGATGCTCAGTGGCAAGTTCAAGAGCTACTGGTCCGAGACATCGACCTATGACCTCGTGACTCCACTTATAAACATGGACTTCGGGGGATTGAAGAAGGATGTCATCGAGATGCTCTCCGGAGGCGAGGTTCCCGTAAACCCGAAGACCTTCAGGAACGATGCAGTCAGCATCTCCAGCAAGGACAACGTCCTGACCTACCTCATCCATCTCGGATACCTCGGGTACAACGAGGAGGAGGGGACCGCCTTCATTCCCAACGAGGAGATACGGGAGGAGATGGGGTACGCAGTAGAGGAGAACGGGTGGGAGGAGATGGCCTTGTTTGCCAGGGAATCCGGGGCGATACTCGATGCGACGCTTGAGGGGGACGCCAAAGCGGTGGCGGAGGGTATTGAGAAGCTCCATGACGAGAATGCCTCGATGGTAGAGTACAATGACGAGAACTCCCTCTCATGCGTGTTGACCCTTGCCTATCTGAGTGCGAGGAGCTGCTACTTCAAGCCGAGGCGTGAGCTTCCTTCTGGCAAGGGGTTCTGTGACTTCGTCTACATCCCGAAGCCGAAGTTTGTGGGAAGCAAACCCGCCCTTGTGGTGGAGCTGAAGTGGAACAGGGACGCACAGAGCGCCATAGACCAGATCCGGGAGAAGAAGTATCCGGACTCGATAAGGGAGTACACGGGGAGCATCCTCCTTGTGGGCATCAATTACGACAAGCAGACGAAGAAGCACGAGTGCAAAATTGAGAAGCTTTGAAGGAGAAAGGTCGCTTTTCTTGATTCTCCATCTCCCATGATTCCCTCTTTGTGCTAGACTCAGCGTATGATGTTGCGTTCCGAGTTGATTGCGTTTCTGAATGACTATCTGGCTATCGAGAGCTATGACGATATCTCCACCAACGGGCTTGTGGTGGGTGCTCCCCAGGATCGGGAGGTGCGGCGTGTGGCGGTGGCTGTCGATGCGAACCTTGCCACGTTCAAGATGGCATGCGAGTGGAATGCTGACATGCTTTTCACCCATCACGGTCTTTTCTGGGGTCATCCCCTTGCCGTTACCGGCGCCCATTACCATCGTATCAAGACGCTCCTTGAGGGAAATGTGGACTTGTTTGTCTGCCATATCCCCCTCGACGCCCATCCCGAGGTAGGCAACAACGCCCAGATGGCGAAGTTGCTTGGTCTTTCCTCGCTAAAAGGCTTTGCTTCTTTTCGGGGGAAGGATGTAGGTTGGTGGGGGAGAAGTGTCGATTCTCTTTCCGTGGAGGAGATTACCCGTCGGCTTGGCTTCTCCCATCCTTTCATCCTTCCCTATGGGCCGAAGGAGATTCATTCTGTCGGCATTGTGAGCGGGGGAGGAAGTGATGATGTGCATGAGGCGATCAAGCTCGGTCTTGATTGCTTTGTGACCGGGGCTGTGATGCATGAGGATTCCTTTGATTGCGAGGAAGAGGGAATCACCATGATAGGCGCGGGACACTATGCGAGCGAGGTTTTCGGCGTGAAGGCAGTGGGTCGGCTGCTTTCTGAGAAATTCGGCTTGGTGACCACCTTCCTTGCCCATGATTCGAGGCTGTGATGCAAAATAAGTACCGCCCTTTTCTTTTGACGCTTTTTGTGTTGCTTCTTGACCAGCTTACCAAGGCATGGGTGGTTGCCCATATCCCGGAGAATACGGTGGGTTACAAGCTTTTCGGAGACTTTCTTGAAATCTGGCATGTGCGCAACACCGCCGTCGCTTTCAGCATGGGCACCTCGCTTGAAATCCCTGTCAAGATTGTCTGCTTCGTGCTGCTTCCCCTGATTTTGCTTTGCGTGGTATGCGCCCTGCTTCTTTCTGAACGCAAAGATATGACACCTCCCCTTCGCTGGATTCTCGCCCTCTTCTTGGGTGGCGGCATGGGAAATCTGGTTGACCGGATTTTCCGTCGCCTGAGGGTGGTTGATTTCATGGCAAACCGGGTTTACGGCTTGTTCGGCATGGAGTTCTGGCCCACTTGGAATGTGGCAGATGCATGCCTTGTGGTAAGCGGAGTGCTGCTTGTGCTCTATGTGTTGGGCACGGATAAGAAACAAAGTAGAGTGGAAGAGAATAAGGATTGAGCGCATATGGAAGGAAAGTTTGAAGAAGATCAGAGCCAGGGTGGCAAGGCCACTATTCTCAATACCATATTGTTCATGGTCCTCGGCACCATCTTGAACCTGGTGCTGATGATTGTGCTGTTTGTCGCCTGTTTCCTTCTCATCGCCTGGCTTGTGCCTTCAGATAGCCCGTTTGCTCCGATTGCCGCCCTTGTCGGATTTGTCGTATCGGTCGGAGGCAGCTTTTTTCTTTACAGCCTCATCGTGAAGAAGGTTTCGGCAAAGTTCCATCTGGAGTCAAAGATGGCGCCTCTCTTCAAGCGGCGGAAGAGATAAATGACGCTCGGCGAGCTTTCCCGCTCTGCATGGTTCCCTTTCAGCGACGAACCTGTGGTGGAGAAGCATTGGCATCTCCCCCGTTTGGGGAGTCCCAGCGTGCTTGCTCCCGAGTCTTCCCCTGACGGGAAGTGGCACCTGTTCACTCGCACCTGGCTGGGTATCCAGCATTTTGTCTCCACCAATGGGCTTTTCTGGACTCCTTTTGGACGCATGCCGGTAGGTGGCGTCGATCCCTGCATTGTTTCGGAGAAGGGAAGATGGTACTTGTTCACGGTTCTTGAGCGACGTGCTGTTGTTGTGCAGGAATCTGAGGATTTGCGCACTTGGTCCAAGCAGAATACAGCCTTCGAGGCAGAGAAAAACCAGGTAATCGGCCATCCCCGCCTTTGCAGACTGAAAGGACGGTGGCACCTTTACTATACGCAAGGAGAGAATAGCATTGGACGATGGAGAACGATTCCCCTCTCCCTCTTTCTTTCAACCTCATTGTCTCTCGGGGGCCCTTACGGAAAAGGGAAGGTGGTCCTTGCCGCCGATGCCGATAATCCTCTTTTCAACATGGGCCTTGGTGCTTTCTCCCTGCTGCCTTGTTCCGACGGGCTTGGCTTGATTACTGCAAGTGCCTACTGGAACCGGAGCAAGATGGGATGCGAGAGCGCTCTTCTCTTGTTTCAGAGCACTGACGGGGAACATTTCTCAGACCCTTCGGAGATTCTTCTTAGTCCGGAATCTCTCTTGGCTTTTCTTGGTTCTGAGAGCATCTACAGAAGCGACGAGCGGACATGGTATTGCTACTATGCCGCCATGGAGAAGGATCTGTTTCATAAGAGCTCGATACGTCTTCTTTTGGGGCGCAATCCCCAAAATCCCCTTTTCCCCGCTTAGACGGTGTAGATGCCGTCTTGAGTCAGCTTCTCCCTTTTCTCCCAAAGGGAATACCCTTCGAAGACAGTGCTTTCGGTGCCGTTCTGCTCATGGCGGACTATCTTGAAGAAGATCTCCGGTCTTGGTGTGGTCAGCACATCGGGCCTCACGCTTCCCGCATGGACGGTGATGTGCTCGTCAAGGTAGGTTTGCTTGAGCCATGAGACATCGATGTCGCTGACCTTGTAGTGCATCAAGAACTCATGGGGGAGGATGTTCAAGGCCCAGGAGACATAGGAGAGGTTGTTCACATGGTGGTTCCCGTCCGTGTCGGTGAGATGGATGAGGGGTGTGCCACTTGCAATCTCCGTCGGACTATTCGCATCCCACATGGGAGCCCTGTGCGGGAGTTCGAAGGGGTAGATGTGCTCCCCGTCGCCCTCTTTCGGAGAAGGGAAATCATCAAGCACTTCACTGGGCCGGATGGGCCTCTGTTTCGCCACATCAAGGAAGGCCCAGACGCTGATTCCTTCGAAGAGTGTGGCCCCGTCCTCATCCTTGCCTCGGATGCAGCGCATGAAATGGAGCCCTTTCGGTGCTTCCACCCAAGTCTCTCCTCCAATCTCCTCCGCCCAGTTTGCGTAACGGTTGACGTGAAGCTTGGTCCTGAGCACCACCCAAGTCCTTCCCGTGCGCAGGGTCTCCGGCAGGGAGAGCTTCGCCCAGGCCGAGTGCATGCCGGCAAGTTCCTGGGCTATGCTGAAATAGAAGCCAAGCCTTGCCTGAAAGTGGGGATCGGTTTCGGATGCGGTGGTAGTGAAAGAATAGCGGAATATATGGTCTTCTCCGACCATGTGGCGGGGTACTGTTTTCATATGCCCCACTATAGCTGTTTTCCGAAAGAAGGGAAATCATGACACTCCTTTGCCACAAACCTTGCTCAGGCCATCTTCTCCCTTTGTCACTTCGATTTGGGTGTGTATCTCCTCCTTGAGCATCTCCACGTGGCTGATGATGCCGATTTGCTTGCCACCATGGCGAAGGGACATCAGTGCCTTCATCGCCACCTCCAGCGTCTCTTGGTCCAGCGTGCCGAATCCCTCATCCAGGAAGAGCGACTCGATGGGAGTCTTTCCTGGGGAGAAGGAGGCAAGGCCGAGCGCAAGTGCGAGGCTGACAAGGAAACTTTCGCCTCCGGAAAGGTTTGTGACATTCCGCTCGGCTCCTTGCGCGGCATCATACACGGAGAATACAAGCGGCTGCGCATCCGACGCCCTGAGCTGATAGCGGTCGGCAAGCTTCAGGAGATGGTCGTTGGCATAGTCGATCAACGCCCGGAGGGAGATGTTCTGGGCGAAGTTCTGGAACTTGGCTCCCTCTTTGTCTCCGATCAGGTCGCATAGGATTTTCCACTCCATGTACCGTCCATATTTTTCCTGATATTCCTTCTTGAGAGAGAGAAGTTTTTCCTTGTCTTTCTGGTCCCTTTTCTGCCTTTGGCCTTCTTCCCCTTTCTTCTGGTCGATCAGTTGCAGTGAGTCCTTTGTCGCTTGCAGGCGCACTCTCGCCTCTTCCTTGGCGAGGGGAGGGAGGGGAAGCAGGGGAGAGGGAAGCTGCTTTCTGAGTCCGTTCAGCTCCTCCTTCTTGGCAAGGAGAGCTTTTTCCTCCTTGCGGGCCTTGTCTCTCTCCTCTTCAGAGAGAAGCTTATCATGAAATGCTTCGATGGTGGTGATGCCAAAGGTCTTCAGCTGGGTGAGAAGAGAGCGTGTATGCTCCTCCCTTTCTTTCTCGGCTTGTTTTTTTTGACCGGCGAGAAGGGTGATGGTGCCTTCAAGGGAGACAACTTTCCCATTCGCTTGCAAGATCGCTTTTTCTGCTTCTTCTTTTTTTTGCTCGAGAGAACGCCTTTCTTCTTCAATTTCCTTTTGCACAAGGAGGAGTGTCTTCCCGTCAAGAAGGTATGAGATTTCCTCTTTTTTTGTTTTCACAGCCAAAGAGGCATCGTACACATGCTTTTCCTCTTCTTCGGTGGATAGTTGTTCCAGTTTTTCTCTTCCCTTTTCCAGCTGTGGTAGGAGGACGGCAAGCTGGTCATCCGCCTGCTTCGCTTTCTCTTGCTCCTCCTCCCATTTTCTTCGGTGATTATAAAGGATCTCCTTTGTGTGGTCCGACCAGGATTGTATGCCATAGGGGGCAAGCAAGGATGTGAGTTCGGTTTTGAGGCTCTCCTGTCTCTCTTCTTCTCTTTGAAGGTCTTCTTCGGAGGAGGTTAACGCCTTTTTCTGATTTGCAAGGTTTTCCTTTTGCTGGGCGAGGGAGACTTCATGTGCTTTCTTGCTTTGCATGGAGAGGGAATGGGAAGAAGTGGTATTTGCCATCTCCTTCTCGATTGCTTCCAGGAGGGGAATGATGTTGTCCAGGTGGAGAATCGCTTCATCATGGATAGAGGGAATCGGGGTGCCTGTCTTGTAGGGGTGGTTTGTGGAGCCGCACAAGGGGCAGGGATCGCCTTCGGAGAGAAGGGCTCTTTGCGCTTGTAGGCTCATGATGGAGCGGGCAAGGGAGTTTGCCTCTTTCAGCTGTTCCCTTTTGCTTCGCAGCGAGATGCTGCTTTCGCCCTGGTATTCGGTTCGGATCTGCTCAAGGAGTGAGTTTAGTTTCTGTTCCTGCTGCTTGGTCGTATGTGCCAGCGTAGTCAAAGAGGTGTTGATGGTGGTGATTTGGTTCGAAGTCGCCACAACATGCCGCCATGCCTCATCCCTTCTCTTTTGCGCTTGATCCACTATCTTTCTTTGTGCGTCAAGGGCGGTGCTTTCTTTCTCCAAGAGAGGAAGAATTTCTCCTAGGTTGGCCTCTTTATCATGCTCCTTGAGGTAGGCCATGGCACTCTTTTTTTGTGCATTCTTGTCGGAGATGGCATGCTCTAGGTGCTCTACTTCGTCCTGTGCAAGCGCTATTGATTCCTGTTTCTTTTGCAGCTGCTT
>CAVESN010000072.1:6331-10084 GCA_963618365.1 Bacteroides uniformis
TCCAGATTTCTGACCAATGCGGGAAGCTGCCCGTCCGCCACCTTCGCCTGCCTCAGTGTCTCTTCCTTCTCTTTGATGCCTAAAAGTGCCTCCCCGCTCCAGATTGCAACCTCTTCTTTCCTTTTCTTGGCTTTGTCGCTCTCTTTGCTAGTCAGTGCAAGGTCGGCTTGCCGTATAAGCAATTCGCAGCTGATTTCCTGTTCCCTTTTCTTCGTTTCGGAAAGTTTCGTGTCGAGCGTGGTCAGAAAGTTGAGCTTCTGGTCCTCCTCGTAAGCTTTGTAAAGCGATTCTCCCTCTTTCGTCATGGAGGAGAGTTCTTTTTCGGCAAGTGCTATTTCTGAGAGCAATTTCTCCTGTGCTTCGTATGCGACCCATTGGCTCAAACTGGCTTGTGCCTTCTCTTCAGCCTGGACTGTGGCGTTCCGTTCGGTGTCCAACTGGATGAGCCTCGCTTCAAGCGCTGAGCTCTCCTCCTCGCTTAGGACATGTATCTCCTCCATGCGCGCCTTGGCATAGGTCGCATCTTTTTCCAGGCTCTGTGTTCTCTCATAGATTTTCTGCCCGATTTGCTGGTAGATTCCGGTTCCTGTGATTTGGGTGAGAATCTCGGACTTCTCCTTGGGCTTTGCGGTGAGGAATTTGCTGAATCCGCCTTGTGCGAGCATGACCGCTTGGACAAATTGGTCGAAATGCATGCCGAGGATGGAATAGAGCTTTTCCTCTATCTCTTCCCGCTTGTCAGAGACAAGCACCCCGTTCTTCATCAAGATCTGCTCCGGAGTTTCCAAGGTGCCTGGCTCCTCTTTCTTCCGGGATTTTCGTCTTCTGTGTTTCCAGGTGGACGCATAGTGCTCTCCGCTTTCCTCGAACCAGACGGTGCTTTCGCATGAGGACTTCCCTCGGGTCATGACTTCATCAAGGGAGCCGTTGATTCTTTCCTGCCGGCTGGTCCGGCCGAAGAGAGCGAGTGTGATTGCATCAAGAATCGTGCTCTTGCCACTACCTGTGGGTCCGGTAATCAGAAAGAGATTGGGGCCGATGGCGTCAAAGTCGATGGTGCAGGGACCGGGGATGGAGTTGATGTTTTGAAACGATACTTTCTGGATTCTCATGCATCCTCCTCTGGGTGCTCGACACAATGGATGATCTCCTTCATGTGCCGGCGGAGCATCGCTTTCGTCTCTTCATCAAAGTTCTGTGTATCCAGTTTGCGTTCGAAGACTTGCATGGGTGTCAGCATCTTCAAGTCTTTCACCGTCTCTTTCTTCCCTTCTCTCTGCCACGCCCTCCTATCGAGCACTTGCACCAGATGAACCGAGGTTCCTTGAGTGAGTGCCCCCAGCGTCTTTCGGAGGTTTTGTACCGCCTCCTCCCCTGTATAGTCGGCGCTTACCCATATAGGTTCCCTCTTCTCCACGAGCGAGTGAATTTCCCGCTTCAGAAGAGGAAGGTCTCCTTCCAGCTTTACCAGGTTGCAGAAGGGGGGAAGGTCAAGTGGAGTGACCTCCCAGGGGTCGGTGGTGATGAGAACGACCTGCTTCTGCTGCCCCGCTTCCCCGAAATCAATGGGGAGGGGAGAGCCACTGTAGCGGATGGGGACCGCTCCTTTGACTACTTGCGGGCGGTGGATATGCCCGAGCGCCACATAGTCCACTCTGGGAGGAAATATCGAACAGGGAAGGGGGGCCAGGTTCCCCACATAGTCAATCTCCGTTTTTCCGTTGTCCATCATGCTTCCCACAAGAAATTGGTGTGCCATGACAATCTGCCTGCGCCCGGGGTATAGTGCGTTCGCCTTGTCTGAGAGATGGGAGAGGAGGGAACTTGCCACCATGGCAAAGGATGAGGAACGTTCTCTCTCCGTCTCTCCTATGATTTCTCCCAGGGATCCTTCCTTGAGGAAGGGGATGGCGAGGATGACAAGATCGCTTCCGATGGGGACGAGGTTGGTGTCTTCGGCAATGGAGGTGACCACATGCACGCCGATTTTTCTCAGGACGCCTTTAGGAGCTGCGAGCAAGCGCGCCGAGTCATGGTTGCCACTGATAATCACCACGTCCCTGCAAGAGGTTCCATCTAGGCGGGCAAGGAACTCATAATAGAGGTTTTGGGCCTGGATGGGCGGGTTGATCACATCGAAGATGTCGCCACAGATGAGGAGACAGGAGATTTTCTGCGCCACGATAGTGTCAAAGATGCCATCAAGCATCGCGCTGAAATGGGCGCTGCGCTCCTCCCCTCTCAGCATTCCTCCCAGATGCCAGTCGCTTGTGTGGAGGATCCTCTCCATCACCGGATTTCCTTTTCGATGTTGCGGAAGAAGCGGAGCATGCTGCGTCCGTATTTGCGCTCGTCGATGGTGGAAAGAGTTCCAATCTTCTCTGGCCAGGTTCCTTTCTCCTCACGGGGGTAGTGGATGATGAAAAGGCCACCGCTACGTACGATATGGTGGTCGCTGATCTCTTGGGTGAGCTTGATCTTCCCTTCCATCTTGAACGGAGGGTCCGCATAGACATAGTGGTATCTGGTTTGACAGGAGGGGATGAAGGACCATACGTCCGCCATGAAGAGGCGTATGTCGCTCTCCACAAAACTGATGTTCTTCATGATGGTGGGTTTCTTTCCTCTGTCCATCTCCACGATGTGCACAGGGGTTGCCCCCCTGCTTGCAGCCTCTATGCCGACACATCCGCTGCCGGTGAACAAATCCAGCCAGCTGCGTTCGCTTAGGTCTCCAAGCATGTCGAAGAGCGATTCCCTCATCATGTCCATCGCAGGGCGGATTTCGCCCGGAGGACATACCACGGTTCTGCCACGATATAAGCCACCAGTAATACGCATGACCCTATCCTAATCCACCGTTGGGGTCGTCGGAAAGAGGTGAGCATGAAACCATGGAATGGAATCTGGTACGCCTTGCGGGAAAGATCTGGCTCATGGGAAAGAGCAAGGCGCTCGCAATGGAGCATGTTGCAAAAAAGATGGGAAGCGAGAAGAAGAAGGGGCGATTTACCAACCTCTTTTCCCTGGGGGAGAAGCAATGGTTCGTGGATGCGGAGCTTTTAGGAACGCTCGAGGAGATGACCATCGGAGCGGTCCACCTCGATGGCAAGCAGGTGGCGAGCTTTCTTTCCAAGGAGAAGGAAGAGCAGGACAGGGAGGCGAGAAAGCTCCTTGAGAAGAAGCAGAATCCCTGGCGCTATCTAGATGTCATTCTCACCATCACGCTTGTAGCACTCTTTGGAATCCTCCTTTTGAGATAAGATGCTTTTCTCCAGCAATCGGATTGGGATTTTTCCAATTGTGAGAAAGTAGCTCTCAAGTTATTGTAAAGCAACATATTATGCAAATTGTAACAATGAGAGGATTACAGAATGAAGCAATACAGAAAGCGGAGGCGATAGTAATGTTTTGCTGTTCGCCAGCTCTCTTGTCTTCCCCCTTGGAATGACCAATGGCTCCAACTCAGAACATCAATGCCAATCAAGTTCTTCATGGCTATCCAGGGCGAGGGAGATGGCTCGGATGCGGAAAGATGCGCATCCTTGGAGGTCCCTGTCAGATGAGAAACTTTTGAGAAGCGCCGGGTTGCTTTTGAAGGATGAACTGACACAGAAAGAGGGAGTGACTATCGCCGCCATTTTGCTTTTCGGATTCGATACCTCTATCATGTCTGTGCTTCCTGGCTACAAAACGGAGAGGCTTGAGGCATAGTTGTGGGTAAGTTGGACAGTAGGGGTATGGGAAAGCAGG
>CAVESN010000073.1:0-1826 GCA_963618365.1 Bacteroides uniformis
TACCCGAACACGGAAGGTTCCGAGGTACCGACATGGGAAAGATATCCCGACATGGTCACATGGCTGCAAACTCGAATCAAGCTCTCGCATTGGTCGCAAAGAAAAGAAACCTGTAGCGGAGCAAATGCCCCAAGAGATGGCGTGGAAACACCTGCCACATCACCAAACCACGAGAGAAACTGATTCGCCTTCCATATCCTGCTTGCCGCAAGGTCATCCTGAAGATCCTCATCGTCATCCCAGTCACTCTCCATCAAATCGTCAATCAATCTATCGTACGCCATGGCTTTATCGTATCCAACCTTGACCTTTCTTGCCACCACCAAGGATACTATGCCCATGCAGGAATCCATACTTCTTTTCTTTCAACACATAGCCTCTCCGCTGCTCGACACCTTCTTTATGCTGGTAACCATGGCGGGAGAAGAAGTCGCCATTCTCCTTGTCGCACTCCTCATCTATTGGTGCATAGACAAGAAGAGGGGATTCTCGATAGCAAGCAGCCTGCTCTTCGCCCTCTCGGCAAGCATGGTTGTCAAGGCCATCGTACGGCAAAGCCGTCCCTTCCAGGTTCTCTCCTCCATCCACGGAAAACGGCTCTCAACAGCCACAGGCTATTCGTTTCCAAGCGGACACACCACAGGAGCAAGCTCTTTCTATAGTGCCATCATGGCGCTCTTTGGTGTAAAACCAGTGCGATGCCTCTGCCTCGCGCTCATCATCCTAATCCCCATCAGCCGCCTCTACCTTGGCGTCCACTGGCCAATCGACATAGTCGGAGGCTTGATCATCGGACTTGGGATCCCCTTTTTCTGCCTGAAGACATTTGAAGCCCTAGAAGGAGAGAGAAAAGCGAGGTTCACGTTGGCAATCGGAACTGGAGCCACTATCATGGGCGCAATCCTCGGGATTCTCCTGCAATGCGGCAAGGTAGATCCTGTCGCCTTTGGCGACTTGGTCTCCACCTTCAGCCTCTTTGGAGGTTTCTATCTGGGAGCAAGTCAGGATACAGGCTTCTCCACCAATTGCACCTACAGGAAAAAAGCATTGCGCTACCTGGGAGGAGTCCTTGGAATCATGCTGATCATGGCACTGAAGAAGATAATTCCCTCCGATGCATACGCCATCGGGAAGGTGGTTCGCTACGTGGCTCTCGGGCTCTGGGCAACCTGGATTTGGCCTCTTGTGGGAAAGAGGCTAGCCATCTTCGATTGATGTCAGGCAAACAACTGCTTAGGACTATACCCCTTGGACGCCAAATACTCCCTGAGATTCTTTTCGCAGGAAAGATGCCCCAGGCATTCCCTGTAAAGCAACCTTCCGCACATAAGGGCATCCTCTAGTGCATGATGATGCAGGAAAGAGGGAAGTTCAAGATCCCTGGCAAGATCTGAAAGGCGATACGAGGAGAGGCCTCTCCACACCTTTCGTGCAAGATTTCGGGTGCACACATACGTGATTGGATTGGTTTTCAATCCATACACCTCAAGCGTCCGGGAAAGGACGCCCATGTCGAATGCCGCATTATGGGCGCATACCCAGTCGCCATGGATGAAACGGGAAATCTCATCCCAAAGCTGATCGAACGAGGGAGCATTAAGGCAATCCGAACTTTTCAGGCAGTGCACCCTGCTCATGAACGGGTCGAAGTAGGCGACCCGTGGTCTAAGGAGGGAATAGAAGCTATCAAGGGGATTGCCATCCAAGTCAAAACGGACCATGCCGATCGAGCAACCACCGCCACTCTCCCGATTGGCCGTCTCAAAATCCAATGCGACGTACTCCATCACTTTCCCGTTGTCGCGCTGAAAAGCCTGCCTTCCACC
>CAVESN010000073.1:1836-5350 GCA_963618365.1 Bacteroides uniformis
GACCTGGTAGCTATCGCAAGAGGCGCTCTTAAGCCAGCACTCACCCTTACGGAGGGTCTGCCATTGCGCACCGGAAGAGATTTTTGCCCTTCCCTCTGTGCAGAAGAATATTTCCACCGTCGGCTGGTTGACATGGAAGACTCCCTCATCCATCGCATAGAGCGCGAACTCCTCTGACGGTGTCACAATCCTGACTCTCCCGTCATCAGTACGCTTCTTTTCACAAAGATTGGCATCCTCTCCTACCAGATGCAGCAAACTCATCAACTCGGGAACATCAACCTTCTTGTGGGTCAATCCTCCGCGCAGCACATTGTCGCTTGCACTCATCAACTCAAGCCCCACTCCCTTCGTGTAGGCATGAAGGGTATCTGGCTTGAGATAGACGGCCTCCCCTGGCTGGAGATGAAGCACATGAAGCAAAAACGGGCAGAAAAGACCGGGATCTACAGGATAAGCCTCTATCGCCTCAAGGACGATTCCCTTGGGCTCGAGGAACGGACCGTCATAGGAGGGAAGATCACTCTTACTCAAATTGCCCACGTACTCATCGATGCATTCTTTCAAAGCATCCTTCTCCAAGGTGTAGAGCCTGGAGAAGAGTTCCCTGATGCCAAGGTTCCCCGCATGCTCGGGATGGAGCCAGGTCCTAAAGCCGTTTGGCATCAACTCAGCCAGATCCTTCACAATCTCGTCAAAAGGACGAAATGCGCACATGGCAGTCACAGGAGAGAGGGCATAGAGCACCTCAGCCTTCTGGTTGGGATCCTTGTAGTTCCAATGGCTGGAATCGGAATCGCTTTGGCGCAACGCCGCCTCCCTCTCCCACCCTACCTTGGCCTGGGATGTGTTCGGGTGGCACTGGATGGAGAGGGGCTTGGCTATGGCTAGCACCTTGAACAGGAAGGGGAGGGTTTTCCCCCACTGCTTCACATGCTCCTCTCCAAGCCACACATCGGAGCGTTTCTCCAAGAACGATGAGAGTTTCTCTCCATCGTCAAGCGTCGCTTCCCCCGACGGATGGGTACCCATCCAATATTCAGCCTGAGGCTGATCCCCTGCCTGATATCCAAGAAGAGAAGGGATGGTATCTTTTGTTCCCCACTCGTACGATTTCACCACACCATGCAAACGAACCAATGCCATGAAAGCCTCCTCATGCAGTATAGCGAAAAGGAAGCTCTTCGTGTATCGTCTCCCCCGGAAGAACATCCCATGGGAAAAATGGTGATGAACACCGTGCTTGTGATAGAGGATTTCCAAAGGAAGTCACCCTGTATGAAGGAAGCGAAAAGCCACTTGTGCGCAAGGGAGCAACAGCAGGCGGCATCCATTAGGAAAGAGGATATGGCAGCTTCCTTTTCCCTCCGCATGAGCATGTGCTCGCAAATCCCAAAGAGATTACCAACATTGCCAGAGTCTTCACCGAATGCTCCAGTGGAAAGAGAGCACCAAGAGGCTGGTGGCCAGAAAGGAAGCCCAACTCGTCCGCCTCAAGAAACCTATTACGCCACCTCGCCTCGTCACCCCATAGCAAGGTTGTCAGTCATGGTGAGAAGTGAAAGCGCTATTCATCTGCATATTTCCAAAACCTCTTCCCTTTGCCTAAAACAGTCTCATTTGAGACGATATATTGCAATACGCAAAGGCTTCGGGTATACTCTCGCCATGGACTCGATGGACAATTGGCTTTTTTCTCTGTGCCATGTGGCGAAGGATGAGATGCAAGAAATCACACTTTCCCGAGGCGACCATTTCACCGTGCGGCGCAAGGTTGCCCTTGTGTGTGACGGAAAATTGAAAGTGCTCGCAAAAGCACACAAGGAGACGCTCTTGCTCAATCAGCTCTCCACGGGAGATCTGGTGGGAGTATCCAACCTGTTTCTCGAAGCGGAGCCACCCACTACCATGGTTGCCACCACGAAATCCACGTTGGTCCTGGTAGAGAAGGATTTGATTGCCTTTAGGCTCAGGGAAGAACCGAAAGCGATGGAGGCGTATGCGTGCTTCTGCAACGAGAAACTACAGTTTCTCCTTGGACGACTGTATGCGCTCAGCAGCCCCGGCGCCCGCTGGCGACTGTGCCAGTTCATCCAAAGCCATCAGGTCGAGGGGATAATCACCCTTTCGAACAAGCAAGCACTCAGCAAGGCTCTTGGATTGAGCAGAGCCACACTCTTCCGGGAACTGGCAGTTCTTGAAGAAAGGGAAGTCCTTGTCAGGAAAACACCGAAGACATATAGGGTAAACACCACGAAACTAGCATCAGAAATGGAGGAAACATCATGAGAAAAGCACTTGCTTTCGCAGTACTGTTTGCGGCATGCTCCCTTGCGCTTTTTGCAAAGGGGACAAGGGAAGAGGGGATCGCCTATGAGGCCGACAGAGTCCCCCTCCGCGTATTGGCGCTGAAAGGACCGACTGCCATCGGATTGGTCCGGCTTATGGATGAAGCGAAAAAGGGTGATGCCGACCACAACGACTACTCCTTCCAGCTTCTGGGATCCCCGACGGAGGTGGTTCCCCTGATAGCCAAGGGGGAAGCGGATATCGCAGCGATTCCCGCAAACCTTGCCAGCGTCCTCTACCAGAGCACCCAAGGAAAAATCAAAGTGCTCGCCATCAACACGCTCGGCGTCATCTATCTCGTCGAGAATGGAAAGAGTGTGAAGTCCGTCCAGGATCTCAAGGGGCGCACCATCTACGCCAGCGGGAAGGGAGCCACCCCGGAGTACGGACTTAGGACGGTGCTCGAGATGCACGGCCTTGACCCCGATAGGGATGTCACGATCGAATGGAAGAGCGAGCACGCCGAGTGTGTCGCAGCGCTCAAGCAGACACAAGACGGCATTGCGCTTCTTCCCCAGCCTTTCGTCACTGTCGCACAGATGCAAAACCCATCCCTCCGCGTGGCGCTCGACCTCACAAAGGAGTGGGAAGCAAAGAGCAAGGGAAGCACGATGGTGACCGGGGTCATGATCATCCGTGAGCAATTTTTAAAGGAGCACCCCAATGCGGTAAACCGGTTCGTGAAAAGCTACAAGGAAAGCGTCGCCTTTGCAAATGATCCCAAGACCATCAAGGAGGCAGCCTCCCTTTGCCAGGATTTCAACATCATCCCTTCCAATGTCGCGGAGAAAGCCATCCCCCAATGCAACATTGTCGCCATCACAGGAAAGGAGATGAAGCAAAAGCTCTCCGGATACCTTGACGAGTTGTATAAGCAGAACCCCAAGGCTGTCGGAGGAGCTGTCCCCGACGACTCTTTCTATGTGCGCTAAAAAGACCAAAGCCAGAAGCACTGCTTTTTTCGCAGTGCTCTTCTGGCTCTGCATCTGGGAAACCGCCAGCAGGATAATCAATGAGCGCATCCTGCTTGTCGGTCCGACAGTGGTTTTTCTTCGCCTTCTCTCGCTCGCCACCGAAGGGGAATTTTATCTCTCCATAGGGCGGAGCATGCTGCGTATCGCCACCGGTTTTTTGTGTTCGGTGATTGTCGGAATACTTCTTGCAC
>CAVESN010000073.1:5360-9947 GCA_963618365.1 Bacteroides uniformis
GAAGAGCGTCAAAACCCTCCTCGCGCCATTGATGAAAACCGTAAAGACAATACCTGTCGTCTCCTTCATCATCCTCCTTCTCATCTGGGTTCCCTCGCGCAACCTTTCCATCGCCACGAGCTTTCTCATGTGCTTTCCTGTCATCTACGCCAATGTGCTCGAGGGACTAGAGAGCACCGACCGGAAGCTGATCGAGATGGCGGATCTCTTTCGCATTCCCGCCCGCAAGCGAATCACAACCATCTATCTCTCCGCTGTCATCCCATTTTTCCATAGCGCGCTCTCCCTTTCTCTCGGCCTTGCCTGGAAAAGCGGCATCGCAGCAGAAGTCATAGGACTGCCGGACCACACCATCGGAGACCACCTCTACCAGGCAAAAACATACCTGGACACGGCGGATCTTTTCGCATGGACGTTCGCCATCGCTGCCATTAGCTTCATCTGCGAGCATGCGGTGCTTTCCCTTTTTTCCCGTCTCAATGCCCGCCTGGAGGTGGATGCATGATTGCAAGGAACATCACCAAGAGCTATCAAGACAAAGTTGTCTTCAAGGACAGGACGTTTTTCATCGAAGAGGGAGCAACCACCCTCCTCCTTGGACCATCAGGAAGTGGGAAAACAACCTTGCTGCGACTGCTCTCCGGATTGGAAAAACCCGATTCGGGAGACCTTTCCGACTTTGAGAAAAAGAGGTTCTCCATGGTCTTTCAGGAAGACCGGCTCTGCATGAACCTCTCCTCCAGCGCCAATGTCAGGCTGGTCTGCAACGAGGAAAAAGCAGACATGCTGCTCTCCAAGCTTGGCTTGGGGGAATGGCTGATAAAGCCAGTGAAATACCTTTCGGGAGGGATGAGGCGGCGCGTCGCCCTTGCACGGGCATTGGCTTCCCCATGCGACGTGTTGCTTCTGGATGAACCTTTCACAGGCCTTGACGAAAAGACAAAAAGCTCAGCAATCAGGGTGCTGTGCGAAGAGACAAAGGGAAAAACCATCATCCTCGTCACCCACGACAAAGAGGATGGCTCCCTTATGGGTGATGTGAGGATGGTGAACCTGTAGAAGCCACTACTTCCAGATACCTGGCAGGATGCACAAGGTGGCAAAAAAAGCCAGCAAGGTAAAAAACCATGCGATGACGGCATTGAGGAAGATTCCCCCCACCAGAAATCCGACCAGAGCGCATGCGATTACCGTCACCGCATAAGGCATCTGGGTCTTCACATGCTCCAGGTGGGGACACCCTGCACCCACCGAGGAGAGTATGGTGGTGTCGCTGATTGGGGAGGCATGGTCACCGAATACCGCACCGGAGAGAACCGCCCCGATAGCGATCAATGTAGCATTGAGCGTCCCCGCGGCATCCAAACCTCTCGCATTTGCAAGCCCCACCGCTATCGGCAAGACAATCGGAATCATGATTGCGAAAGTTCCCCAGGAAGTTCCTGTGGAGAACGCAATCAATGCGGAGAGCAAGACAGCGATGGCGGGAACCAGCTGAAGCGGGAACCCTCCACCCACTACCGTATGGGAGAGGAAAGCCGCAAGGCCCAGCCCGCCATCACCCGGAGCATTCTTGATAATGGAACCGATTGTCCAGGCCATGGAGAGGATAATAAGGGCGGGAACCATGCTCTTGATACCATCAACCAGAGCGTCACTCGCGCTCTTGGGAGTGAACAATCCCCTCAAGAGGTAGTAGATGTACGTGGCAACCGTCGTGATCATGACCGCATAGAACAACGCATAGGAGGCGTCCGTGTTGTTGAACGCCGAAGCCAAGCTCATCGAGCGCATCGCATCCCTTATGGTGATGACCGACACGCCATCGAGCGCCTGCATCCAGGTGGTAAGAGGAAACATGAGCACTGCGACCACGATGAGAATGATGATGGGAAGAAGCATGTCAATCGCTCTTGCCTTGGCGGAGCCCTCATCGACCGAAACCTCCCCGGGAGCCTGTCCGTATGCCTCGTTGTAGAGTTTCCCGGTATTTCTTGCAAATGCGATGCTCTCCGCCATCGGTCCAAAATTAAGCGAGGTTTGCGTGGTGAGCAGCACCATCACCAGCGTCAATATCGCATAGATGTTATACGGGATGGTGCGAAGGAAGAAGGAAAGCTCGCTGATTCCGAATTGGTCGAACCCTTCACTCCCCTTCACTATTGACATGACAGTGACCACCCAGGAAGAGATTGGCATCAAGATGCACACAGGTGCGGCAGTGCTGTCAAGGATATAGGAGAGCTGGGCACGCGGCACCTTGTTCTTGTCGGTAATCGGACGCATGACCGTGCCCACGGCAAGGCTGTTGAAGTAGTCGTCGATGAAGATGACAAGTCCGCACACCCATGCCATGAGAAGCGAGGATTTTCCACTGTGGAGCCTTCTTGCGGCCCACCTGCCAAAAGCCTGGGCGCTGCCGGTGCGGCTAAGCATACCAACAAGCCCACCTAGCAGTGCGCAGAACAGGAAGATACGGATGTTCCATCCGTCATTCAAATTGTCCGCAAGCAAATCGGAGAGATGCACCATGGCCCCAAAGGGGTTTCCTCCCGCCACAATCAAGCTTCCCGCAAAGATGCCAAGGAAGAGAGAAATCACCACATCCTTTGTCACAAAGGCAAGAGTAATCGTCAAAACCGGAGGAACAAGACCCCATACACCATAGCTTTCCATACAAACCTCGCAAAACAGAGTCAGTATGGCACAAAATCTACACAAAGTGTATGGAACAAGAACAAAAAGAGGTGCATCAAACGGAAAAGCTGACTCTTCCATCACGGGAGCAGTACCCATGAATTCATAAAAGGATGGATAACCCGCAACCGTCAAATGAAGGAGCTGCTTCTCAGCCATATGGGCGAGAGCAGGTGATGAAAACAACGAAACTGACCAAAAGAGTGCCACATCGTTTTGTCTAGGGAAGAGGAAAGAGAGCTGCCCCTCATCCAGGACAGCCCTCGCACAATCGAATCAAAAACCTTAGCGGGTAATGAGCTGGAAACGGAGCGTAAGCGCGTCAATGCTCTTATCTCCTAGCCTCTGTCCATACTCGCGTCTCCAATAAGAGGCATCGATATGGAATATGAACGCATCCAAGCCGATACCGACGCTCTGGTATCCCTGAGCTATGCCATAGCGCACATCGAGGAATTTAAACAGAGTAACCTGCGCACCCGCATACAGCCTGCTGTAAAGGTCATCCTTCTCCTCGATGTTCGCAAGATCCTGCACATCAACCGAAATGGTCGGTTTCATGATCCAGTTGATTCCCTCAAAGGGTGAAGTCCAGGTAAGTCCGGCGTCATACCTGATTCCCGCATCATAATCCCCATCCTCATCTTTCATCGAAGAGAGGAAATCATAATCCTTGGAATCCTCGAAGAAATGATAGCGGAACTTGCCGTTCACATTACGCGCCACACTGCTGACCCTAAACCCGCCAGGCATGTTGAGATTGGCACCAAAAGTGAAAGGAACCGCCCACCCTGCGGCCAGGGAGAACTTCGCATCATCGGCATTGTCGATGAAGACATCAACCGTATCCTTGTCAATGGAGCTGGTGTACATCTGATACAAGAACTGTGCATTCGCTCCAAGGTCAAGCGAGAAATGGGAACCAAACAAAGGAAAGCGGAAACCGAATCCCAACGTCAGTGCCGTGGTATCCTCGACCAGGTATTCCCCATCCAGATAGCTCGATGTAGCCAAAGAGGCAAGAATACGCTGCCGGGTGTTCAAGCCGATTCCCACGTGTCCGAACTGGGCGTTGATGCCGAAATCAATCCGCTCCACCTCGTTGGCACCATAGGAAAGAGTGCTCATAAGGTTGTCGACCGCGCCCACCCACTCAGCATCCTTCAAGTTATCGAAGAAATCGGTATCATTGATTGCCCGGGGATTAAAGACCGTCACGCTGACAGTAGGAATGGAAAGCCTGAAGCGGGACTCGCCAAGCACTGCAGGATTGAAAAGAAACGCATCAGAATAGCCACTCATTCCCAGTCCTGCGCCACCCATGCCGGTCATGCGGGCGCTGGTCGTCTCGAAGATATCTCCCGCAAGGGAATAAGGTGCCACATCAGGGGTACTCATACCACTACCTGCAAACGCAGAAGAGGCAAGACCCGTCAACAACGCACATGCAAGAACAATTTTTTTCATGATCTTCCTCCCTTAGTTCAAAATGGAGCGCAAATCCATAACCGAGACATCAAAGAATCCCGAAGTCACGCCGCTAAGCTCACTTGCCAGCTTCTGGATGTTCTGCACCCCGGTAAGCATCTCTATGCCTATATCCACGAATGCCGCATTCCTCTCATCTTTCTTCTCATCACCGGAATAGTCGCTACTCTCCGATATCTTGGTATACTCGCTCATGGCCGTATAAATCACATTGGTGGTCATCTGCAATACAAGCACATCACCCTGAGTGACTTTGGAAGAATCGGAAGTTGTCGTCTTCAAAGAGTTCAAAACCGTCGTAATGGCATCTTTTGTACCTTTTTCTGTGCCCAATGCATCCAGCACGTTAGTATCAACCGAATCAACCACCGCATTCAGCAGTTTCAAGGTGTCGGTAGCTGC
>CAVESN010000074.1:0-9708 GCA_963618365.1 Bacteroides uniformis
TCTTGGTTCCCACGAAGAAGGGAATGAGCACCGCAAAAGCCTGCCATGATGTAATTAAGGAGATGGACAATCTCATCGACCGCAATCTCGGGAATAAGAACATGGAGAAAATGCATCAAATGCTTGAGACCATAGGAAACACACTGGAGGAAATCCATGCCTGATACAACACATTCCATTGCAAAGACAATGGCAGCCAGAGTCAGACAATACAAGAAAGTAGCCCTTGTCACTCCCCTTTTCATGATTGGGGAAGTGGCCATGGAGGTCGCAATTCCCGCATTGATGGCTATTGTCATCGACAAGGGGGTCGCGCCAGGCGACCTCCCCTTCATCATCCGCATGAGTGTCGTTCTCGTGGGGGCCGCCATGCTGAGCCTCGCTTTTGGCTCTCTGGGGGCATTCACCGCAAGCAGGGCCTCTACCGGTTTTGCGGCGAACCTGCGCCACGACATCTTCCACCAGCTGCAGGATTTCTCGTTCCACAACATCGACAGCTTCTCCCAAAGCAGTCTGATCACCCGCCTCACCACGGACGTGCAAAACATGCAGATGGCATTCCAGATGGTGCTACGCATCTGTTTCCGTTCGCCTGTCATGCTCATCTTCGCCATGATCATGGTAATCCACAACGGAGGAAGCCTCTGCTTGGTCTTCGCCGTTGCCATCCCCTTCCTCGCAATCATGCTCTTTTTGATTATGAGCCACGTCCACCCCTACATGACGCGGGCATTCAAGGCATACGACAAGCTGAACAATGTCGTGCAGGAAAACCTTACGGGAATCCGGGCGGTGAAAGCCTATGTCAGGGAAGAGGACGAGGAGAAACGTTTTGCCATTCCCAACAATGAGATCCATGACAACTTCGTCCTGGGACAGAAACTCATGGCATGGACAGCCCCGGTGATGATGGGGACCAGCTACATCTGCATGATTCTCCTCTCCTGGCTTGGGGCGAAAGCGATTGTCGTTCACACCAGCATGACCACAGGACAGCTGATGAGCGTGCTTACCTACACCATGCAGATTTTGATGAACTTGATGATGATCAGCTTCATCGTCATCCAGCTTGCCGTCAGCCAGGAATCCGCGCGCCGCATCTCGCAGGTGCTCGACACCCATAGCGACATGGACGCAAACCCGAAGGGGCTTACCAAGCTCGATGACGGATCTGTCAGATTCGACCATGTCAGCTTCTCCTATGCAGGAGAAGAGAGAAGCCTCTGCCTGAAAGATATCAACCTCTCTATCTCCAGCGGCGAGACAATCGGCATCCTTGGCAACACGGGAAGCGGAAAGTCAACCCTGGTAAGTCTTATCCCTCGTCTGTATGACGCCACCAAGGGGAGCATCGTCGTGGGAGGCCATGACGTGAGGGAATACGAGCTTCATGCCCTGCGAGAAGAAGTCAACATGGTCTTGCAGAAAAACCAGCTCTTCAGCGGCACCATTGCCAGCAACATCCGCTGGGGAAAGGCAGATGCAACCGACGAAGAAATCTGGCAAGCGCTCGAAATCGCCGATGCGGCATCCTTTGTCCGGGAGAAACCGGAAGGACTGCAAGCAGTGGTTGAGCAAGGAGGCAACAACTTCTCAGGAGGGCAGAAACAACGCCTCTGCATTGCGAGGGCCATCGTCGGAAGACCACGCATCCTGATTTTTGATGACTCGACCAGTGCGGTGGACACCAAGACCGACGCAAAGATCAGGGAGGCGCTCTCTTCCTTCGCTCCCGAGACCACAAAGCTGATCATCGCCCAAAGGGTGAGCTCAGTCGAGCATGCCGACCGCATTGTCATCCTCGGTGACGGAAAAATCCAGGATATCGGCACCCACAGCGAGCTGTTGGGACGGAACAAACTCTACCAGGCGCTCTACGCCACACAAAACAAGGGGGCAAGCGCATGCCACGCATGAAATTCGGGCAGAAAGCCCAAAATCCCAAAGAGACCGGACTACGGCTCTTCCATATTGTCGTCGGGAAGCACAAGATTCCCTTCCTTCTTGTGCTTGCCGCCATCATAACCAGCACGCTCTGCTCCGTCAGGCTCAGCCTCTTCCTCCAGGAGCTCATCGACAGCTACATCATGCCGATGGTCCAGACGGGAGAGAACGACTTCTCCGCACTGAAAGTGGCGCTCGAACACCTTGCATGGGTCCTTGCCGTCGGTACGCTCAGCACTTTCCTGGTGCAGCGGCTCATGGTGCACATCAGCATGGATTCGCTACAGGGAATCAGGAAGGAGATGTTCCACCACATGGAGAGTCTCCCCCTCTCCTTCTTCGACACCCATGCTCACGGAAGGTTGATGAGCACGTTCACCAACGACACCGACACCCTGCAGATGATGATAAGCCAGAGCATCACCCAAGTGATCACCAGCGTGCTCACTATCGTCTTCGTGCTGGCAAGCATGCTCATCCTTTCCTGGCAACTGACACTCGTCGTCATTGCCTTCATCCTCCTCATCTTCTGGCTGAGCGGGAAACTCGGTGCGTCGTCAAGCGCCAACTACAAGGGGCAGCAGAAGGAACTTGCCACCATCAACGCCTTCATCGAGGAGATGATCGGAGGCCAAAAAGTGGTCAAAGTCTTCAACCATGAAGAGAAGAGCAAAGAGATCTTCGATGAGATGAACGAAAGGCTGCGAACTAACGCGGACAAGGCAAACAGTTATGCAAACGTGATGGGTCCGGTGACCAACAATGTGGGGAACCTGCAATATGTGATGGTGACCATCGTCGGCGCGGCCTTCTCTCTCATTCCATCCATGGGGTTTTCCCTCGGAAGCCTTGCCGCCTTCCTCCAGCTGACCCGTTCCATTCACAACCCGATCGGGCAGGTTGCGCAGCAAATGAACAACGTCCTGCTTGCGCTAGCAGGAGCGGAGCGCATCTTCGCCCTTCTGGATGCAAAGTCGGAAGAAGACAACGGATATGTCACTTTGGTCAACATCACCACAAGGGAGGATGGAACCATCTGCGAGAGCAAGGCGCATACGGGGAAATGGGCATGGAAGCATCCGCACAAGGCCCACGGGACAGTCACCTACACACCACTTACAGGAGACATCCAGATGGAACATGTGCATTTCGGCTACACGCCGGACAAACTGGTGCTCCACGACATCTCCCTCTATGCGAAACCAGGACAGAAAATCGCCTTCGTCGGCGCCACCGGTGCGGGAAAGACAACCATCACAAACCTGCTCAACCGCTTCTACGACATTCAGAAGGGAAAGATTCGCTTCGACGGCATCAACATAGAGAAGATCAAGAAGAGCGACCTAAGAAGATCGCTGGGCATGGTGCTCCAGGACACACATCTCTTCACTGGCACCATCATGGACAACATCCGCTTCGGGAAGCCTGATGCGACCAAGGAAGAGGTAATCCAGGCAGCCAAGCTGGCAGGCGCCCACGATTTCATCATGATGCACCCCAAAGGGTATGAGACCATGCTCACAGGCGACGGAGAAGGATTGAGCCAAGGGCAAAGGCAATTGCTTTCCATAGCCAGAGCCGCAGTGAACAACCCGCCGGTAATGGTGCTGGATGAGGCAACCAGCTCAATCGACACCTACACCGAGAGCATCGTCCAGGAGGGAATGGACCGGCTTATGGCGGGAAGAACGGTTCTTGTCATCGCCCACAGGCTCTCCACCGTGCAAAACAGCAATGCCATCATGGTGCTGGACCATGGCCGCATCATCGAGCGTGGCTCCCACGAGGACTTGCTCAAGCAAAAAGGGGTCTACTGGCAATTGTACACAGGAAGCACCGAGCTCTCCTAAGCTGAAGGAAGGCGTACTCCATAGCCACAAAGTGCGCCTTCAATCCCTTTTGCATCCACATAGAGTTTACTCTTAATTCCCTCTTCCCGTGCACCAATTACATTGACCATGTTGTCATCAGTGAAGAACATCTCATCCGGCTTCACCCCTTCCCCTCGGACAATGGCGCGGAAGAACCCTTTTTCCGGCTTGATCTCGTGCATCAAATGGGAGGCGTAGACCTTGTCGAACATGGCATATTGCCCGTGGGAGGTATGCCACTCATAATGGGCTTTGATGGTATTGGTCGCGCAAACAACGCGGTATCCCTCCCTCTTGAGCCTTAAGACCAATGATGCTGTCGGCTCGTCAAGTCTCGGCTGAAAGCCCCGAAGCATCAGGGAACCAGACGGGGGCGCAATAGCAAGGCCACTCTGCCGCTCGAACAGGGAGCAGAAATCATCCTCGCTCCAGTAGCCGCGGCACATCTCCCACAGCATGCGAGAAAGGAGATCCTTATTTTTCCCCTCGATATGGTACTGGCGCGCAATCACAGGAAAGATGTCGAAATCACGCACCATGACGCCACCCATGTCGAAAGCGATGACTTTGATGGACATACTCCCTCCTACGGATATTGCGGGAAGGTCGAATCATCCCGGCCATGGGCCAGTTGATATGCACGCGCGTTTTCCAAGCTGAATTCGCATCCGCAATAGTGCTGGCGATAGAGCCCAAGTTCCTTTGCCAACCTGCAGCTCTCGGCAAAACCGTTTTGTTTCTTGAAGTCGATGGGGAAAAAGAGAGGGAAATCTTCCCCCACAAGGAAAATTTGCTTGCTGCTCTTGAAACGGGAAACCGTCAAGGTGGTCGTGAAATGGAGAAATCCCATCTTTTGCGCCACGCTCTGCGTCCTTCCGAGATTGTATCTCCAGCACGCATAGCAACGCTTTCCCCCTTCCGGCTCATCCTCCCATCCATGGATGGCCTTAAGCCAGGAGGGGTGGTCAGGCTCCTCCCGAAGGAGAGGAATGTGGTAATAGTCACACACCAGGCCAAGGTTCTGCCACCGTTTCTCAAACTCCGAGAGGGGAACGATATTGCTGTCGGTATATAGCATGGTCGGCTTCCATCCGTCCCGGAGAAGCCGCTCGATGCTGCTAGTGCTGCAAGGTCCGCAGCACACATGCACCAGGATTTCCTTTGCATCTCGCATGCGAGTATGCTACGACCTTTCGGCTTTTACTTGCAACCTCCCCTAAGATTACCTAAAATTGGGGGTATCTATGAAAAAATTTATCCCGTTTCTCATCTTTGCAATTCTGCTACTGGCTCTGTGCATCTCTCCCTTGGCCTATGTACCCAAGCTTGTCGGAGCCTTGATTCTAGTGCTTGGCTACTCCTATTACCGGCGCCAAGTCTTCTTTTACATGAAAGGTCTCGGCTTCATGCAGAAGAACCAATACGAGAAAGCCTTCCCTTGGTTCGAGCGTGCGCTGAAAGCCCACGTCGGGGAAGACGGACAGCTTAACATCGCCAACTACTTCATCCTCTTCGGAGACATGGACCGTGGCAGCCAAATTCTTGACAACTTCCTCTCCAGAAAACTGGAGAATCCCCAGAGCAAGAACCTTGCAAGGATGCTCAAGGCCTTAGTCGTCTACCGCAAGGGAGAGAGGGACAAGGCAATCGGGATGATGGAGAAGATGAAAGAGGAAGGGTACCGCACTGTCGCGCTCTACGCAAACCTGATGCTGCTCTACCTCGACAAGAATGACATCGAAACCGCTCTCAGGCTCTGGGAGGAAGCGGACCAGTCCTTGAAGAGTGATGTCGGGCTAAGGGATGTGTATGGGCGCACATTGATCATGCAAGGCAAATGGGAAGAAGCATACAGGCTCTACATCCCCATGCTCAAGGAATCGGTGCGCGTCATGAACGAGTTCATCCATGCAAGTCAGGTCTTCGTCCACTATGGCATGGCAAAAGAGGCCATCCTTTGCCTTGAGAAGGCGCAAAACGGACCTTTCAATCAAGTCAACCCGTTTTCCAAGGAGATGGTCGCCAAGCTCTATGAATCCCTCAAGGATCCTGCAACCCGGCTTGTAGTCGCACACATGATGGATGCAAACGCAAGTGAAGTAGCGGCGGGAACGCTTGGGAATCTCCCCGCCCGATGGGAGTACCCCTCCTGCGACGAGGACAGAATGGAAGGATTTGCGACCCTTCCCCGCAATCTTGCCAACATTGCAGGAGCAAAACAAGAGAGAAGGATAGAGGAAGCCACTCCGAACACTGACTTGAATGAGAGCGACGAGGCATACCTTCTGAGCCATCCAGAGGAAAAGGACCATGAGTGATCCCTCCACCATACTATTTGTCGCCATGGCGGTGGTGCTTGTACTCCCGCTTGACGGCAAGCTCAAGACAATCGCCATCATCCTCCTCTCCCTTGCTGTCTTCTTCTTCAAGAGGCCTTCGCTGAAATTCGCACGTGCGGCAAGAAGGATCCTCAACGGGAAAGGAGACCAAGCCAAGAATTGGAGCAACCTGGAAAAAGCGACGAAGATGGGTCTTCCCGACCAGCAATTGATGACCGCGGCATCCATCTTCATCCAAAGAGGTGACTACCACAAAGGAGGGGAGATCCTCGACTCCTACCTCCACAAGACGCCGAAAAAGCAGATGAGTGAGAAAGCCATGAAAGCAAGAGAATCATGGATAGCCACCGCGAGGACCATGCGCAGTATGGTCTATTGGCTCGACGGAGACCTGGATGGAGCCATTAAGGAGATGAAGGGTGTCCACGACAAGGGGAGCAAGAACCAGAACGTCTTCATCAACTATGGCACCTATCTTCTGGAGAAAGGAGATCTGGAGACCGCAAAACAGATCATCGACGAGGCCTCCGAGACGGAGATTCACTCCAACGGGCTGAAGGACAACCATGGCTGGTATTGCATCCTCTGTGGCAAATGGAAAGAGGCGGAGGAGGTCTATCTTGATCTTCACGAGAAAAAACCCTCTTTCCCTGAAGCTTTTGTCCATTTCGCGCAAGTACGCATCCACCAGGGAAAAATCGGGGAGGCGCTCTCGCTATTGCAAAAGGCCCAGGAATGCAAGTTCACCCAGACAAGCGGGATGAAACTTGAAACAATCAAGCAACTCTACGACCTTCTTGAGAAACGTGAGACACGGCTCCAAATGGCAAACAGCATCGAGCAAAACCCCCGTCTGGTAGCATCCGGGAAGCTCCCGGCCATGGCGGTGGGAGATTGGGAAGCTTCAGATGCAAACACAATCGCTTCTTTTGGTGATGATACAACGGAGATAGAAGAAGAAACAGAAGAGAAGGTAAGCGAAGAGGAAGACCGAATTCCCCACACTGCGCTGGACGAGAGCGATGAAGCGTACCTAAAAAGTCACGGGCTTACGTGATTATTCAAGCACGCTGCTAAAGTAGAATCCCCAAACCACATTGCTTGCCGCACTGTCATACCCCACGTAGGTTGTCATCGGCAAGTTTTTCATGCCCAAGAGCGACGGAGTGGTCTCCAGTTGCAATCCCGCACTGACATAAATCTTGCTGTTGGCGACCAAAAGGTCGGTATAGACCGCGATTGAGGAACCTTTCAGTATGAGCAGCTCAGCCATCGATGGCTTGAACGCGGAGGGTTTCCACCCAAAGGTGAAGCGTCCGCTGTACAGCACATCCGAACCCTCTCCCTTATGCGAAGCGTCATGCCCCAACGCAAGAATATCCTCATCGCTGCTACGATACCCATCACCTGCGAAAAGCGGGACATTCCCCTTCCCGTCCAATGCGGTACGCAGCGTGTTGTCCATATGCAGAAAAAGATCAAAAGGTATATGATCGAAATGCAAATCCAGGGTGAACTCCATGAACGGACGGAATGTGGATGTGCTTCCAAAAAGCTGGAATGCCATAGCGGAACTTGAACCATCCAGAAGACCCATAAGGGTTTCCTTGTCATTCGCATACTTCATCTTGCCACGCATAGTCAGCAGCAAGACGGTGTCGTCGAAGCTCTCCACATCGTCAGAAGTGAGCGTTTCCATCGTCTCCAGCAACTGCAGGCCGAGCTGGTTCGCGAAGAATTTCCATCTGCCTTCCACCCCCTGGCGGAAATACATGGTGGGAACAAAGCTGTAGGCGTCCCAGTCAAAATCGGCAAGGAAGGAAAGCCGCAAATGGGTGAATGCAACATAATCCATGCGCACCATGGTGGAGGGAGATATGCTCATATCGGCATTGCTCTTGCTCCTCCAATTGAATCCTCCATGGGCAAGGAAACGGAAATTGCCCCAGCGCGACTGATAGGCAAGCCCAAAAGACTCCGAACTTTTCAAAGTCGATAAGGAATCGGCAAGGAACGAGTTGAATTGTGGCCCGATAATCTGGACGAATCTAGGATGACGGACATGGTTGTACAGATAATAGCGGTCAAGCGCCTTGTCGATGGAGAGAGAAAGAACTTCGCGCGATGTGCGTAGTGCATCTACCGACAGCCCCGTGGGAAGCGCCTTGAGCGACTCAGCCTGCCGCTGTGCAGCCTCATATCCCTTCCTGCTGATCTCCCCAAGAGCCTCGAAATCCATGAAGGATGTCTGCTCCACCTGGCAACGAAGCCAGATCATGTCGGGATGGCTCTCCATCTGGCTCACACCGTTGCGCCGTTTGTTGATATCCATGGCGATATTCAGGTTGGTGAGAGGATTGCGAAGGTTCAACGTGTCAAGTGACTGGAATGTTGTGGAGACAATCACATGGTCGCTGTAGCGGTATGCTACATCTATGGGAGCAAGATTGGTCACACCCCCGTCAATCAGCAAATGGCCCTTGTACTGCTCGGGAGAAAAATAAAAGGGGATTGCGAAAGACGCCCTAAGCACGGTGGTGAAATCCCCCTCGCATACCAGAATCTGCCGCTTGGTAACCAAATCCTCCGAAACGACAAGAATAGGAATGGGCAGTTCCTCAAGCTGGAGGTTGGAACCGAGCGCACTGGATATCAAAGCAGAAAGGGTCTCGGTCTCCAAGAGACCACCCTTCAAGGGAAGGGTCACATCTATGGTGGTTGCCATGTCAATCCGCTTGATCATGTCCTCAATCTGCTGGGGGCTCATACCTGCAGAGTAGAGCATGCCGACTATAGAGCCCATGGAGTTGGAGACTATATAATCAGGAACAATCCCCTGCTCCTCCATATAGCGGAGCACGCCGATATGGGCCATCGCCCTGGCCGATCCCCCCGAGAGCACAAGACCGATAGGATCCCTCTTCCCTTCCGTACGGGCAAGGATGCGCTCCTTGAAAGACTCCTCCCCATATGCGATAGGCAGGTTGCAGAGCATGATATCTTCAGGCTTGGTGTATTGGTGCTCCAAGGCGGCTTCCTTGGTCGCCTCGACAGTCAAAGGCTCTGCAGCCAAAGCTCCCATGGCGAGCAAAGCCATACATCCAACCCACAATTTCTTGCATTTCATAGCGAAATCTCCTGTGGCTCCTTCGGTAAATACTATCCAAAAACAAGACAAAACGGAAGTAACAAGCCAGAGATTGCTTTTTTTTGGGAGCTTTGCTATTCTCTTTACTGTGACACACAATACGCCGGCATGGTGTAATTGGTAGCCACGTCAGACTCAAAATCTGATGACCTTAAAAGTCGTCTCGGTTCGATTCCGAGTGCCGGTAACTATCCAAAGGGCCAACTTCATAGTTGGTTCTTTTTTATTCAACTTGCAATTCTTGTTACATATTGCAGAAACATTTCCGTCAACAGCTCAAAGAGTGCGATGCTGTCCTTTCCTTAGGCTCACTTGCATTTCATCAATACAAACCAATGTTTCATGAGGAAGCAGCTTCCACTCCCTTGTGGGGAGGTGGTACGCGGCCATGCGCGGTGTGGCCACA
>CAVESN010000075.1:0-7789 GCA_963618365.1 Bacteroides uniformis
CCTCTTTCCCGACCACCAGAACAGCTATGCGAGTCTGGAGGAATATCTAGATGACAAGCTCAAGCTCTTCGGCCCATGGACGAAGAACGCCATCGTCCCGGACTTCCTTGCAGAGCGGATCCGAAGGAGAACCAAGCTCGACAGAAGACAGGTATGGGGCATCGACCAAACCACAGAAAAGAGAGGGAAGCTTGTCCCATACCAAAGCGCGTATGCCTCTTCCATTACGCTCGGTTTCAAGCCCAGGGATGTGCTATCTGCCCTTGCATCCTTTTCGGGTGTCCCCCACAGGCATGAGGTGGTCGCAGCCAGAAGGGATCTTATCATCGTCAACGACAGCGCTGCGACCATTGCCGAGGCAGTCGCATTCACCTTCTCACTCCTTGACCAGTATCCCATCCACCTCATTTGCGGGGGAACAGACAAGAACGTGGCGGCCACAGCGATGGAAGGAGCGCTCAAAGCGGCAAGGAGCGTCACGCTGCTTGACGGAAGCTTCACCAGGAAAAGATTGCTTCCCATGCTAAAAGAGCTTCACATCCCCTTTTGTGGGCCATACAAGAGCATGGGGGAGGCTTGGGATGCGGCGCTTGGGCAAGCGAAGAAGCTGAATGCGGGCCAGGACGGGGCAAGGAACGTGCTGCTCCTCTCTCCCGGTGCTGCTTCATTCGAACACTTTCACAATGAATTCGACAGGGGCGACCAGTTCAGGAACCTCGCCTTATCCTATATCGCAAAGAGTCCATCCGCATAAAGCATCCATATACAACCCGCTGCAAGGGCCAGTCCATCGTCGGCCTTCGCATGACCAGCTCGCCTCCGAAGGAAGTCTTGAACAAATCAAGGCTCTCAAGGTGGGATCCCCTCTCAGAACCTGCACTCACTCCGTCAAGGTCATAGGTGGATATGTGCCTCTCGCAGCAAAACCGAATCATCACATCCTGGAGGAAATAGCCCACGCTCAAGCCATCTATCCTTGCAGAGGCCCCATAGAGATAGATGGCATCCCGTTTCCCATGAAGGAGGATGGCCCCTCCGACAAGGGTTTTTTGCCTCCACACGAGGAAAAGGTCCGCTTGCACCCCGCCAGAGGCTATCCTTAGCACATCGCGGATATACTCCTTGGATCGGGAGGAAAAACCATCACGCCTTGCGGTTTCCTCGTAGAGTGCGAAAAACTGCTCGAACTCCTCCTCGCTTCCCTTCCAGAGGGAAGAAACGAGAACCCCATTTGCACGGGAAAGCTGTCGTTTTGCCCGTTTGCGATATCTTTCACGCACCAGAGGATACCCATCACCAAGAGAAATGAGCACCGTAGCATCGGGCTGGACGGAATTGGCTTGACTGACCGCACCGCTTGCGTCACAAAGGTCCCCATAGGGCAGGTCATACCTTATGGCGAATGTCCCGCGGGGCAAAAAAGGGCTGAGTGCGAGGGAAAGCTCCCTGAGGCTGACAATCTGATCCGGCCCGAACGGCACATAGGCAAGGGTGAAGCATCGCAAGAACCTCCGGCAAAGCACAAGAAGGGAAGAACGGCCAAGACGGAAGGCATATGCGCTCCATCCATGGCCGCTCTTAAGGTTCGCCCAATAGGTGCTTTGCATGAGATGGGTGGACGAGAGCTCATCCACCCGCATCGGATGAAGATCCATCAACCCACGTTGCCGTTCACATAGGTGTGTGCGTGCACTTCCTTCCCCTGTGGACTGACTATCCTCTTCCCATCAATCATCAGAACACCATCCTTGGTGGTCATCGGCATCTCGAAGAAAGGTTCCGGCTTCACATAGCAATACTCTTCGGTAGGAACAGGTAGCCCCTCTGGCTCCAAGACCGTGCCTACGGGAATATCGTCAGGGAAAAGGACCTCGCAGGTATCATGGGGATTGGGTGCAGTCGGATCGCTTGCCGCAAGCAACATGCCATAGCTCTTCACTCCCCTGAAGTTGGCCGGCTTGAGGTTGCTTACCAGGACGATATGGTGCCCCAGAAGCTCCTCCTCCTTATAGAAAGGAACGATAGAGCTGACAATCGTGCGAGGGTTCTCCGACCCGTCGTTCAATGTCAAGATGTAGAGCTTGTCCCCTCCCGGATGCTTCTCAACGTTGGTGATCTCAGAGACCTTCAGAATGACATGCTTCTGGAAGTTCTCGGCAATCGACAAATTCGGATCTAATGCGCCCATGTTGTGTTTGGATACTCCTTCACTCTTTTTTTGTTCTTGTTTCTGCTCTTTCTGCTCACGCTCTTTCTGACTTCCGCTGAAACGTTCACGAAGCCGAGCAACCAGGTCATCCTCAAGCCGCTGGAAAAGCAGCTGCACATCCCCTATATGGACCTCTCCCTTCCAGAATCCGAGCTCTTTCCAGCTCCGCGCTTTGATGCCGAAGAACCCGAGCAGCTTCTCGCTGGTGGAAGGCATGAACGGCTCAATCATGACCGCAAGGTCCTCAAGGAGGAAGCACAGGGTACGCAGCACCTTCCTGGTGGCCTGCATGTCCGTGTTCTTGGTCTTCCATGGCTCCGCATCCTGGAACATCTTGTTTCCCTCGGAGGAGAGGGCCAGAATCGTGCGGAGCGCCTCCCTCTCGTCAGATCTTTCCATCAAAGCATCGATCTTCTGCTCATAGCTGAGGACAATCTTCTTGAACTCCTCGTCAATCTCACCTTCCTCAAGGAAGCCGTCAACACACTTCTTGGTAAAGGTGACCGTACGGTTCACCAGGTTGGAGAGGTTCCCGATCAGCTCTTTGTTGACCTTTTCCTGGAAATCAGCCCAGGTGAAGGTAAAATCGCTTGTCTCAGGGCGATTGTAATAGAGGTAGAAACGCCACACGTCAGCAGGAATTCCCGTGGACTCGACATCGTTTCCAAAAATTCCGATTCCCTGGCTCTTGGAGAACTTCCCACCCTCGTAATTCAAATACTCGGTGGAGCTCATATGGTGAAGCATGGTCCACTTCTTTCCCGTCGCAAGCTGGGTGGAGGGGAAGATGACGGTATGGAATGGGATGTTGTCCTTACCGATGAACTGGAAAAGCTCGGTATGTTCGGGATCGAACCACCAATCCTTCCAGTTATCGGTCGCATATGCGCTTATCGAGACATACCCTATGCAAGCATCAAACCAGACATAGAAGACTTTATCCTCAAACCCCTTCAAGGGAACGGGAATACCCCATTTCAAGTCGCGGGTGATGGCTCTTTCCTTCAAGCCGTCACGAATCCAGCTCTTGGTAATCTGCACCGCGTTGTTTGCCCAGAACCCTTCGGTGGAAGCCTTGTCCATCCACGCCTGCAAAAGAGGAAGAGCCTTGGGAAGGTCCAGATAGAGGTGCTTGGTGGTCCTATTCACCGGAGCGGTGCCACACACGGAGCATCTGGGATCCTTCAGATCGGCCGGATCCAGCAAGGTGCCGCAATGCTCGCACTGGTCCCCCCTCGCCTTCTCATATCCGCAATGGGGGCAGGTCCCTGTCACAAAGCGATCGGCAAGGAAGCGTGAGCAATGAGGACAGTAGAGCTGGGTCTGCTCATGCTCGGTGATATACCCTGCCTTATAGACCTGATCAAAAATTTCCTGGACAATCTCCGTCTGCATCGGGGTGCTTGTGCGTCCGAAATAGTCGAAACTGATATTGAACCATTTGTAGATATCCTTATGGATCGCATGGTAACGGTCACAAAGCTCCCGTGGAGAGACATGCTCCTGCAAAGCCCTGGTCTCCGTGGCGGTGCCATACTCGTCAGTACCGCACACATACAAGGTCTCATACCCCTTGGAACGGCAAAAACGTGCAAACACGTCTGCGGAAAGCACCTGCAGCAAGTTTCCCAAGTGGGGAACGTTGTTCACATACGGCAAAGCGGAAGTAATCAGTCTTTTTTTCATAGCCACAGACTATAATCCGAATAGGAAGGCTCTGCAAGCGAACGACCTTCCCTCTCAACCTTTTTGATGGTATGATTCTGGCATGGGTCTACGGTTCAGAAAAAGTTTCAAGCTGCCCGGCGGAGGCCGCATCAACCTTTCCCAGAAAGGGGTGGGTTGGTCATGGGGCATTCCAGGCTATCGCATAACCCGCAAGGCGTGCGGAGGGAAAAGGAGGACCTTCTCGATTCCCAAGAGCGGACTTTCCTATGTAAAGGAGACAGCGCCAAGGCGGGCGCAAAGGGAGGAGGACGGACCATCCTTTCCCATAAGGAAACGCTGGGTGTTCCTATGTGGCTTGGTGCTCGGAATCATGCTAGGCTATGCCGTGCGCTAGTGTTGAGCCTTCCCTCTCCATTTGGTAAAGTAACATCATGCTTGTTGTGATTCTTGGAGCTGGCCATCGAGGCCTTCAGCTTGCAAAACTTCTGATAGGGGAAAAGAAGGATGTCACCTTCATAGACTCCAATCCGGATCAGTGCGACATAGTCACCCAAAAACTGGATTGCATGGCAATCAACGGAAGCGGAACCAACCCCAGCGTCCTCGAGGAAGCGGGATGCAAGAATGCGGACATCTTCATTGCCATCACCAATAGCGATGAGGTGAACCTCGTCTCCTGCGCCCTAGTCTCCCACAAGTACAAGAGCCCGCGCACCATCGCGGTCATCCGCTCGATGAGCTACACTGGACGGGAGATGGATGTACCGCTATTAGGGGTGGATGTCATCGTCAACCCTTCCGAGGAGGTCGCCAAGCAGGTGGGCGACATCATCATGAACGGACTGTTCCAGGGAGCCATGACCTTTCCGAACACACCATTCATCCTTTGCAACCTCTCTGTCGGCAACGACAGCCCCATCAAGGGAATGCCGCTCTCCCTTCTCAAGCCCATGATCAAAACGCCTTTCGTACTGACGGCAATCCAGAGAGGCAGGCAGACATTGCTCCCCGCAGGATCCACCGTGTTGCAAAAGGGGGACACGCTTGCGCTCATCACCTTCAAGGAACAGATGGTCCAGCTGCTCGGAGAGCTTGATGCCTCCATCAGCAAGCCACGGCACATCTGCCTCGTGGGGGCGGGAAGAATCTCCCGGTACCTCCTGAGCAAGTTCTCTCCCTCCAGCCGCAAAAGGATCACAGTGGTCGACATCGATGAAGCGAAATGCGAGCAATTCAGCGAGATGTACCCCGAATCGCTTGTCATCAAGGGAGACATCACGGACCAGGGCGTCTGGGACGGTGAGTCGCTCGACCATTACGACCTGATGGTGGCGATCACCGACAAGGACGAGCTCAACATCATCATTAGCGCCTATGCCAAGAGAATGGGGATTCCCCATACCATCGCGCTCGTGAAGACAAACCCGAACTACACGATGCTGGCCAGGCACCTCGACATAGACACCGTCATGAGCTCCACAGAGTCCACGGTGGACACATTGCTTCGCTACATACGAGGAGAGAACATCACCTCCATCCACTCCATCTTCGGCGGATCCATCGAAGTCGCCGAGTTCAAGTTGACCGCAGGCAACCAATTGCTTGGCAAGCCTCTCAAGGAGGTCCCCCTCTCCGGCAAGGTCATCATCACCGGGGTGACGGACAAAGAGGGGAAGAGCTATCTTGCCGATGGCGAGTATCTCTTCAAGGAGGATGACACCATCCTGGTCGCCGTTCCCCATGGACGGGTCGACTACGCGACGAGGCTCTTCTCATGAACCTGAAGCAGGATTTCAGGCTCCTCGCAATCATCCAGCTCTTCTCCGGCCTCTTTATGGGGTTTCCCGCGCTTATCGCCTTTTGCCTCCATGAGAATCTGGCGCTCAAGTCGTTCCTAACCACAATGCTTATCATCGCCACATTCAGCGCACTGCTGCTGTTGTGCTGCAAAGGAAAGAGAAACGAGCGGATGACGCCCGCGGACGGATTTCTTCTTGTCACCCTCACCTGGGTGCTCGCAGCCACCTTCGGGTCCCTTCCCCTCCTCCTCTCCGGATCCACAGCCACCTACTCGGATGCCTTTTTCGAGATTATGAGCGGATTCACCACCACCGGAGCCACCACCTTCAGGTCCATCGAAACCAAAGCGAGGTCGATTCTCTTCTGGAGAAGCGAGACCAACTGGCTGGGAGGCATGGGAATCGTGGTGCTCTTCGTGGCGTTCCTTCCCATGCTGGGGGTCAAGGGGACAATGCTCTACGGAAGCGAGTCCGCAGGGCCCACGAAGGACAAGTTGACCCCCAAGACGGGAGGGACAGCGGGAGCGCTGTGGGGGATCTATCTCGCAATATCCGCGCTGCAGGTACTTTTCCTCCTAGCGGGAAAAGTCAATTGGTATGATGCCATCACCATCACATTCAGCACGATGAGTGCGGCAGGATTCAGCGTCAGAAATGGTTCCATCGGATCCTACCAGAGCGCCTATGTCGATGTGGTGTGCACCTTCTTCATGTTCCTCTCGGCAATCAATTTCTCGCTCTACTTCAAAATGCTTTGCGGTCGCGGGAAACAGGCCTTGAAAGATGGAGAGCTGAGAGCCTACACGAAGATTGTCGCACTCTTCTCGCTTCTTGTTGCGCTCAACCTTTTCCTTCAGGGCGTCTACCATAGCTTCTTCCAGTCGCTGAGATACGCATTCTTCCAGGTGGTCAGCATCATCACTACCACAGGTTTTGTGACTGCGAACTACACCACTTGGCCCATGTTCTCCCAAATGCTCCTTTTCACCCTCTTCTTCATAGGAGGATGCGCGGGATCCGCAGGAGGAGGCATCAAGGTGGTGCGCGTGGCCGCACTCTTGAACCTGGGACGCTCCACCATCCATAAACGGCTCCACCCGAACGCCGTGTGCAAGAACCGCATAGGGGATGATGTGATAGACAACGATGTCATGCTCGGCATCGCTGGCTTTGTAGGCTTATACTTCGCAACCGGCATCATCGGCGCCATCATCATCTCCCTCGCCGGGCAAAACTTCTTCACTTCCTTCTCCAGCTCGTTCCTCTCCCTTGGCAACATAGGAGTCGGTTTCAGCGCAATCGGACCGGAAGGAAACTTTGACATGTTCCCCAACTGGACCCTCTGGGTCTTCTCGTTTCTGATGCTGGCGGGCCGCCTTGAGCTTGTCACGGTCTATGTGCTCTTCTCCCGTTCCTTCTGGAGGGATCAGGTAGCATGGCAGGCAAGCAAAAGCGAGAAAAGGAGACTGGCGAAGGAGAAGCGATACTACCAAAAGCACCGGACAAACGCCTAGTCGCTCACAGAAATCCCCACCAGCTTGTTTTCGGCGAGAGTAAGCGTCACATATCTTCCATCACGCAACCGCACGGGAACCACCACATAGGGACCGCTTGCAACCGACCTGCCATATATGGCCCCCTTTGCGGGAAGCATGGCTTCCAAAAGAGGTCCGTATTGGTAGGCGAAAGATTGTTTCACTCCCGGATCGACATACCCGTCAAGCCAGGCAAGAGAATACTCTCCCTCCATCATCTCCCTCACGCCAAGGGATGGCTCGGAGAGTTCACCCAGAGTCGGTTCGGTCGGACGGACAACGATTCCTTTTTCCATCGCTAGCTTCTCTTCCGTCTCCTTTGCGGAGAGGGGAAGCAAGAAGGATGAGACAAGCAGGAAAAGAAAGAAAAGTCGCATGCCTTTATTCTATCCGAATCTTTCCATTCGGTACAGTTGGGTTTACCATTCGTGCTATGAAGCACAATGCCATGTTGTCCATCTTGTACGATAGTCAGGAGGTCACCATACGTGACGCTCTCTGGAAAGACATTCCGATGACGAAAGAGTTTTTCGGGATTTTCAAATGCCAAAGCATGCAAAAACTCTCCAGGATAGGAC
>CAVESN010000075.1:7893-9600 GCA_963618365.1 Bacteroides uniformis
GGATAGGACAGCTTGGTCCGGCGAGCCTTCTCTATCCCTCCGCTGTTCATACACGGCTTGACCACAGCCTTGGCGTCTACTTTCTCTCCCTCTCCATTCTCCGCTTTCTTGCGATGAAAGGGTATGATTCCCTTTTCACTAGCGAGGGGGTCAAGAGCTTCCTTGCCGCAACGCTGCTGCACGACATCGGCCATTTCCCCTATGCGCACTCACTCAAGGAGCTCCCTCTCATGAGTCACGAACAGATTGCGGGAAAGCTTATCAGGGAAAAGGGAGAACTCAATGAAGCGATATGCCGCTATGGCGCAGATCCCCTACGGGTGGCGGCAATCATCGATGACTCGATTCCCTCGGAAAGCAAGGAGATAGCCTGCTACCGCAAGCTGCTTAGCGGTGCGTTGGATCCCGACAAGCTCGACTACCTGAACCGTGACGCATGGTTTTGCGGGGTCCCCTATGGAAGCCAGGACGCGCCCTTCATTACCAGCCATCTCGCGATAGCGAACGACCTACCCGCATTGGAGGAAAAGGCAATAGGCAATGTGGAGCATTTGCTCTTTGCCAAGTACCTGATGTACCGCTCGGTCTATTGGCATCCATTCACACGCAGCGCAACGGCGATGATCAAGAAAGCGCTGCTTTGTGCCTTGGAAGACAAGGCAATTGGATATTCAGATTTGTACGGACTTGATGACAGCTCCTTCTTCCTGCTGGCTGAGAGGATTCCCCACCCCGCACTGCGGAATATCAGGGATGTCCATGACGCAAAACTTTTCTTAACCGCATATGAGCGTGATTGGCAGGAGGAGAATCCCCTGGACAAGGAAGCGGGAACATTGAGGGGAAGGACGAATGTGGAATGGCGCATATTCCAAAAGCTTTCCCCCTCCTATCCCTCACTGAAGCCTTGGCAGGTGGTCATCGACATCCCCGAGCCCATCTCCTTCGAGTCGGACATGCCGGTGCTCTCCAAGGACGGATCGGTCTCCTCCTTCCTGGAAAAGGACCAGCTGTTCCAATCTGACATCAGTCAGGTGTTCACTAGGTGCCTACGCAAAACTCGGCTCTATCTGCCACCTTCGGTCGATAGCAAGAAAGCGAGGAATTTGCTACAATAGCTTTATGCTCGAGGGAAAAGGAAAACTTGACTACCATGCGTTGCTTGCGGGAGAGATTCCTCCCTGGGTCATGCGTTTTGTGAAGGCCACGGGAAAGGCAATCAACGAATATGGGATGTTCGGCGACGGGGATGACGTGCTGATTGCCGTCTCTGGCGGGAAGGACAGCCTTGCCCTCGCCCTTGCCCTTGCGCTACGCCAGAGATGGCTTCCCATCCACTACCGGCTCCATGCGCTTCTGATCGAATGGGAGGAGCTCCCCCTGAAAAAAGAGGATGTACTGGCTGTTCGTGCATTCTTCGACGCGCTTGGCATCGACCTCACCATCCAGAGGGAGGTACAGCACCACGAAGGGTTCAAAGGGGAATTCAATTGCTACCTTTGCTCCCGCAACCGGAGAAGGATTTTCTTCCAATTCCTTGAGGCGCACCATTGGCATATCGTAGCCGAGGGGCACCATCTGGACGATTTGGTGGAGACGACGATGATGAACCTCTTCTTTCGAGGTAGATTTGAGACCATGCATCCAGTGCAGGATTTCTTTGACGGGAAGATTAAGGTGGTAAGGCCGATGATCGAGGTGCACGAA
>CAVESN010000076.1:0-9310 GCA_963618365.1 Bacteroides uniformis
ACTATGTCTAAATCCAACAGTGTGTTGAAAAACCATCACTCTGACAGTTATGACACAATTGCTTCAGAAACCTCAAAAACGTGGCTTGCAATCACAGGCTTTATGAAGGATTGAGGCATAACCATTGACAAACTGGACCGGTGTAGTTGCATGATGGGGAACCTTGCCCTGTCAATCCAGAAGGAACCGCTCCAGAAACGTTTTGTACGCAAGATATTTTTGTGCGAATGAAAGCGTGTATGCGGCACTCGTGGAAGGCAATGTGAGAAAGGTGATTCCCTTAGGATACCAGGAGACGAACCTGCGGTAGAAAGTTTCAGCCTTTCTTCCCGTGAATCCCACAGCCTTGAGAAAAGGGTGGGATTGGATGAAGGGGATAAGGTCGTTAGGAACCACCTCCCTGTATCCGGAATCGAGGCTTCCGATGCGCTCAAACGATTTGAGCGTGTCCCAGAGTGCAATCTGGTGTGAGATAAGGAGCTCCCGCTTCTGCTCATAGGTCTTTATAGGCTCCTGGAAGAAACAGGAGAGCATCTTCCAGAAAACATTGGAGGGATGGCCGTAGTATTCCCCCTTCAAGAGCGACACCCTGCTTGGTCCTGTTCCCAAAAACAGCACCCTGGCGTCCTCTTTCGCTATCGGGAGAAATCCTTGCTGCATGTCAGGAGAAATATCTCGCCACCGCATCGGCTACGGCAATGCCATCCATTGCCGCGCTGACAATTCCTCCGGCATAGCCGGCCCCTTCCCCACAGGGAAAGAGGCCTGGCCGCTCGATGTGCATCAAGCTCAGGCTGTCACGGGGAATCCGCACCGGGCTGCTGGTGCGGGTCTCGCTGGCGATGATCAGCGCCTCGTTGGTGACAAACCCCTCCGCCTTTTTTCCGAAAGCGACAAAACCCTGCTTGAGCCGGGAAGTGATGAAAGAGGGAAGCACGGTCTCCAGGTCGGCGCTGACGATGCCGGGCCAATAGCTTGTGCGAGGCAGGTTCTCCGAGAGGTGCCCCTGCAGAAAATCCCCCATCCTTTGCGCGGGCGCCACCATTCTGGCTCCTCCCGCCCTCCAGGACCGAGCCTCCAACGCCTCGACAAAACGGAGCATGCCAAGGCTTCCGCCGAATTGCTTTTGGGGAAGGTCCTCAGGATGCAGCTCAACAACCATGCCGCTGTTGGCGAACCTGCCGCTTCGGGCGCTTGCGCTCATGCCGTTGACGGAAAGGAATCCTTCCCGTGTACAAGAGGGGACAACCACTCCCCCCGGACACATGCAGAACGAATAGACACCGCGTCCGGATGCCTGCATGACAAACTGGTACTCGGCGGGAGGAAGAAAAACGCCTCTCCCCTCAGGGGTATGGTATTGGATCCGATCTATCAGCGCTTGGGGATGCTCAAGCCTTACTCCGACTGCAATTCCTTTGCTCTCCAGTGCGATGTGCTGCTCATGTAGATACCGGTACATCTCGCAAGAGGAGTGGCCGACGGCAAGGATGACCGGACCATCGTAGCTCTTTCCGCTTTCGGTGACGACTCCGACCACGCGCCCCATCGCATCATACTGCAAGGCGGTGACTTTGCTCTGGAAATGGAAGTCTCCCCCATTGTTCTGGATGGTGGTCCGGATGTGTTTGATTATTTCCGGAAGCCTGTCGCTTCCGATATGGGGATGGGTCTCATACAGTATTGCCGGGTCAGCTCCATGCTGGCAAAGCTGCGCAAGCACTTTTTTCACGTCGCCGCGCTTGTCGCTCCGGGTAAAGAGCTTTCCATCGCTGAAGGCACCCGCACCCCCTTCCCCGAACCCGAAATTCGACTCGGGGTTGACGATTCCGCTCCGCCCCATCTCGGCGATGTCAAGGCGGCGCATCTCCACGCTCTTTCCACGCTCAAGGATCACCGGCTTCAATCCAATCTCAAGAAGCCGCAAAGCCGCGAACAAACCTGCGGGACCGGCTCCGACGATGACCACTTCCTCTTTGTGGGAACAATCTTGGTAGGTTGTCCTCTCATATGCGGCGGAGGGTTCTTCACCCACAAACACCTCATAGGTGCGGTCGACAAACACCTGCCTGCGTCGTGCGTCGATGCTCTCACGCATGATGCGGAGCGCAGAAATCTCCTTCGGGTCAAGAGAGAGCTTTTTGGCGACCAATTTGCGCACCACGCCAATCCGGGGCGCCACCTCCGGTTTCAACCGCACATTGACCACAGACTTCATATGTTCCTCCGTGGCTCACCATTCTATACGGCTTCTCCGGGAAAAGAAAAGCCACTTTTCTCCATAAAACTTCAGCGCCACGGCATATTATTTCTTGTGCATTCCCGATATAGTAGTTCCATCTTTACGAGGAGTTTCATTCCATGCATACAGCCCAATTTCTCCTTGCTGCATCCCTCCTCTCACTAGGGATTCCCCTCTCCGCAAAAGAGATTTCCCTAGAGGAGGCGCTAGGTGCCGCAAGAGCGGACAACACAGAGCTCAAGGTAGCGACCCTCGAGCTCTCCCGAAGCCAGAGGGAAAACTCTGTCAACGACTGGCTTCCCTCCCTCAGCTTGGAGCTGGGAGCTAGCCTGAGCGCCAGCATCATCGACCAGTCGAAAAGCGCCTCCTACACCATCGGCGGCATCTCCTGGTCCATCAACAGCGCATCGCTTTCATCCAACAAGGCGAAGCGTGCCCTTGCGGGGGAGAGTGCACTTCTTACCTACCAGAGCAAGATCAACTCGATTGAAAGCAGGGTTACCACTGCCTATTGGAATGCCGAAGCGGCACGCCTTGCATGGCAGAGCAAGCAAAATGCCCTGGAGAGGGAGGAGAGGGATCTGGAAACCACAAAGCAGAAATATGAGGCATCCCGTGCCACGACCCTTTCCGTCAGCCAGGCGAACATGAGTGTCGCCGATGCGAAGTACCAGGAGCAAATCGCCCACCAGACGTACCAGAACGCACTTCGGACGCTCTCCAATCTGACCAAGCTGGAAATTGGTGAAGAGGACACCTTCCAAGCCATGCCGGAACTCTTCACCCTCAAAGAGAGCACCACTTTGCTCAAGGAAATGGACAAGACCACCACCATCAAGCAATATTCCCTTGCGATAGCGCAGGCGGAGCAAAACCTGAAAAGCACCAAGGCAACCAACCAAGGCGTCAGCGTGAACGTCTCGGCAAAAACCAGTCTGGGAGACTCCATCTACTCCTACCGCAACGACAAGGGGAATTGGGGATTTGACGACTTGGCCGACACGACGACGCTGGGAGTGACAGTCTCCGTCCCGCTGGACCACCTGTTTGGCTCCTCGAGCGACCGCATTGCCATCGACAGCGCATCATATGAACTCCAAATCGCCCGATTGAACTTTCAGAAGGCGCTGGACGACTTGGAAGAAGAGGTAAAGGATGCGCTCACGAGCGTCAGCCAGGCAGAAGACAATCTCCAGCTCCTAGAAACCCACCTTGCACTGGCACGCACACAGCTGAAGCTTACCCAGGAAAGCTATGATGCAGGGAAAAGCAGCTACAGCGACCTTGATGACACAAAGAAGAGCGTATCGGATGCCGAGCTAGCCATGGTCCAGCAGCAGCTGAACCACACCATCGCGCTCTACGACCTGGCAACGCTGCTTGAATGCCCGATTGCCCAGCTCGCCCAATAACCACACAAGAAGGATAGAGACATGTACGAAGATGAAGAACAGGAAATGATCAGTCAGAAACCACAGAAAGTGGAGACACCGAAGAAGCCGGGACTCCTTGACCGGATAGTCACCATCGTCCTTCTGGCCATTTGCGTGCTCCTTGCCTATCTGGTTGCCAAACCGATGCTGGCAAAAGCGACAGAGGTCGACCTGGGGAAGAAGAGCGGACAAAGTTCGGAGGTAGTGGCCAATGTCGGCACCTATGAAGTGCAGCCTTCCCTCTTTGTGCGCACCTCCACCATGGGAGCGGAACTGAAGGGAAGCATGGACACAAAGACCCTCTACTCGACAGAAGTGGGAGGCACACTCACCTCCTTCAATCTTCATGTCGGGGACACCATCAAGGCAGGGGATGTGATTGCAACCGTCGACCCCTCCTCTCCCGGAGAAGCATACAAGCAGACTGAAATCAAAGCCACGCTTGGCGGAACCATCTACTCGGTGGAAGGGTATGTCGGACAGAAGATCACCACATCCACCGCTCTGGCAACCGTGGGATCTTCCGGGGAACTCGAGGTAGTCGCACAGGTAGCGGAGCGCTACCTCTCATCGCTGAATGTCGGAATGAAGGCCTCTTTCACTACCAGCGCATGGCCAGCGGAGCCGTTTTCCGCCACCATCAAGAGCATCAGCCCGCAGGTCAACCCGAACAACCGGACCGTCAAGGTGACCCTCTCCATCGACTCTCCCTCCTCCCGGCTCAAGGAAGGCATGTATGTCTCCCTTGTGCTGACCACCGAAGAGAAACAGGATGCTTTGCTAGTCCCCTCCACCGCCCTTACCACCTATCTTGGAGAGAATGTCCTGTTCGTGGTTGACGGGGACAAAGCGAAGAGGGTGAAAGTCACCCTCGGCTCGAACAACGACTCCATGACGGTCATCGAAAGCGGACTTTCCGCGGGAGATCTGGTCATCACCGCCGGCAGCGTCACCGACGGCACCAAGATTTCCGTAGTCAAGTGAGGTAGCACATGCAACTTTCCGAATTCTCTGTACGAAGACCCATCTTCATCACGATGGTGTTTGTCGTGATATTGGTCATTTGCGCCATGTTCCTCCCCTCCTTGCAGATTGCGCTCTACCCCAACGTCTCCATGCCGATCATCGCCGTCATGGTTGAGTGCGACTCGGATGCGGACCCGGAAGCGGTTGAGCAGCAGATTGCCAAAGTGATGGAAAACCGCCTCGGTTCCATCCAGAACCTGCACACGATGACCACATCCTCCAGCGCAACACGCGCCTTTGCGGTTCTGGAGTTCAACTATGGCACCGACCTGGACGAGGCAGAGGATGACGTGCAGGCGCAAGTCAACCGCCTCAACAGCGGATCAACCCTCCCTGATTGGGCAGGGACAGCCACTGTGTTCCGTTTCGACCGGCAGACGAACAGCAGCTTCATGCGACTCTACATGGCAGGATCGGGGGATCTCAACGAGCTCTATACGATTGCGGAGAATGATGTCAAACCACTCCTTCAGCGTGTCGATGGAGTAAGCCAGGTCTCCGTCACAGGAACCGGTGACGTGCAATATGAAGTGAATGTGGATCCCGTCAAGCTCGCCAGCTACGGCCTGACGCTCAGCCAGGTCAAGAGCGCCCTCGCAGCCACCAACGTACAGGAGAGCATGGGGGAGATCACCCAGAACAACATGGATTACACCATCAACACCGATTCCCGGTACAAGAGCGTAGAAGATGTGAGGAAAACCCGCATATCCACACTCGACGGCGTTTCCGTCACGGTGGATGACATCGCCACTGTCAGCCAGGGAGAAGGAACAAGCCAGGAGCGCTACCGCAACGGGAACAGGATCATCCAGCTCTCCATCTCCAACGAAAGCGACACCAACAGCGCGACAGTCGCCAAGGCGGTACGCGCCGCATTGCCGGAGATCAACAAATCCCTGCCTGGGGGTGTGCAAGTCGCGGTGCAGCGTGACGACACGACGATGATCAGCTCCACGCTGGACGAAGTCTATTCCAGCGCCATCGAAGGAGTCTTGCTCGCGGCGCTTGTCATCTTCCTCTTTTTACGCAATATCAAGGCCACCATCATCATAAGCCTCTCCATGCCCATCTCGATTCTGGTGACATTGATGGTCATGAGCCTTGCCGACATCACCGTCAACAGCATGTCCATGGCAGGATTAATCCTCGGCATCGGCATGATAGTCGATGCGTCGACATTGAACCTCGAGAACACCTACAACTTCCGCACGCAGGGCCGGAGCGCCGCAGCCTCGGCCATCCTTGGAAGCCAGGACATGGCGGCGGCGAACCTTGGTTCGACATTGACCACCATCTGTGTCTTCATCCCCCTTATCATCTTCAAGAACAAGCTCGAGATGATCGGCATCATGTTCCAGGACCTAATCTACACTGTCTGCATTTCCCTCGCCGTTTCGCTGGTGGTAGCGCAAACGGTCGTCCCCGCGCTCTGCGGATCCCTTCTGAGGCTTGACTCCAGAACGCAAAAACCGCTACGGCTCGCACCGCTACGCTTTCTTGACAACATGGGGACAAAGATTGAACGGGCCATGGAGCATTGCTATGTGAAGAGCCTCGAGTATTGCCTGAACCACCGATTTCTCATCATCATGCTGCTTGTGCTCACCACCCTCTTCTCCTTCTCCCGCATGGGCAAGATCGGCATGAACCTGACTCCCCGCATGGACACGGACGACTCGGTGAGGATCAACCTCACACTTCCTGCCGGCACCAACAAGAGCGTGACAAGAGAAGAGCTGTTTTCCATGCAGCAGAAGATCCTCGACCAGATTCCCCTAGAGGCGTATGATGAGATCCTGGTCAATGTGGGATCCTCCAACACCGGATCCATAGAGCTCGACATGCCTGATGTCACAGAGCAGACCATAGGTGCGAACGATTTGAAGAACATGCTCCGTCCCATGCTGCATGACAATCCTTCGGCCACATGGTCATTCAGTTCCGGCCGCGGACCGGGAAGTGGCAGCGCCATCTCAATCCAGGTCAAGGGAAGGGACACCACCGCAATAGCAGAGGCAGTCAATGAGATTGCCGCCATCATCAACACCTATGTGCCGGAGGCGGTCGACGTGGATACAGATTTGGAGGATGGAGCTCCCAGGATCGTAATGGAGATTGACCAGGAGAGGGCGAAGGACCTCGGCCTTACTGTCAGCCAGATTGCCACCACGGTCAGCTATGCGGTCAACGGCACCACCGCCACCACTATCAGCTCGTTTGATGCGGACAACACCTATGACCTGGTGGTGCAGATTGACGAAGGGAGCGTCTCCTCCATCGGGCAGCTCGGATCCCTTTTGGTAAACGGATCGAACGGACAAGTGACACTGGACCAGGTGGCGACCTTCTCCGTCAGCAACGGACCGCAGACCATCAGCCGTGAGGACAAGCAAAGAGTCAACGAGGTGACAGCCAATCTTGCCGACGGATACTCTGCGAACGAAGTCCAGGCAAAGATCAACAAGGCATTGGAGGCCTACTTCACCGCCCCGGACGGAGTGACGGTCGAGCAAAACGGAGACATGCAGCAGCTTGCCGAATACGGACCTACGCTCGTGCTGATCATCCTTCTCGCATTGCTTCTCGTCTTCGCTGTCATGGCCGCGCAGTTCGAGAGCCTTGTGGACCCCTTCATCATCTTTGCCACCGTGCCGCTGTTGATGATCGGTGTCATCTGGATCCAGCTCTGGATGGGACAGACCTTCAGCCTCTTCTCCATCGTCGGCATCGTCGCACTCATAGGAGTGGTCGTCAACAACGGCATCGTCATGGTAGATACGATCAACCACAGGGTGAGAGAGCACATGCCAGTACGGGATGCATGCCTTGTCTCCGCAAGACTAAGGCTCAGGCCGATCCTCATGACCACCCTGACAACCGTCATCGGCATGGTTCCCATGGCTTTCTTCCCCGGAGACGGAGCGGAGATGATGCAGCCCATCGCTCTTACCTTCTTCGGAGGTTTGATTACAGGCGCTTTCCTCACGCTTTATCTCTCGCCGGTGCTCTACTCGCTCTTCAACTCCAGGAGAGAGAATAAGTACGACGACCCGAGAACCCTTGCCAACCAGCTCGCCGTGTTCGACAAGGAACAAGCCGAAGCGAGAGTGCAAGCGGCACTTGGAAAGCACTCAAGCTAAGATGCTAAGATACCCACAATAACAGCACAGGACCACATACGATGGTCCTGTGTTATGCTTCCCTTAAAGTGACAAATGTCGTATGACAACTAATGACGATTAGGCAAACGAACATACCCCGGAATTCCTGTCATGATCAGCAGAAACGAGAAAGCACAGCAATCCCACAAGGATCTTCTATCGGAAGGAGCACATCAGACACCATAGGGCCAAATGCCCTTCTTCTTGTAGATTGTGGATTTCGGGAATTAGAGGTTCACTATTCATGAGGTTAACATTATTATCCTCGCAGGCACACGAAAACAGGGCGCTCCCCAAGGACCACCCTGCATCCACTCTCTAAGACGTTTTCTCAATCAAAGATAGCATTCAAACTATTAAACACATTTTTATTGCTATCAAGATTCACATAACTATAACGCAAACCATCAATCTGGATTTTACAGCTTTCATCATTTTGGTTAGTAGTTAACCAGGTCTTCACGTAGATATAGCCATCACTTTCACTGCCATAGCACTCGTACAGGGTGTCATAGGTCGTTGTTGATTTTGTAATATCATATGCGCGAATGGTAACCGTTTTGGACTCTTTCCAGGCAACAAGGTCGTCCGCAATGGCTTTCTTGTAAGCACAAGATGTCTTCTCCAGTGTTCCCGCGGTAACTAAAATTCTTTCATCTGTGGCAGTCTTATGGATATTATTGTAGATCAACTTGAGGAGAGGGAACAAAGCCTGCCTGGTTGCATCACCATCGCTTTCAGAATAGTCATTTGTACCATCATTGAACTTCTCAACCTCTCCATCCGCCCCAAGTATCACTTTGAAGGTTGTATTTGCAGGAATAGTAAGAGCGGTCTCACCGTCAATTGTTGAAGTAGCGGTTATGGGAGATGAAGAAGTCGCCATAGTATCACAATTATCCTGGCCATTTGTGGTGTACGTCATCGTCTTGACATCATACTGGAACTTGCCATACACCACTTCCAAGCTCGAGAAACTGACTCCCTTGAAGTTGTACACTTCTTTATCCGAACACTCGCCAGAGTTGGAAGCAGACAGCTTGGAAATCTTCGCAATAAGCGCCTTGGCTACTGCTGCGGATGACTCAGAATCATCAAGCTTGATGTCCAATCCGTCCGTTTGTCCTGAACCAGTACCAGTTTCCTGTGTATATTTCCCTTTTGATACGAACTCCTCGAACTCTTCGGGCGTGATGGTAAGCGGGGTTTTGCTCACAGATTCCTCGTCATCCCCATCGTCACATCCCACCATGACTGCCGCCATGGCAATCATCGAGAGCACCACACATTTTCTCCATGCCTTCATTCTTTAATTCCTTCCTTTACAATGACAAATCACATTGTATGTAGTTAATTTCTTGACAAGATACCCCCCCCCCGTTCCCATTTGTCAACAGCTCCATTATTCCTTTTCCTCTTTCTGTTTCCTTGTCTCCCTCATACGC